>JBIIVW010000314.1:0-3883 GCA_044339205.1 Rhodoferax sp. | reverse complement strand
GCTTATGCGCAGCAATGGCACTTACCGCAAACCATCGTGGACGCCCTGGCGTACCAGGTCGAGCCGTTCGAGAACGAAGCCTATGAGCCGCTGGCCGGAGTGATCCACCTGGCCAGCTGGCGCGCCCGGGGGCGCGAGGCTGACCTGTCGGTCCAGGCCCTGGCGGTGACGTTTCCGGGCCCGGTGGGCGAGGTGCTGGGGTTGGACATCGACATGGTGCTGCAACAAGACCCGATTGACTGGCTGGCCCAAACGCCGGGGCGTGAGCTCCTCTAGCCAGCCCATGCGCGCACTCCAGATCTATGCCGGCCCGGCTGCTCGGGCGCATCTTCAGAAAAACGGCCTGCAGCCTCAAGACATCGGCACGGTACCGGGGGCGGCCGGTGGGCCAAAAGGCCTGATTCTCGGGCCGCTTGACCGCTACATCTTTGGGGAGTGGCTGGCCACCAGCACGCAGTCGGTGCATTTGGTGGGCGCGTCGATTGGTGCCTGGCGTATGGCTACGGCCTGCCTGAATGACCCCGCAGCCGCGCTGAGTCGGCTGGAGCATGACTATATTCACCAGCATTTTCCGACGCAAGCGGGGGAAAAACGGCCCAGCGCGGCCTTCGTAAGTGAGCTGTTCGGGCGTAACCTGCGGTCATTTTTTGATGGCCGAATCGGTGAAATCCTGAACCACCCTCGCTACCAACTGCATATCGTTACGTCGCGCGGGCGACACCTGCTGGGGCGTGAGCACCCATGGCGCACGCCTCTGGGCTATGTGGGTGCCTTCCTGGCCAATGCGGTGCATCGCCCGGCCATGGGTGCCTTGCTGGAGCGTGTGGTTTTCTCTGCCCAGCAGACAGTGCTTCCGTTTGGCACCCAGGACTACCTTACGCACCAGGTCGACTTGAGCGCCGTCAATTTTGAGTCTGCCCTGCAGGCCAGTTGCTCCATTCCCTTTGTGTTGCAGGCCATTCACGACATTCCAGGCGCTCCGCCTGGCGCCTACTGGGATGGTGGCCTGACCGACTATCACCTGCATCTGAACTACGCCGCAGAAAGAAAGAACTCAAAAATATTGGCTTCTGAGGCAATGGATACGTCGGCCAGAGGTAAGAATGGCTTGGTTCTCTATCCGCATTTCCAAAAAGCAGTGGTGCCTGGCTGGCTCGACAAGCATCTCACCTGGCGTCATAAATCAACCCACTTTCTGGACACCATGGTTCTGCTGGCGCCCAACCCGGAGTGGATCAAAACCCTGCCTCACGGCAAGTTACCCGACCGCACCGATTTCACCCACTATGGTCACGATTTGGCGGGTCGAGTGAAGGCCTGGACCGCTGCTACCTCGGCCAGCACCCAGTTGGCGGATGAGTTGGCGGCCTGGCTGCGGCGCCCGGACATGGCGCGGGTGCAGTCCTTGTAGAGCAGCTTCGCAAGGCGGTGAACAGCTCCCTGTTCATGCCCATGCGCTATGGTAAATTCTTGTCAAAGTTGTCATACAAAAAGTCAGCTTGCCTTTTACGACCCGCTCACCCGGCTACCCAGCCGGCGCCTGCTCGACGACCGTTTGGGCCAGACCCTGAAGGCCAGCAAACGCCGAGCCAGTTTTGGTGCCTTGATGTTCCTTGATCCGGACAAGCTCGAACCGATCAATGACGCGCCCGGGCACAAGGCTGGCGACGCGTTGCTCATCGAGGTGGCCCAGCGTTTGAACCAATGCGTGCGCGAAAGTGACACGGTCGCGCTTTTGGGGGGTGACGAATTCATGGTCATGTTGACAGATCTGGACCATGTACCGGGCTAAAAAGGCGGGCGGCAATTCAGTGGTGTTTGAGGACGTCTGAGCCGCTTAGCTCGCTGAATCGGTGGCCTCTGTTTCGGCCGGGATCAAGGTGGCCAGCACTTTGTCGATGGTCTTGCCATCCATGTCCACGATCTCGAACTTCCAGTCTTGCCATTCAATGGTGTCCGCGACCTTGGGGAGCCGTCCGGTCAAGAGCATCATCATGCCGCTGAGGGTGTGGTAGCGCCCACGCTCCTCTTCGGGTACGCTGCTCAGCCCCAGGCGGTCTTTCAATTCAGGCACCGGAATATGCCCGTCCAGCAACCAGGAGCCGTCCTGTCGTTGCACCGCCCAGGAGGTTTCAGGGTCCCGCGGCTGGAATTCGCCGGTGATGGCTTCAATCAAATCTTTCAGTGTGACGATGCCCTGCACCTCACCGTACTCGTCAATCACACAGGCCATGTGCACATCGGAGGAGCGGAAGTTGTCCAGCAACTCCATCCCGGTGAGTGTTTCCGGCACGTACAAGGGGGGCTGCATGTTGTGTTTCAAATCCGGCACACCGCCATGAGCCACGAGCGACAGCAGTTGGCGTGCGTTGGCAATGCCCAAAATGTTCTGCATGCTGCCTTCCACCACGGGAAAGCGGGCATGGTCCGAGGAGTCGATGCGTTTGAGGTTGTCTTCAAAGCTCAGCCGGGTATCCAGCACCACCACGTCACCCCGGGGCACCATCAGGGAGCCGATCTGCCGGTCATCCAGCAAAAACACATTGCGCACCATGGTGTGTTCATGGGACTCAATCACCCCCGCGCTGGTGCCTTCAGCCAGCATGGCGTGGATCTCTTCCTCGGTGACGTTGGAGCCTGTGCCGTCCTTGACACCCATCAGGCGCAACAAGCCCTTGGTGGAGCCCGACAGGAGGCGAACAAAGGGCTTGGTGGCCGTTGCCAGAAAATTGATGGGTTTGGCGACCAGCCGGGCCACCGCCTCAGGGTTGGCTTGCCCCAGGCGCTTGGGCACCAGTTCACCTAGAACAATGGAGAAATAAGTGATCAGCACCACCACCAGGCCGGTGCCTGCGTACGAGGCATAGGGGTCTTGCAGCCCCAGTGTCATCAGCCATTGCGCCAATGGGGGTGCCAGCGCTGCCTCACCGACGATACCGTTGAGCACACCAATGGAGGTGATGCCAATCTGGATGGTGGAGAGAAAGCGGGTGGGGTCTTCCCCCAGTTTGACGGCTGCGATGGCCGCGCTGTCGCCCTCATCAACCAGCTTTTGGAGTCTGGCTTTGCGCGCGGTGACCAGCGCGATTTCTGACATGGCAAAGGCGCCATTGAGCAGGATGAGGGCGAAAAGTATGGCTATTTCCATAAGAGGCGCAAAGAAAAGCGCCAAAAGAGTGAATCAAGCCGGGAATTTTATAGACAAACCCTGACGCCTCCACTGGGTGTGCAGTGGGTGGGCGGTTTGACGTGGGCTCTGCTACCCTGTGAGTCCCATTACGGAGACCTTTAACATGACACATCAGATGATCGATATCGCTGCGAGCGATGCCAGCGGCAGCTTTCAGGCTTACCTATCGCTCCCGCCTTCGGGCAAGGGTCCGGGTTTGGTGATTGCCCAGGAGATTTTTGGCGTGAACCAGACCATGCGCGATGCGGCCGACGCCTACGCCGCTGAAGGCTATGTGGTTTTGGTGCCTGATCTGTTTTGGCGACAAGAGGCTGGCGTGCAGTTGGGCTATACCCCGGCGGACTGGCAACGGGCGTTTGGTTACTACCAGGGCTTCAGCGAGGACAAAGGGGTTGACGACATCCAGGCCAGCCTGAATGCGCTGCGGGTCCGTCCGGAGTGTGTTGGCGAAGCGGGAGTCTTGGGCTTTTGTCTGGGTGGCAAGCTCGCCTACCTCGCCGCTTGCCGCACCGATGCCGCCGTGTCGGTGAGCTACTACGGGGTGGGTATTGAGAAGGCGCTGGATGAAGCCACCCAGATCAAGGGGCGCCTGGTGCTCCACATTGCGGAGAACGATCAGTTTTGCCCGGCTGAGGCGCGCAGCGCCATTGTGGCGGCGATGTCGGGCCGCGCCGACACTGAGTTGTATGTGTA
>JBIIVW010000313.1:0-3887 GCA_044339205.1 Rhodoferax sp. | reverse complement strand
GGGCCGGCGTGACTTTGACCACACCGGTGCCAAAGGCTTTATCAACGTAATCATCAGCAATCACGGGAATGGTGCGCCCGCACAAGGGCAGGGTGACGTGCTTGCCAATCAGGTGCTGGTAGCGCTCATCTTCAGGGTGCACCATGGCGGCCACGTCGCCCAGCATGGTCTCGGGTCGGGTGGTGGCCACCACCAGGCCGGGGGCCATCTCGCCATTGACCAATTGTGGGCCGTCGGCAAAGGGATAGAGAATGTGCCACAGCGAACCGTCTTCTTCTTCGCTCTCCACTTCCAGGTCGCTGACCGCGCTTTGCAGGATCGGGTCCCAGTTGACCAAACGCTTGCCACGGTAGATCAGGCCTTGCTCATACAACTGCACGAAGGTTTCGGTCACGGTCTTGGACAGCTTGGGGTCCATGGTGAAGTATTCACGGCTCCAGTCCACGCTGTCGCCCATGCGGCGCATTTGGGTGGTGATGGTGTTGCCCGACTTCTCTTTCCATTCCCACACCTTGCTCACAAAGTTCTTGCGGCCCAGGTCGTGGCGGCTCACCTTTTGCTCCTGCAATTGGCGCTCCACCACAATTTGGGTGGCAATGCCGGCGTGGTCGGTGCCCGGAACCCACACCGTGTTGTCACCTAGCATGCGGTGGTAGCGGGTGAGCGAGTCCATGATGGTCTGGTTGAACGCATGGCCCATGTGCAGGGTGCCAGTGACATTGGGCGGGGGGAGTTGAATAGCGAACGACTCGGCGTCGACCTGAGGTTGTCCCGTGCCCCGATGGCCGGCGATGGCGTAGCCACGGCGTTCCCACTCCGGGCCCCAGTGGGCTTCCAGGGCCGCAGGCTCAAATGATTTGGAGAGGCTCTCTAAGCCGGGTTGTTGCAATGCGTCGGTCATGGTGTTTAAGCGTTGTGGCCTTCAGAGCCTGTTTGGGCCAATGAAGGTGTAGGCGGCACACCTGTGGGTCGTGCCGCTGTGGAGGTTGGCTGGAAGCCGCCGATTTTATTCGACGACGGTTGTGGACTTTGATCCCATTCGCTGGCAGAAGGCCGTGCTTCACGATAATCAGGGCTTCCCTGTGAACGCTTTCAACTATTTGCCGCCCTGTCTACGGGGTCAAGGTCACCATGCTGTTTCTCCTGTCTCCTGCCAAATCCCTCGACTTTGACCCCGCGCCCCGGGCCGTGCCGCACACGCAGCCCCTGTTTGTGGCGCAATCGGCCGAGTTGATTGAGATACTCAAGGCCCAGTCGCCCCAAGAGATTGCGTCGCTGATGAAGCTCAGCGACGCCTTGGCCGGGCTGAATGTGGCCCGCTATGCCGCCTGGCGCCCGACGTTCACCTCCCAAAACGCCAAACAGGCCGTGCTGGCTTTCAATGGCGACGTGTACGAGGGGCTGGACGCCAAAACCCTGGCGTCCGACGACTTGGCTTGGGCGCAAGATCACTTGTGCATCTTGAGTGGCTTGTACGGCGTGCTGCGCCCGCTGGACTACATGCAGCCCTACCGGCTGGAGATGGGCACGTCTTTGCCCAACGAACGGGGCAACAACCTCTACAAGTTTTGGGGCGCGCAGTTGTCTGTGTATTTGAACGAGCGTTTGCAGCGCGATGTGTCGCCGGTGGTGGTGAATCTGGCCTCGCAGGAGTATTTCAAGGCCGTGGACCTCAAGGCACTCAAGGGCCAGGTGATTGAATGCGTCTTTCAGGAGTACCGCAACGGTGATTACAAGATCATCAGCTTCATGGCGAAACGGGCGCGCGGGCTGATGGCCCGCTATGCCGCCATGCGCCGGGTGGTCACGCCGCACCAGCTGGAGGGCTTTGACGCCGAGGGCTACGCCTTTGACGCCCAAGTCTCCGAGCCAGAGCGCCTGGTGTTCCGGCGTCGTCAAAATCCATGATTTTTAGGGTAAATCAGCCTCTAGCCGGCACGATATAAGGAGTCAGCTTATGAAAATCAGAGCAAACAACATCGATATTGAGGTGTTTGATACCGGTCCCGGGGCTCCGGGTGAGGTGCGTCCCGTGGTGCTGCTGATCATGGGCCTGGGCATGCAACTGGTGGCCTGGCCGCAAGCCCTGGTGCAGGCGCTCACGGATGCCGGCTACCGCGTGGTGCTGCATGACAACCGCGATGTGGGCTTGAGCCACCGCTTTGAAGCCTTGGGCAAGCCCAACCTCTTGTGGCAGGGCATCAAATACAAGCTAGGCCTGACACCGCGCGCCCCTTACAGCCTCACGGACATGGCGGCTGACTCGGTCGGTGTGCTGGATGCCCTGGGCATTGGGAGAGCGCATGTGGTGGGCGCCAGCATGGGCGGCATGATTGCGCAGCGCGTGGCCCTGATGGCGCCAGCCCGCACCCTGAGCCTGACCAGCATCATGAGCACCAGCGGCGCCCGCGGCCTGCCGCCGCCCCGGCCCGAGGTGCTGCGCGCCTTGCTCAAACGCCCAACCGACCACCGGCCTGCGTCGCTGGTGGCGCACTATGTCAAGCTGTTCAAGGTCATTGGCAGCCCCGGCTTTGTGACCCCCGAGGCAGAGTTGCACGAGCGCATCCACAAAGGCGTTGAGCGGGGTTTTTACCCCGTGGGCACCCTACGCCAGATGCTGGCCATCATGGCCGACGTGACGCGCGCAGCCCAGCTCAGCCGGGTGCGCGTGCCCACGCTGGTGGTACACGGCAAGTCCGACCCGCTGGTGCCCTATGCCTGTGGCGAAGACACGGCCCGGCGCATTGCGGGTGCCCAACTGTTTGGCATTGAGGGCATGGGCCACGATCTGCCGCCCGGTGTGGTGACGCTTTTGATTCCTCCCTTGTTGGCGCATTTGAAGGGCGCAAATGCCCGTGTTGCGGCTGCAGCCAACCCCTGAGCCATGGCCGCTTCAAGAGCTATGTCTACTGTCATTTCCACCGCCACTTTCCCTTCCTTTCCCAAGCCATGAACACACCTGAAAACTCCCTGCTGGGCAAAAGCGCCAGTTATATCGACCAGTACGATGCCTCCCTGCTGTTCCCCATCCCGCGCGCGGGCAAGCGGGCAGAAATTGGTGTCGCCGCCGAGGCGCCTTTCTTTGGTGCCGACATGTGGACCGCGTTTGAGTTGAGCTGGCTCAATTTGCGCGGCAAGCCACAAGTGGCGTTGGCGCACATCACCGTGCCCTGCGAGACGCCCAATATCATTGAAAGCAAGTCGTTCAAGCTTTATCTCAACAGCTTCAACAACACCCGTTTTGCTGACGCTGACGCGGTCAAGGCGTGCTTGCGGGCCGACCTGAGCGAAGCCGCCTGGCGCGACCCCGCCCGGCCCGGGGTGGCCCCGGCCTCGATTGGCGTGAGGCTCTTAATGCCTGAACAGTTTGACCGGGAGCCTGTTTA
The DNA here is from genome assembly GCA_044339205.1 of Rhodoferax sp. Lineage (GTDB taxonomy): Bacteria > Pseudomonadota > Gammaproteobacteria > Burkholderiales > Burkholderiaceae_C > Rhodoferax. The sequence continues at coordinate 501 of JBIIVW010000313.1, read as the reverse complement.
TGAATTGGAAGGCCTGAGTCTGGACCGTCTCGATGTGGAGTGCACCCACTACACCCCGGCGCCCGAACTGATCAAAGTGCTACCCGATGAAGCCCCGGTGAGTGAAGTGCTGGTGAGTAATTTGCTCAAGAGCAATTGCCTGGTCACAGGCCAGCCGGATTGGGGCAGCGTGCAGATTAGCTACACCGGCGCCCCCATTGACCAGGAAGGCCTGCTGCAATATTTGGTGAGTTTTCGCAACCACAACGAGTTTCATGAGCAATGTGTGGAGCGCATCTTCATGGACATCTGGCGCCGCACCCAGCCGCTCAAGCTGGCGGTGTACGCGCGCTACACCCGCCGGGGTGGGCTGGACATCAACCCGTTTCGCACCAGTTACCCGCAGGCGCTGCCGGCCAATCACCGCACGGCGCGGCAATAGGCATCAGCGGGGCCCGGCGATCAGCCCGGCAGGGCGCGCTGAGCCGCGTGGCCCAGCGTGGGGTGGCCCGCCTGCCGCGT
>JBIIVW010000311.1:0-3895 GCA_044339205.1 Rhodoferax sp. | reverse complement strand
CCCAGGCCGAAAGCGTTGGTCGAAAAATCCTGCAGAACCTGAACCAGTCGTACCGCCTGGGCCTGCAGGAGCACCACAGCACGCCCAGCATTGGCATCACGCTGTTTGATGACCATCAGCTGGGCATTGATGAATTGCTGAAGCGGGCTGATCTGGCCATGTACCAGTCCAAGGCAGCAGGCCGCAACACCTTGCGGTTTTATGACCCTGAAATGCAGACCGTGGTGGCTGCACGCGCGCTGATGGAGTCCGACCTGCGCCAGGGCTTGCAGTGCAAGCAGCTGTTGCTGTATTACCAGCCCGTGGTCAATGAGAGCGGACGGGTGATGGGTTTTGAGGCGCTGGCTCGCTGGCAGCACCCGCAGCGCGGCATGGTCATGCCGGGTGACTTCATTCCCCTGGCCGAGCAAACCGGGCTGATCGTTCCCCTGGGGCAATGGGTTCTGGGTGCCGCCTGTGAGCAGTTGGCCGCCTGGGCCAGGCAACTGCACACGGCGCAATTGACCCTGGCGGTCAACGTAAGCGTTCGCCAGTTTCGGCAAGCCGATTTCGTCTCCGAGGTGCTGTCCCTGATCGAGCGCAGCGGTGCGGACCCGAGGCTGCTCAGGCTGGAAATTACCGAGAGCCTGCTGGTGGATGACATGGGAGATGCCATCCGGAAAATGAATGAACTCAGAGCCGTTGGTTTGCGGTTTTCACTCGATGACTTTGGCACCGGCTACTCGTCGCTGGCTTATCTGCGGCAGCTCTCCCTGGAGCAACTCAAAATCGACAAATCGTTTGTGCGTGATGCGCTGACCAATGCCAGCGATGCAGCCATTGCCCAGACCGTGCTGACGCTGGGTCAGGCCTTGGGCCTGTCCGTTGTCGCCGAAGGCGTCGAGACCCAGGGGCAATGTGATTTCCTCAAGGGCCACGGTTGCCGAATGTTCCAGGGTTATTTGTTTGGGCGGCCGCTGCCGCTCAACCAACTCGGGCTGGATCAGACGGCCATGCCCCTTTAACCCGCCTGAGTGTCGTCGGTAGGCAATATCGCCTGGCTGTCGTGCAGTTCGGCCACGGCCTGGCGAACCGCTGCCTTGTCCCCCGCGCCGGCAAACTTGCTGTACTTGCCCAGAATGCTCACCAGCTGACCGTAAATGCGCGGGTTGCCGGCCACGCACTCCTTTTGCTCCAGGAAGTCGGCGTCGCCGGTGAGGTTGCCAACCAGGCCACCGGCCTCGGTCACCAGCAACGAGCCCGCCGCCACGTCCCAGGGTTGCAGGCCGGTCTCGAAAAATCCCTCTGTGTACCCTGCTGCCACATAGGCCAGGTCCAGAGCCGCAGAACCCGGGCGGCGCAGACCGGCCGTTTTGGGCATGATGTCGCTCATCATCTTCAGATAGGTAGGGAAATCGTCACCCGGGCGGAACGGGAACCCTGTGGAGATCAGGCTTTCCTGCAGGCGAATGCGTTTGGAGACCCGCAGGCGGCGATCATTCAGGAAGGCGCCGCGACCTTTGGAGGCGGTGAACAAATCATTGCGGCTGGGGTCGTACACCACGGCCTGCTCAATCTTGCCTTTGACAGACAGGGCAATACTCACGCAATACACCGGGAAACCGTGGATGAAGTTGGTGGTGCCATCCAATGGATCAATGATCCAGACAAAGTCCGAGTTTGGAGCCCCATGCTCCCGACCCGACTCCTCGGCCCAGATGCCATGGTCCGGGTAGGCGGTCAGCAGGGTCTCGATGATGACTTTCTCGGCAGCCTGGTCGACTTCTGTAACGAAGTCATTGACCTGCTTTTGCGAGATGCGAACCGACTCAACGTCAAGGGCAGCGCGGTTGATGACAGAGCCAGCGGCGCGGGCAGCCTTGACGGCCACGTTGATCATGGGATGCAGGTTGGGGGAGGCCATAGATTTTCTTAAGAGCTTGCGGGATGGGGCAGCCCGGCGATGCGGGCGGCGACAATATAAGCAGATTTTACCTGCCCGGGCTCGCTGCCCGGTTTTGTCCGCTTGCGGACCTTGTTGCACCCAGTGAACAACGACCATGTCAACGCGTTTTATTTTGATCAACACCAGCCACGCTGGCAACGTGGGCGCAGCCGCCCGTGCCATGAAAACCATGGGGTTTGATGACCTTGTGCTGGTGGCGCCGCGCTGGGCCAATGTGCTCAACCGGGAAGAAACCATCCAGCGCGCCAGCGGCGCCCTGGATGTGTTGAAAAACGCGCGCATCGTGGCCACGCTGGACGAGGCCCTGATTGGGATGACCCACCTGTGTGCCACTGCGATGACCCCGCGTGACTTTGGCCCGCCCACCCGCACGCCGCGCGAGCATTTTGAGTTGCTATTGAAAAAGAATACTGATGGCCAAGAGATACGCCGGCTAGAGCCTGATTTAGTCAATAAATCGGAGCAAATCGAACACCTTCCAGGCTGTGCTGCAGTGCCGCAGGGCATGGCCTTTTTGTTTGGCTGTGAACGGTTTGGCATGAGCAACGAAGATGTCTACCGTTGCCATGTGGCCTTGAGCATCCCGAGCAACCCGCAGTTCGCCTCGCTCAACCTGGCAGCGGCGCTGCAGCTGGTTGCCTACGAATGGCGCCTGGCGCTGGGCGGTTTTGCGGTGCCCGAAGCTGAACCTGTTGCGGTTGACAGCGCGGCGTCTGCCAGCAGCCACGCAGGCGGGGCCCCGGCTGACGCCCAGCAACTGGCCGGCATGCTGGCGCACTGGGAGAGCTCCCTGATTGCCATTGGATTTCTCGACCCGCAGGCACCGAAAAAATTGATGCCGCGACTCAACCAGCTGTTCAATCGTGCGGGAGTGACCCAGGAGGAAATCCATATTCTTCGGGGCATTGCCAAAATGATGGTGACAAAGGGCTAGACTTTGCGCATGTTTTCACGCCTTCGTTCCGACATTCAGTGCATTCTTGACCGCGACCCCGCCGCCCGCAGTGCCTGGGAAGTTCTGACTTGCTACCCTGGCCTGCATGCGGTGATCCTGCACCGGCGGGCCCACTGGTGCTGGCACCACGGCTTGAAATGGCTGGGTCGCTTTATTTCCCATGTGACTCGTTTCCTCACCGGCATCGAGATCCACCCGGGCGCCAAGATTGGCAATCAGGTGTTCTTTGACCATGCCATGGGGGTGGTGGTGGGCGAGACGGCTGAAATTGGCGATGGTTGCACCATTTACCAGGGCGTGACCCTGGGTGGCACCTCGCTCTACAAAGGCACCAAGCGCCACCCCACGCTGGGGCGCAATGTGGTGGTAGGTGCCGGGGCGCAGGTACTGGGCGGTTTCACTGTAGGCGACGGTGCCAAGGTGGGGTCGAACGCGGTAGTCACCAAGCCGGTGCCTGCGGGGGCCACGGCGGTGGGCAACCCCGCCCGCATCATTCAGGCAGAACTGGACGTCAAGCGGGAAGAGGCGGCCTCAAAAATGGGGTTTTCGGCCTATGGCGTCACCCAAAACGACGATCCGCTCAGCCAGGCCATGCGGGGGCTGATTGACAACGCGGGCTCGCAAGAACATCAGATTGCCCTCTTGTGGAAAGCCATCGAGACTTTGCAGGCCAACCGCACTGCCACAGATTGCGTGCCCTGTGACGCGGCTTTGCGCGAGCAGTTTGAGACCGATAAATTCAACGAGCTGATGGGCAAGTAGGCCCATTGCGCCGGTCGTGCCAGAGCGTCCGGGCGCTGATTCAGGTCGGGGTGCTGGCGCGAAGCGCAGACTTGGGCCGGAAGGCCTTGCACACGGCATCCACGGTCTCCAGGTAGGGCCCGCCAATCAGGTCGATGCAATAGGGCACGGCGGCAAAGATGCCCGCCATCAACAAAGTGCCGTCCTTGTCCCGCAGGCCCTCCAGAGTTTCCTGGATTGCTTTGGGCTGGCCT
>JBIIVW010000312.1:0-3895 GCA_044339205.1 Rhodoferax sp. | reverse complement strand
TGGCGGCGTCGGCAACTTGCAGGCTGAGCAGGTTGGTGGTGTTTTTGAGGCGCAGGCGGCAGCGTTGCTCAAAGGTAAGGGGGGGGATTTCGGGGTCAAAGCCAACATCCTGGCCTTCTAGCGCGTAGTAAAACTCGCAGTAGATAACGAGGCGGGCCTGGGGAAAGACGTCTTTGATGAACAGGACCTCACCCCAGCCGGGGTGGGCCACGATGACATCCGGCGCGAAGCCTTCTTTTTTGAGCTGCAGGGCTGCCGCAGCGCAGGCTTCGGCGTGCAGTATTTTGTGTTCCTGGTCTTGCAGCAGGGGGTGGGTTTGGGGCGCAGGGCGACGCAGCAGGGTGTAGGGCCGCAGGGTGACGCCTGCCGGTGCCGGTTGCTGGTGAATGGTGAGCGCCACCACCCGGTTGCGGGGGTCTTCACCCAGGCTGGCCGCCAGGTGGACAAACTGCCCCGGAAAATTTTGGTGAATAAACAGAACGTTCACAGCATGACCTCGGCGAGTTGGTCAAACAGCGCGGGGCTGGTGTCGGGCTGGGTGGCAATGGCCCAGAGGTCCCAGCGCTTGCCTTCGTGCACGCGCACTTCATGAAAACCGGCATCCATCAACGATTGGCCGAGCGTGGTGGCGGTGAATCCGGTGCGGTGCGCCATGTAGTGGTTGCCTGCAGCTTGCGAGGGCTGGTGGCCAAACAACATGTCCAATGGGCTGATGGGCCCTGCCGGAGACTGGTACAGCGGCTGGGTGAGTTGGTCGTTGGCGATGTGGCGGGCAATGGCGCGCAGGTTGGGCAGGCTGATGAGGGCGAAGCCGTCAGGCTTGAGCACGCGCTTGAATTCAGCCAGGGCCACAGGCACCTCAAAGGAGTGCAGGTGTTCCAGGTTGTGCGATGACCAGATGGCGTCCATGCTGGCGTCTGCCAGAGCCTGAAGGTCGGTGATGCTGCCCAGAATGTCGGGCTGGACCTGGGGGTCGATGTCAAACCGGATTTCTTGCCATCCACCGGTCTTGAAGACGCTGGGCAGGCGGTCTTGGCCAGCCCAGCCGCAGCCAACGTGGAGCAGTTGGCGGAGGGGCGCCATAGGCGTGGGGAGGTCTTGCAGTGTCATGGTTGGTGTGATGCTGTGCCAAAAAGACCGGCCAGCCGGGGCCGGCGCGGGCGCGGTGGCAGGGCCAGGCCGCCAAAGGCGTGGCTGTGGGGGTCGAGGTTGAGGCTGGGGTGGTAGGCGGGGTCGTTGAGCAGCACGCTGCCCCAGCGCTGGCGCAGGTGCTCGACCTCGCGCTGGGCCCGAGCGCGTTTTTGGGGGGTGTCTTCATGGCCCCGGCTGGCGGATTCGGCGTGCAGCAGGCGGGCGTGCGGGGTCCAGAGGATGGTTTTGCCGAGTTGGCGCAGTTTCAGGCACAGGTCAACGTCGTTAAAGGCGACCGGGAAGGTGCGGCCATCCATGCCGCCTACGGCCAGGTAGTCGCGTTTGTGCATGAAGAGGCAGGCCGCAGTGACGCCGCTCACCTGTTGGGTGAGTTGGTTGCGGCCGTGGTCGCCCCAGTCGGCATCGGCCAGGCGGTTGCCGTAGTGGCCAGCCACGTTGCCTACGCCGAGCAGCACGCCGCCGTGCTGGACCATGCCGTTGGGCCACAGTAGCTTGGCGCCCACCGCGCCCACGCCGGGGCGCATGAGGTGGCTGACGATCTCGTCGAGCCATCCCTCATGCAGGGCTTCGATGTCGTTGTTGATGAGGCCAATGATGCTGCCGCTGGCGGCTTCAACGGCCAGGTTGTTCAGGGTTGCAAAGTTAAATGCCCCTGGCACTTGAATGACCTTGACGCCCTGTTTGGCGATGCTGCGCAGGTAGGTTTTGGTTTTGGCTTGGACGGAGTCGTTGTCAACCACGATGATTTCAAGCTTGCGCCATGCCGTGAATTGCTTCAGGGTGGTGATGCAGCGCTCGAGCAGCTCCACCCGGTCGCGGGTGGGAATGATCAGGCTGACGGTTTGGTTTTGATCTGCCGGGCCGAGAGGGCGCTGCAGTTGGCGGGGTTGAAACAGCGTGTGGGCGGGCGCAGCCGTCATCGGTTTGAGCGTGGCCTCGGGTTCAGTGGCTTGCAGGGCTTGCTGGGCGGCTGCGGTGCGGGCTTGTTGCTCGGCGGCGTCCGGGACGCTGTGAAAGCTGTAGAGCACCCGGGGGATGTGAACAATGGCCGTGTCGCCTTGTGAGCCGAGGTGGCTGAGTAGCTGCCACGACAAGGCCTGGGGGGTGTCTGGGAGGGCTGCCGCTGACACCATGCTCTGAATGCTGGACGTTCGGCTGAGCATGAGCTCAAGCGGGTAGTCGCTGCACAGCGCGTACTCCGGGTTCCAGGCGGGCTTGAACCAGGGTTGGCCGAGGTACTCGCTGTCTGTGTAGACCACGCTGGCGCTGGGCAGCGTAAAGCCTTCGAGCGCACAGGCCAGGGCGTGCGGCGCCAGGGTGTCACCGGCACGCACGCAGCCAATCACATCGCATGGCGCCTGCAGGGCCAGCTGCAGCAGCTTGGCAAATGATCTGGGCTTTTTGGCTTTGTCTTGGGCTGCAAAAATTTGGGTTGCCGTGTGGGTTTGTTGCTTCAGGCTGTCCAGGGTGCGCTGGAGGGCTTCCGGGGTGGCGTTACCTGTGACGATGAGGCCCACACGCAGGGTGGAGGCTGTTGGCGTGCTGCTGGCGGGGGTTTCAAATTGCCGGGCCCATTGCGCATAGTGCTGGAGGCCAAGGCTGCGGGGTACGTAGCGTTCCAGGGTGTCCATCACCTGGGTGAGCAGTTGGCCCTGTTCGTCGGCCAGGTCTGGCAAGAGTGCTTTGCTGCCAGCGGCGTAGGTGCACACGGTGATGGGGCTGCCATTGAGGGGCATGCCAGCGTCATCCACCACGCGCACGGAGTGCACTTGTCCGTCGGCCAGCGACAGCGGTAAATCGAGTTGAAAGCCGTGTTGGCCAACGGCGTACGAATTAAGGGCCGGGTGCAGCAGGTTGGCGGTGGTTTCACCCATGAGCTCGTTACCGGCATAGGCGCGGATGTTCATCACGCGTATGCCGTCAGCGGGGTCTTTTGCCCAGCCGTGCAGGCGCAGGGCGCCATCGCTAAAGACGTTGCTGATTGCGGAGGCTGGCAGGCTGAGGGTTTTGGCCTGGTCAAGGTGGCCCTCGAGCTGGGTTGTGGTGTTGGCGACCCGAACGGTGTAGGTGCCAGTGAGCTGGTCGGCATGGGCGCCGAGGTCGGCCACAAAGCCGTGGCAGGCGTCTGAGGGGGGCTGGCCTGGCAGGCTGTCGGCAAAAAGCGCCGTGAGGTCGGTGCGGGCGACGTCAGCGATGAGGCTGCCAATGGGCTCGCCATTGAGGCAGACTTCGAGCACAACGCGGTTGTCCGGGTGCTGGGTGTCCAGGCACCAGCCGTGCAGCAGTGGGCCATGCAGGCCTTGCAGCGCACCAGCCCAACGCAACTCAGGCGTGTTGGTTGGCCGCGCGAGCAGGCTCTTGGCCGTTGTTTTGGTCTTGGGGTAGGTTTTAGACACTTGACGAGGTCTCATGAAGAGGTGGCGGTTGAATGGCTGTGGAGCCATTTCGCAAACCAGGCCTGGGGTTCGAAGGTGTCGTTGAGCTGAATATGGGGGATGCCAATGGGGGCGGTGTCGGCATGCTCGGTGAGCACGGCGGTGCAACCGCTCAGGCCGACCAGTGTGGTGTCTGACAGCAGGGGAGCGTCTTGTGACTTTGAAGCGGGTAGCACATCGACCACGCCGGTGTGCCACAGGGCCTCGCTGGCTTCACCAATAATCAATAGGCGCAAGACGGGGGCCCCATGGGCGCATGGCATGCAGCGGCTGGCAATGATGCGGGCCAACGTCAGCACTTTGCCGGC
>JBIIVW010000310.1:0-3900 GCA_044339205.1 Rhodoferax sp. | reverse complement strand
GGTCTTCATCAACAAAGCGCGAGGCGTCGTGGCTGGCCGGGTCAAAGCGGTCAAACGCTTCCAGATTGCAAAAGGCCAGCGTCAAGCTGCCACTCTGTGGTCGCACGGCCGCCTCCAGCAAGCCTTTCAGTGCCCAGGCACCGCACAGCTCGTTGCCATGCACCAGGGCATTGAGCATGACATGGCGACCCGGCAGGCCGGAGTCAAAATACCACACGCCTTCGGTACCAGCATTGCCTGCACGCCATGCAGAAATATCCGGACACGACAATTCAAAAACCAGTGGCTCAGCCATGCTCACTCCTTGATCTTTGCGAAATCCACAATCCGCTGGTACTTGGCGGTCTCATCTGCCAAAAATTTCGGCATATCCACGTTCAGAGGCGCAATGGCGGAGCCAGAGTCCTCCAGCTTTTTGCGCAAATCGGGGGCTTGCAGCGACTCGGCCAGGGCTTTCTTGAGCTTGGCCAGCACCGGCTCCGGCAACTTGGCCGGACCCATCAAGGCAAACCACACGCTGATATCGATGTTTTTGAGCTTGACGGCTTCGGCCAGGGCCGGAATGTCTGGCGTCACCGCCGATCGCTTGGCCTGGGTGGTGCCCAGGGCCACCACCTTGCCGCTTTTGATATGGGGCAAGCCGCTGGAAAGCACAAACACACCAAAGTCAATGTTATTGCCCAGCAGATCGTTGGCCAAGGGAGCCACGCCCCGGTACGGAATATGGGTCATGAACAAGCCGCCTTGATCCTTGACCATTTCGCCGGCCAGATGCAGCGCCGTGCCCACGCCTGAACTGCCATAGCTGTATTTGCCAGGATGGCTCTTTACCAAGCTCATGAACTGGTCCATATTCTTCACGCCACTGCGGGCAGACGCCACCAGCACCATGGGCTGGGTCGCAATCAAGCCGACGGGGGTGAAGTCTTTCAACTCGTACTTGACGGCTGATGAGACAAGGCGACTGATGGCGATCTCGTTGTTCGCACCGACCAGCAGCGTGTAGCCATCGGGTGCGGCATTGATGACCTTTTGGGCGCCAATGGCGCCACCCGCGCCGCCCAAGTTCTCGATCAGCACCGGGACGCCAAGCTTTTTGGACAGCTCGTTGGCCACCGTGCGACCGGTCAGGTCGGTGCTGCCGCCCGGCGGATAGGCCACCACGATGGTGATGGGCTTGGAAGGATAGTTGTCAGCCTGCGCCATGACAACCGGGCTGGCCAGCAGCGTGAGACCGGCCAGGAGAATGAGGGGGCGAATGCGCGAAGGGTGGGTCATAAAGCAGCCTGACTAAAAATGGGTAGAAGACCCAAATTGTCACGCAACATCAGTGCCATCTTCTCGAGGTGGCCGATAAGCGCCGGCCCGCACGCTCTCAGCTCAGGGGAGGTGTTGCCGCAAGCACCTCTTCAAGGACTGTCACGCCTTCGGCCACCCGCAGGGCGCCGGCCAGGCGCAGGGGGCGCATGCCGTCTGCCACGGCCTGGCGTCTGAGCGCGTCCGAATTGGGATCGTGCTGAATCTTGTGCTTGAAGTCCTCGGTCACCACCAGCAGCTCATACAAACCCATGCGTCCCATGAACCCGGTCATGCGGCAATCCACACAGCCCACGGGTTTGAAGGGCTTGTAACCCCCGCTGATTTGCCAGGGCTTGACGACCTCGGCCAGTGTTTCGCGCGCCGCGTCGGGGTCGGGCACCTTGCAGTGCTTGCACAGCGTGCGCACCAGGCGCTGCGCCAGCACGCCCAGCAGCGTGGCATTGATCAGGTAGGACGGCACGCCGAGCTCCATGAGTCGGGTCACGGCGGAGGGAGCGTCGTTGGTGTGCAAGGTTGAGAACACCAGGTGCCCGGTGAGAGCGGCCTGCACCGCCATGTCGGCGGTTTTCTGATCCCGGATTTCGCCCACCATGATGATGTCGGGGTCCTGGCGCATCAGGGCGCGCAAGCCCTCGGGAAAACCAAAATCGAGCTGGATTTGCACCTGCGTCTGATTGAAGGAAGGTTCAATCATCTCGATCGGGTCTTCCACCGTGCTGACGTTGACCTCTTCGGTGGCCACGCGCTTGAGCGTGGAATACAGCGTGGTGGTTTTGCCCGACCCGGTGGGGCCGGTGACCAGAATGATGCCGTTGGGGCGCTTGACCAGCGCTTCCCAACGCTGGGCGTCATGCGCTGAAAAACCCAGGCCATCGAGGTCCTTGACGGTGGTGTCGGGGTCAAAAATACGCATCACCATCTTTTCGCCAAAGGCCGTGGGCAGCGTGGAGATGCGCATCTCGACCTCGTCACCCCGGGGGTTGCGGGTCTTGATGCGGCCATCCTGCGGGCGGCGCTTCTCCACCACATCCATGCGACCCAGCAGCTTGATGCGCGCGGTCATGGCCACCAGCACGCCCATGGGCATCTGGTAGACCGGGTGCAACACCCCGTCAATACGGAAGCGGATCACGCCCTGCTCGCGCCGGGGCTCCAGGTGAATGTCACTGGCACGCTGATCAAAAGCGTACTGCCAGAGCCAGTCCACCACCTGCACCACACCCTGGTCATTGGCATCAAGCTGCTTGTTGGTTTTACCCAGCTCCACCAGCTGCTCAAAACTACCGCCACTGTTGCCGCTCCCGGCCTTGTTCGCGGCCTTGACTGATTTGGCCAAGGCAAAAAACTCAACCGTGAAGCGATGGATCTCCTGCGGGCTGGCCACCACCCGGCGCACGCTGCGCCGCGCCTGGCGCTCCACCTCGGCCACCCAGTCGGTAATGAAGGGCTCCGTGATAGCCACCACAATCTCACTGGGGGTCACTTGCACCGGCAATATCTTGTGGCGCTCGGCGTAGGCCGCGCTCATGGTGTCGGCCACCTTGCCCACATCGACCTTGAGCGGGTCAATACGCAAATAGGCCAGGCCCGCGCGCTGGGCGACCCACTGGGTAAGCAGCTCAATGTCGAGCGGCTTGCCGTCACTGGCGCGGCGCACCGACACACTGGCCAGACGAATCAACGGGTGCTGCACACTCTCGGCCTGGGCACAACGCGCAGTAATGCGCTGGGCCTCCTCACCGCTGATCACACCATCACGCAGCAGCCACTCCACCAGGCGGCGCCAGTCCAGCGGACCCCGGTAGACCTCAGGGCCAGGGGACTTGGCACTGCCATTGGCGGGCGTGGCACTCATTTGGGGAGGGGTTTGAAGACGCGCACCCACTTGGCAGCCGGCAGGCCCCATTGCGTCTGGATGATCTCGGCCCGTGCATCGAGCACCTCGCGCGTGGGCCGGCTCGGTGTGCGTTGGGCCAGCACCACGGTGTTGCCCTCACGCGTGGGTTTGAACGCCCACACGGCGTCCTTACCAAACGCTGCGGAGATTTTCTCCACGCTGCGTGCAAAGCTGGAGGCCCGGCCAAACAAATTGACCGTCATGCAGCCCTCGGGCGTGAGCAGGCGGTGGCAATTGTTGTAGAACGGGAGGCTGTCAAGCACTGGCGCGGCGGCCTCGTGGTCGTACAGGTCCACCTGCAAGGCATCCACCGTGCCCCACCATTTGGGGTTTTCAATCTCCTGCGCTGCATCATTGAGCACCACCTGCATGCGGGTGTTGTCTGCCGGCAGTTTGAACCAACCCCTGCAGGCGGTCAACACCTGGGGGTTGAGCTCAACGGCCACGGTTTTCATGCGCAGCTCTTTGTGGCAAAACTTGGTGAGTGAGCCCGCGCCCAGCCCCAACTGCATGGCTTGGCGTTTGGTGACCGAACCCGGCTCCACAAACAACAGCCAAGCCATCATGCGCTGGATGTATTCATGAAACAACACGGTGGGCGCGTCCATCAGCATGGAGCCCTGAATCCATTCGGTGCCCAGGTGGAGGTGACGAAGCGGGCCTTCGTCGGAGAAGTTGACTTC
>JBIIVW010000309.1:0-3909 GCA_044339205.1 Rhodoferax sp. | reverse complement strand
GCATTTACATCGGCGAAGGCAAGTTCATCCATTCCCCCAAACCGGGCGCCGAGGTCAGGGTCGAGAGCATGAGCCTCGCCTACTGGGCCCGTCGCTTTGACGGTGCGCGCCGGGTGCAAACCGCCCCGCTGGGCGGAGCTACGATACAGTCTTTTCAGGCCCTGCCTCCGGCGGTCCAGTAACCCGTAGTCAATCCACGGTCGGCCTCAAGCGCCGCCTCCGCCCCTGTCCTGTGGGCATCACCCTGAGACAGGAGTTCCATGAACGATCGAATTGCCCAACTACTGGCCCAAATGGCCACGCTTGAGGAAGACCTGCGCACCGCAGTCCAGGAACAGGAGAGCAAGATGTTCTTCCAGATCAATGGCAAGCGCGTGGAGTTTGAGCGCACGGTCAAAGACGCACACCGCAAACTCAAGACAAATTTCTTTCGCTGGCTGGTCACCAACCGGCCTCAAAACCTGATCACCGGGCCCATCATCTACGCCATGATCATCCCGATGATGATGCTGGACCTGTGCGTGAGTTTTTACCAGTTCACCTGTTTCCCCATTTATGGGGTGAAAAGGGTACAGCGCAGCGATTACATCGTTTTTGACCGCTACCAGCTGGGTTACCTGAATTTCATCGAGAAGTTCCACTGCGCTTACTGCGAGTACGGTAATGGCCTGATGGCCTATATGACCGAAATTCTGGCCCGCACCGAGCAATACTTTTGCCCCATCAAACACGCCCGCAAAATCCTGGGTGCGCACTCCCGCTACAAACTGTTTTTGAGCTACGGCGACGCGGCCGATTATGAAAAACGCCTTGAGGAATTCCGCGTGGCGATGGGTCGGGAGAGAGACGCCAGCCAATAGCCTGGCCCACGAGGGTCACAAGGCTCATACCGCCCAACGGTAGCTGGCGGCCGCGTGCAAGGTCCACTGGCCACCCCCGGGTAGCTCCAGCACCTGGCGGTGCAGTCTCAAGATCGCAGGATGGTGGCTGACGCTGATGGGGGTAATGGAGAGGCGGGCCAGTTGGGCATAGAGACGCTCTTCGTTGGCCGCATCCAGCGCGCTGGTGGCCTCGTCCAGCAACACATAGCGCGGTTTGGCCAACAACACCCGCACGAAGACCAACCGTTGCTGCTCACCCACCGACAGCACGCGGGCCCAATCCAGCTCGGACTCCAGGCCGCCAAAGCGCTCGGCCAGGGTGGGTAGGTTCACCAGATCAAGCCACCGCAGCAACTCCTCGTCCGCCATGGCACGCCCGGTTTGGGGGTAGGTCAACTGGGATCGCAGATTGCCCAACGGCAGATAGGGTTGCTGGGGCAGAAACAACATGTCAGGGCTGCTGGGGCGAATCACCTCGCCCGAGCCGGTGGTCCACAGGCCGGCCATTGCCCGCAACAGGGAACTCTTGCCCGTGCCGCTGGGCCCGACAATGAGCAAGCCTTCACCCGCCCTCACCGTCAGGCTGACGTTTTCAACCAGCAGGTGCTCCCGGTTGGGGGTCAGCAGCGTGAGCTGGGAAAGGCTCAGTTCCAACCCGTGCACGGTCTGGATCTGCCGATGCGGGACCTCGCCCTCGCCTTGAACCCCTGCGGTGAGCCTGGTGGGTGACTGCAGCGCCTGCGAGAAGGCGTGCAGCCGGTCCACCCCCGCCGAGAAGCGGCTCAAGCCCTCAAAATGCTCCACGATCACGGTCAACGCGCTCAAGATCGCCGCAAAGGCGCCACCAGCCTGAATGGCTCGCCCCACCTCCAGCCGGCCTGACAACACGTCGTTGGCAATGATCACGGTGGGCAGCAAAATCGTCAAAAAACTGTGCCCATACTGGAACAGGTTGAGCCTGAACTGCCAGCGCAGCACCTGCTGGTAGTTGGCGTACAAGGCTCCGAAGAGGCGCTGCAACAGGGCCACCTCGCGCGCCTCACCATCGTGAAAAGCAATGGGCTCCGCGTGCTCGCGCACCCGCACCAGGCTGAAGCGAAAGTCGGCCTCACGTTGCAACTGGAGAAAGTTCAGGCCAATAAGTCGTCGACCAAACACCGAGCCGGTGAACACGGTGCTGAGCACGGCATAAATCACCAAAAAATACACCAAACCGCGTGAAATCGTCCATAACACACCGGCAAAAGCCACCAACTCCAGCACAGCCCCCAGAAGGATCATCGAAAAATAAAGCGACTGCTGGGTGAAGCTGTTGATGTCCTCGGCGATGCGCTGGTCGGGGTTGTCGATGCCCCAGGCGCCGTTCAGCCGGTAGTAGGCCCGTTGGTGAAAATAGCAGCTCAAAAAATGATCGGTCAGCCAGCGGCGCCACCGCAGCCCCAATGTGTCCCGCACGTAGTAATACAGGGCGTAAATCGGCACGGCAGCCACCAGGATCGCGGTGTAGTGCCAAATGGAAGTCCAGAATCGCCCAGCGTCTCGAGCCGCCAGGGCGGAGGTGAATTCCCCTGTCTCATGGTTAAACAGCACGCTGAAGGCCGTCTGCCCCAGAAGCAGCACAATCAACAGGGCCAGCAGGCCCCGGGCGCGCCATCGCTCGTCGGAACGCCAATACGGCCGGGCGATGGTTTGGAAGCGACGCCACAAGCGGGCGTTGAAGCCAGGTGTTTCTTGGGATGCCATGGGCACGCCGGCGCGCCTGACCCTGCGGGGCGCGACGAAAGTCGGGTTGATCTGAGTTTTAAACAGTAACACGCCGCACGCCTGACCCAAGCGCGCTTTAGTTCCCCCTTGACAAAGCGCAAAGAAACCCGCCGAGCTTTGTCAGCGGGCTTGCGTTGCCTCAGACAAGGTCAGCCCACCCACTTGCGCGCGTTCACCCACAGTTGCATCCAGGCACTGAAACCCGCCGGGTCACCCTGGGTCCAGCTCATCTGAATATTGCGAAACACGCGTTCGGGGTGCGGCATCATGGCGGTAAAACGGCCGTCCTCCGTGGTCACCGCGGTCAGGCCGCCGGGGCTGCCGTTGGGGTTGAACGGATAGGTCTCCGTGGCCACGCCGAAGTTGTCGGTGAAGCGCATGGCTGCAATGGCGTGATCGGCATTGCCCCGGTGTTTGAAGTTGGCATAACCCTCACCGTGCGCTACGGCAATCGGCAAACGGGTGCCCGCCATGCCCGCAAAGAACAACGAAGGAGACTCCAGCACCTCGACCATGCTGAGGCGCGCCTCAAAGCGCTCGCTCTGGTTGGTGGTGAATCTCGGCCAGTCTTGCGCGCCAGGGATGATGTCGGCCAGCTCGGCAAACATCTGGCAGCCGTTGCATACGCCCAGACCAAAGGTGTCGCCTCGGCCAAAGAAAGCTTTGAACTGATCGGCCAGCACGGGGTTGAAGGTGATGGAGCGCGCCCAACCAATGCCTGCGCCCAGCGTGTCGCCATAAGAGAATCCGCCACACGCCACCACGCCCGCAAAGTCGGCCAGGTTGGCGCGTCCTGTTTGCAAATCGGTCATGTGGACGTCAAAGGCTTCAAACCCCGCCTCGGTGAAGGCGTAAGCCATCTCCACATGTGAGTTCACGCCCTGCTCGCGCAGCACGGCCACCTTGGGGCGGGACAACATCAAAGCAGGGCTTGCTATTAAATTAGCATCTCCTTCCCCTTTTGATACGCCGGCTAGAGGCTGATTTGGCACTAAATCACTCAAAATCGGCTGAACTTCGCCCTCCAACACCACATGGGTATGCAAACCGGGGTCAGACGGCGCGCCCGCCGCCGCATGCTCGGCATCGGCGCAGGCAGGGTTGTCGCGCAACTGGCAGATTTTCCAGCTGGTGGCGTCCCAGACCTGGTGCAAATCGAACAGATTGGCGCTGAAGACGGCCTTGGCATCGCGCCACACCTGTACCTGGCCCACACCAGCCTGAATGGTGGAGTCTGCAGGGCGGGTTTTGCCCACAAAGTGGC
>JBIIVW010000092.1:0-13412 GCA_044339205.1 Rhodoferax sp. | reverse complement strand
TGAACGTAGCAGATGTCTTGAATCTCACGGTCAGCGAAGCCGCCGAGCTGTTCAAGCACGACCGCGATGTGATCCGCGCCCTGCAACCCATCATGGACGTGGGCCTGGACTACGTGAAACTGGGCCAGCCCGTGCCGACGCTCAGCGGCGGCGAGGCGCAGCGCCTCAAGTTGGCGGGCTTTCTGGCCGAGGCGGCCAAAAGCAGCACGGCCAGCCGCCAGGCCACGGCCAAGCGCGGCACGCTGTTCATGTTTGACGAGCCCACCACAGGCTTGCACTTTGACGACATTGCCAAGCTCATGCGCGCCATGCGTAAGCTCCAGGATGCCGGCCATTCGCTGATCGTGATCGAGCACAACCTGGATGTGATTCGTGCCGCTGACTGGCTGATTGACCTCGGGCCTGAAGGCGGCGACGCCGGGGGCGAGGTCGTGGCCTATGGCACCCCTGAGGATGTGATGCAGCACGCCACGTCGCATACCGGCCTGGCCCTGCGGGAGTACGCGGCGGCGATGGGTGGAGTGCATGCGGTGGGAGAAGCCTCCGCCAAGTATTTGGTGAGCCGCGCTGTATCCACGGCGGATCTGAGCGACGCAAGGAATGGGGGTCAGATCCCAATTCAGGACAGCGATATTTCCGGCGACCAACAACAGGCAACGAAATTGGGCTCTGACCCCCATCCCGCTCCCGCCGGAGAAAAATTTTCCGCATCAGATTGCATCCAGATCATCAACGCCCGCGAGCACAACCTCAAGTCCTTGAGTGTCAACATTCCGCGCGGCCAATTCACGGTGGTCACAGGCGTGTCCGGTTCCGGCAAATCTACGCTGGCCTTTGACATCCTGTTCAATGAAGGTCAGCGCCGCTATCTGGAGTCGCTCAACGCCTACGCCCGCTCTATCGTGCAGCCGGCAGGTCGCCCTGAAGTGGATGCGGTCTACGGCATTCCCCCCACGGTGGCCATCGAGCAACGTTTGTCGCGCGGCGGTCGCAAGTCGACCGTGGGCACCACCACCGAGGTTTGGCATTTCCTGCGTCTGCTGTATGTCAAGCTGGGCACGCAGCACTGCATCCACGACGGCACGCCGGTCGCACCCCAAACGCCCGAGAGCATTGCCGCGCAGTTGCTCACCACCTACCGTGGCCAGCACATCGGTCTGCTGGCGCCCCTGGTGATGAACCGCAAGGGCGTGTACACCGAGTTGGCCGATTGGGCGCGGCCACGGGGCTACACGCACCTGCGGGTGGACGGCAACTTCTTGCCAACCACCAATTTTCCGCGCATCGACCGGTTCAAGGAGCACACGATTGAGCTGCCGGTGATGAGCCTGGATGTCTCGCCCGAGAACGAAGCTGCCCTGCGCCAGGCGCTGGCCGATGCGCTGGTGCATGGCAAGGGCGTGGTGCATGTGCTGAGCAATTTGAGCGGCCTGCGGGAGTTGATGCAGGCCGGCACGCCGACTGCGGGCCTGGGCACCTTGAGCGTGTTTTCGACCAAGCGCGCTTGCCCCGTGTGCAGCACCAGCTACCCCGAGCTGGACCCGCGCCTGTTTTCCTACAACAGCAAGCACGGCTGGTGCCCCGACTGCGTGGGCACCGGCGTCAAGCTCACCCGCGAGCAGCGCCAGGTGTTTGATGATTCGGTGCGCGATGACGAGACAAAAGGCCGCGAGCAAACCTTTGCCGAGGCCGATGTGGAGGACCTGGTGGACACCGCGTGTCCTACCTGCCAGGGCACGCGTCTGAATGCCACGGCACGGGCCGTGAAGTTTGGCTTGCAGCTGGCCAGTAATGCCACGCTGGGTCAGCATGCCAAAGCGGCCATTGATGGCATCGGCATCACCGAGCTGGCGCGTTTGAGCGTGACCGACATCCGGCTGTGGGTACAGACGCTGCAACAACACGGCCGCATGAGCCAGCGCGAAACCGATATTGCGCGTGACCTGGTGCCCGAGATCAAAGGGCGGCTGGAGTTTCTGGAGCAAGTGGGTCTGGGCTACCTCACGCTGGACCGGGGCGCGCCCACGCTCAGCGGTGGCGAGGCGCAGCGCATTCGCCTGGCCGCGCAATTGGGCAGCAACTTGCAGGGTGTGTGTTACGTGCTGGACGAGCCGACCATTGGCCTGCACCCGCGTGACAACCAGATTCTGCTGGGCGCCTTGCAGAGCTTGAGCGACAAGGGCAACACGCTGGTGGTGGTGGAGCACGACGAGGACACCATCCGCCATGCGGACCACATCATCGACATTGGGCCGAGTGCGGGCAAGCGCGGCGGGCGTCTGGTGGCGCAGGGGTCGGTGGCGGATGTGCAAAACGCGGCTGATTCCCAGACGGGGCGTTATTTGTTGCATGCGATGAAACATCCGCTGGCGCCTCGTCGGGGTATGTTGTCGTTTGAGGCGTCGGTTTCGACGGATGCTGCTGCTCTCGCTGCGGATGAGACGGGTTCGCCAAGGGCCTCAACCACTCGCTTCGCGATTGCCAAATCGGCCCCCGGCGAACCCACCCCGTCCGCGGACGGTGGTGCTCGACCGGGCAAGAAAGTCAGTGTCAAAGCGGCGAAGGCCGCCGCGCTGGCAGCGCAACTGAGCGCCAGCGAAGCCGCCAATACCGAGCTGGCGGAGCGTACCCGCGTCGCAGCAGAATACGCTGAACTCGCCAGTCGCTCCATCTCCAGAACGTCGGTCAAAGTCGACGCGCCAGACTCATCCGATGCGGGTTCCTCAGCCAAGGCTGTTCAACTGACCCCGGGTGCCCAATTGGCCACCAAACCCATCAACTGGCTCACAGTCCAAGGCGCCAAGCTCCACAACCTGCAAAACGTCACTGCCCACGTGCCCCTGAGTCGCCTGGTCGCCGTCACCGGTGTTTCCGGCTCCGGCAAGTCCACGCTGGCACGCGACGTGCTGCTGACCAATGTGCAAACCGCCGTGCAAAAACGCAGCACCAAGGCAGGCAGAGACGCCATCGCCGCCGGTGAAGCCATTCCCTGGGTGGGCTGCGACGGTGTCGACGGTTTTGAGACCATTGACCGCGTGCTTGAAGTCGACCAAACCCCCATCGGCAAAACCCCGCGCTCCTGCCCCGCCACCTACATCGGGTTTTGGGACATCATCCGCAAGCTTTTTGCCGACACACTGGAAGCCAAAGCGCGCGGTTATGCGGCCAACCGATTCAGCTTCAACACCGGTGAGGGCCGTTGCCCGGGCTGTGAAGGGCAGGGCATTCGCACCATTGCCATGAGCTTTTTGCCCGATGTGAAGGTGCTGTGCGAGACCTGCAAGGGCGCCCGCTTCAACCCCGAGACCCTGGCGGTCACCTGGCGCGGCAAAAACATTGGCGACGTGCTGCAAATGGAAGTGGACGAGGCGGTTGAGTTCTTTGCCGCCATGCCCAACATCGCGCACCCGGTGCAACTACTCAAGGATGTGGGCCTGGGTTACCTCACGCTGGGCCAGCCCAGCCCCACGCTCAGCGGCGGTGAGGCGCAGCGCATCAAGCTGGTGACTGAGCTGAGCAAAGTGCGCGACGACATCACCCGCCGGGGTCAAAAGGCGCCGCACACCCTGTATGTGCTGGACGAGCCCACCGTGGGCCTGCACATGGCCGATGTGGAGAAACTCATTCACGTGTTGCACCGGCTGGTGAATGGCGGCCACAGTGTGGTGGTGATTGAGCACGACCTGGACGTGATCGCCGAGGCCGACTGGGTGATTGACCTCGGCCCCGACGGCGGCAACGCCGGAGGCCGCGTGGTGGCTGCGACCACGCCGGAGGGGGTGGTGAAGCTGGGCACACACACCGGCGTGGCTTTGCGGGTGGTGCTGGCGCGTTAACTTGGTCTGTGTGGGTCTTTCTTGCTAACAAATTTGATTGTTATAAGCTAATATTTATGACGGCCAGAGCCTGATTTGTCTTAAATTATCCTCTGTGCCCGTTGTGACACGCCTGCGGGTGTTTACTCTTGTTTTTGGCTGTTTCGCCCGCTCTAATACGCGTTTCAGTCAGTCATTCAGGAGTCAACCCCATGAAACGTCGTCAACTCGTCCAACTCGCCGGCGCTGCTCTCGTCGCCCCGGTGTTGACCGCTCAGGCCCAGAGCTTTCCTGCCAGGCCCATCAAGCTCATCATTGCGTTCCCTGCGGGCGGGCCCACCGACATCACCATGCGTTCACTGGCTGACAATGCCTCCAAAATTTTGGGCCAGCCAGTGATTGTCGAGAACAAACCCGGCGCCGGCGGCACCTTGCCCGCGCAAACGCTGCAAAGCTCGGCGGCCGATGGCTACACCCTGGCGCAAATTCCGCTGGGCGTGTTCCGCCTGCCTTACACCACCAAAATCAATTGGGACCCGGTCAAGGACATCAGCTACGTGCTCAACGTCACTGGCTACGCCTTTGGCCTGGTGGTGCCAGCTGACTCGCCGCTCAAAACCTGGACGCACTATGTGGGTTGGGCCAAGGCCAACCCGGGCAAGCTCTCGTTTGGCTCCACCGGCACCCTCACCAGCCCGCACCTGACGATGGAGTTGATTGCCCAACAGAAGGGCATGGAGTTGCTGCATGTGCCCTACAAAGGCAGTGCAGACCTGATGCAGGCGTTGATGGGCGGCCACATCATGTCGGCGGCCGACTCCACCGGCTTTGCGCCCTTGGTCGAATCCGGCAAGCTGCGCGTGCTCAACACCTGGGGCGAGCAGCGCCTGGCCAAGTTTCCCGACGCGCCCACGCTCAAGGAACTGGGCCTGGGTCTGGTGCAAAACTCCCCCTTTGGCATTGGCGCGCCCCGTGGCACGCCGGCCGATGTGGTCAAGCGCCTGCACGATGCGTTCAAGACCGCCATGGAGCAAGAGAGCTATAAAACCGCGCTGGCGCGCTACGACATGGTGCCGATGTACATGAGCTCAGTGGCTTACGGCAAGTTTGCCGCAGACACCTTTGCGCGTGAAAAAGCCCTGGTTGAAAAACTGGGCCTCTTGAAGGCGCAATAAACCGCGTTCGGGTGCTGCGGTATCAAGGCGCTCGGGATCGCGCGAATTTGAGGATTCGCGTGGCCAGCAGCGTCTCCGCCAAAAAGCACATCAGCGCCAGCAAAAAGCAGGTGATGCTGGACAAGAAAGCGATGATGGCCAGCCGGGGGATCTGCATCTCGGTGGTTTCGCCCAAAAACAGCGCCAGGATGGTCAGCCCGATCAAAATGGCGCACAAGGTCAGCAGGGTGATGCAGCCATTCACCAAACCTCCCCGGGCGCGCAACTGGCCAAGTTCGCCGTAAGCCGCCGTCATGGGGTTGGCGGCAGGCGCCGCATCAATCTGGTTCTCCAGCAGGCGGGCGCGGTCAATGATGCGTGCGAGCCGGCCGGCTACGGTGCCGATCATGGCCGCCACGGCGGTGAGCAGGAACACCGGGGCCACCGCAAGCTGGATGCCGTGGGTGATGGTGGCGAGATCAGTGGCAAAAAACATGAGCTTTTTTTCTGGAAGACGGGGCTTGAAAGGGCTGAAGCGAGAACCGCAAGGTATCACGTTTGCTTTTTGGCCTCAAGAATCGCCGTAGCGACCTCGGCAAAGCCGGCGCCACGCGCCCCCTGGGCGATATAGCGCGGCTGGTGGGTGAGTTGCGCCTCGAAGCGGCGCACATTGGCCACGCCCACGCTGTGTTCAAAATGCCCAAACATCACCTGGTCGTTGGTGGAGTCCCCCACAAAGGCCCAGCGGTGGCGCTCGGCGTCCAGGTCCCGCCCGAACAGCTCAGCGACGATCCAGCGCGCGCCCACGAGTTTGTTGTGCTCGCCAAACCAGCCGTTAATGTGGATGCTGCTGACCGTGGCCGTCATGCCCGCCGTCTGCATGATCCGGATGGTGTGGGCGATCTGCTCCGGGGCGAGGTGCGTGAATTCGCTGTGGTCAATGGCGATGTCGGTTTCGCGGCCGGCCGAGTCTTGCGCCAGCCGGGCGCCAGGTACTTCATGCAGTATTTGGCGGGCCACGGCCTGCATGCGGGTGGTGTTGAGCGCCCGGGTAGCGGCGTCCGTTTGGTATATTTTTGATAGCTTCTTAGGCATTAAATACGCCGGCTGGAGGCTAATTTTGCTTAAAAAAACGGCTGCAGCCCCTGTTTCGGCCACGATGGCATCCACCGGCCAGGGGGCGATGCCCCGGACGGCGTCACCCTGCGCAAACGGCTCACTCCAGCCTAGAGGCCGCCCGGTGATGGGAATGACATGCAGGCCCGCCGCCTTGAGATGTGCCAGCGCCTGCAGGGCGTCTGCGGTGATGGCGCCCTCGGTGGTGAGGGTGTCGTCAATATCGGTGAAGACGCCGATGAGTTGGCGCCGGTCTGCCAGCGGCCAATCGGTCAGCGGCAGCACCGGCTTAGCCCGCGCTTTGCAAGGCCAGACCCGCGTGTTCGCGCAGCGGGTGAAAGTGGATCTTGGGGAAGCGCTCTTGGGCCAGTCGCACGTCATACGGACTGGTACACAGGTACGCCAGTGTGTTGGCGGCATCGCGCGCCATGCGCATGGGGTAGGCGTCACAAAAGGCCTTGAGTTCAGCCGGGGTGTCGGCCGTGATCCAGCGCGCGCCCGTGTACTGGCAGCCCTCTAGGCGGATGTCAGCGTCGTACTCGCCTTTGAGGCGGTGCTGCACCACTTCAAACTGCAACTGCCCCACGGCGCCGAGCAGCATGTTGCCGCCGATCTCCGGGCGAAACACCTGGATCGCGCCTTCTTCACCCAACTGGGCCAGGCCTTGCTGCAACTGCTTGGTGCGCAGCGGGTTGCGCAGCACCACGGTCATGAACAGCTCGGGCGCAAAGAAGGGCAGGCCAGTGAACTGCAAGTTGATGGAGCCATCCGTGATGGTGTCGCCCAACTGCACGCCGCCGTGGGTGGTGAAACCCACGATGTCGCCAGCATAAGCTTCTTCCACGGCCTCGCGGCGCTGGCTCATGAAGGTCACCACGCTGGTCGGGCGCAGCTCTTTGCTGGTGCGCATGACCTTGAGCTTCATGCCTGGCGTGTACTTGCCTGAGGCCATGCGCACAAAGGCGATACGGTCGCGGTGGTTGGCGTCCATGTTGGCTTGCACCTTGAAGACCACGCCGGAGAAAAAGTCGTCTTCGGGCTGAATTTCCTTGACCACCGGCTGGCGGTTGACCAGGGTGGAGCTGGTGCGCGGCTGGGGTGATGGGGACAAATCGACCAGCGCATCCAGCGCCTCCATCACACCAAAGTTATTCACGCCTGATCCGAAGAAGACCGGGGTGAGCTTGCCCGCCAGAAAGGCCTCTCGATCCCAGGCGGGTGAGGCGCCGGTGGCCAATTCCATACTTTCAAACGCGGTCACGAACTCGTGGCCAAAGCGTTTGATGAGGGAGGCCTGGTCGCTTAAGGGGATGGTGGTGAAGTCTTTGGGGCCGCGGTCGCTGCCGGGCTCAAACACGGTCATGGCATCGGTGCGCAGGTTGATGATGCCGCCAAAGGTTTTGCCCTGGCCCACGGGCCAGGTCATGGGCACGCAAGGCATGCCCAACTCGCGCTCGATCTCGTCCAGAATATCCAGCGGCTCGCGCACTTCACGGTCCATCTTGTTGACAAAGGTGATGATGGGCGTGTCGCGCTGGCGGCAGACCTCAATCAGACGGCGGGTTTGCGCCTCCACGCCGTTAGCGGCATCAATCACCATCAGAGCCGAGTCCACAGCGGTGAGCACGCGGTAGGTGTCCTCGGAGAAGTCTTTGTGGCCGGGCGTGTCGAGCAGGTTGATGACGTGGTCGCGGTACAGCATTTGCATCACGCTGGAGGCCACCGAGATGCCCCGTTGCTTCTCGATCTCCATCCAGTCGCTAGTGGCGTGGCGTGTGGCCTTGCGGGCCTTGACGCTGCCGGCGATCTGAATGGCACCGGAGAACAGCAGCAACTTTTCTGTGAGCGTGGTTTTACCCGCATCGGGGTGGGAAATGATGGCAAACGTGCGGCGGCGGCGGGTTTCAGAGACAAAAGACACAGGCAAGTTCCAGATCGGTTGGACCCGGTCGGCGCGGGCGCGCCGAGAGTCGTTCAGTGGGCAGGGCGCGCAAACCTGTGGGTCAGGGTCACGAGCAACCCATAATTTTAAACGGAGGGCCGCCAGCACGGGCTCGCCCCAAACGGGTGAGGTGGTTTGGTGTGTCCGCATTCAGGTGAAAATGGATTTGCGGCGGTTCGCGCTGCCCCCCATTATTTTTTGCTTGAGATGTTTATGTTTCGACTTGTTTACATGAGTTCCGCACTCAAGCCTTTTGGCCAGGATGAGCTGCTTAATCTGCTGGTCAAGGCTCGCAGCAAAACCGCCGGCAGCACATCACCGGCATCTTGCTCTACAAAGAGGGCAATTTTTTGCAGGTGCTCGAAGGTGAAGAGTCTGCCGTGCGGGCGCTGTTTGCGACCATCGAGAGCGACCCCCGCCACCGTGGCGCGATCGTGCTGATGGAAGACGAGGAGGAGTCGTTACTGTTCGACGAATGGTCTATGGGATTTCGCAACCTGACCGACCCTGAGGTGCTGGCGAGGGAGGGGTTCAATAAATTCATGAACCACACGCTGGTTTCGTCAGATTTCAAAGACGACCCCAGCGGGTGTATGGATATGATCAACCAGTTTCGCAAAGGCCGCTAGCCTGTTGCAGGTGATTGCAGCGCGATGGGCGCCAGTGTACGTATAATACACACTTCTCCGAGGAGCGTTGCAGTTCACATCCAGTGAATGAGGCTCGGGTCGCGTGGTTTGCTGATCGGCAAATTACCGCATCAACTGCGCTCACCCACTGGTCTGTGCGGTGAGCTTTTCCCAAAGACACGGTTTCACAGGCTGGTGATTTCTCAAATTTACTTTTGGAGTCATCAATGAGCGCAGTATTGAAATTAGTCAAACCCCAAGCCAAAGCCCGCGCGAAGAGCGTTGTCAAAACTCCCGCCAAAGCCGTGGTCAAAGCCGCTGTGGAAGCCGCCGTCAAAGCCCAGGATTTTCATGTGGCTGACATGAGCCTCGCAGACTGGGGACGCAAAGAACTGAACATCGCTGAAACCGAAATGCCCGGGCTGATGGCCATCCGTGAAGAGTTTGCCAAGGCGCAGCCCCTCAAGGGTGCGCGCATCACGGGCTCATTGCACATGACCATCCAGACCGGCGTGCTGGTTGAAACACTCCAAGCGCTGGGTGCCGAAGTGCGCTGGGCTTCGTGCAATATTTACTCGACCCAAGACCACGCGGCTGCAGCCCTGGT
The DNA here is from genome assembly GCA_044339205.1 of Rhodoferax sp. GTDB lineage: Bacteria > Pseudomonadota > Gammaproteobacteria > Burkholderiales > Burkholderiaceae_C > Rhodoferax. Next base: position 4,149 of record JBIIVW010000092.1, on the reverse strand, counting down.
CGTGGCCGGGACCCCCGTGTTTGCTTACAAAGGTGAGACGCTGGAAGACTACTGGGATTACACGCACCGCATCTTTGAATTCGGCGGCAAAAAAGGTTCGGCCGCTGAAGGTCCCAATATGATTCTGGACGATGGCGGCGACGCCACGTTGCTGATGCACTTGGGAGCCAAAGCCGAGAAAGACATCAAGGTGTTGGCCAAGCCCGGCAGCGAAGAAGAAATCTGCCTGTTCAACGCCATCAAGGCCAAACTGGCCATTGACCCCACCTGGTACAGCCGCCGCCTGAAAAACATCATTGGCGTCACTGAAGAAACCACTACCGGCGTGCTGCGCTTGAACGAGATGGCCGCCCGCAAGGAGCTGGCTTTCCGCGCCATCAACGTGAACGATTCGGTGACCAAGAGCAAGTTCGACAACCTGTACGGCTGCCGCGAGTCTTTGGTGGACGCCATCAAGCGCGCCACCGACGTGATGATTGCCGGCAAGGTCGCCTTGGTGGCGGGCTACGGCGACGTGGGCAAGGGTTCTGCCCAAGCCCTGCGTGCCTTGAGCGCCCAGGTCTGGGTGACCGAAGTGGACCCGATCAACGCCCTGCAAGCCGCGATGGAAGGCTACAAAGTGGTGACCATGGAATACGCCGCTGACAAGTGCGACATCTTCGTGTCTGCGACCGGCAACAAAAACGTCATCACCTACAAACACATGGCTGCCATGAAAGACCAGGCCATCGTGTGCAACATCGGTCACTTTGACAACGAGATCGACGTGGCCTCGCTGGACAAGTGCAAGTGGGAAGAGATCAAGCCCCAGGTGGACCATGTGATTTTCCCGGCCAAGGGCAAGACACCCGCCAAGCGAATTATTCTGCTGGCCAAAGGCCGTTTGGTGAATCTGGGTTGCGGCACAGGTCACCCCAGCTTTGTGATGTCGGCAAGCTTTGCCAATCAGACTATTGCCCAGATCGAGTTGTTCACCAAGCCCAAGGACTACAAGGCTGGTCAGGTCTACGTGCTGCCCAAGCACCTGGACGAGAAAGTGGCGCGTCTGCACCTGAAAAAGGTGGGCGCCATGCTGACCGAGTTGACGGATGAACAGGCTGCCTACATTGGTGTGAGCAAGTCTGGTCCGTACAAAGCTGACGCTTACCGCTACTGATGCGCATTGACCAATTGCTGGTGGCCCGTGGCCTGGCCAGCACCCGCTCTCAGGCTCAGCGCCTGATTGCGGGTGGGGTGCAATGGCGCAAGGGCAACGACTGGAAAGCCGTTGTCAAAAACGGTGACGACGTGCCGGATGACGCCAGCATCGAGCTGATGGACGACTCCGAGGCGCGCTATGTGTCCCGTGGTGGTTTGAAGCTGGAAGCTGCCCTCAAACAAGTGGGCCTGACCGTGACGGGCTTGGCCTGCCTGGATGTGGGGCAGTCTACGGGCGGCTTCACCGACTGTTTGTTGCAAGCCGGGGCGGCCTCGGTGGTGGGTGTGGATGTGGGCAGCGCTCAACTGCACCCCAGCCTGCGTGCTGACCCCCGGGTGCTGTGCGTCGAGAACGTCAATGCACGTGCGCTGACTGCTTCTGATTTGATAGCTGCTTACCAAGATAGCACGTCGGCTGAAGGCCAATTTGATGCAGAAAACGACGATGTAGCTGCCGACACTGACTTTTCGCCTGAATTCGACCTGATTGTGGCCGATTTGTCTTTCATTTCGCAAACTTTGGTGTTGCCTGCTGTGGTGCCTTTTCTCAAGGTGGGCGGCACGCTGCTGACATTGGTCAAGCCTCAGTTCGAGTTGCAACCGGGTCAGGTGGGCAAGGGTGGCATTGTCAAAGATGTCGCGTTTTATCCGCTGATTGAGCAGCGCTTGCGTGAGGCCTGCACTGCGCTCGGCCTGACGGTGACTGCATGGTTTGATTCGCCCATCGAGGGCGGCGATGGCAACCGCGAGTTTTTCATTTGTGCCCGCAACGAGGCCGCCGCCCGCGACCTTTGACCTTGTTTTTCAAGAATTTCCCATGAGCAAGACTGCCCGCATTCCCTACAGTATTGAGTTCTTTCCACCCAAGACGCCGGAAGGCGTTGACAAGCTCCGGGCGGTACGTCAGCAGCTGTATGCCTTGGAGCCGGAGTTTTGCTCTGTGACGTTTGGTGCGGGTGGCTCCACGCAAGAGGGCACGTTCAACACCGTGCGTGACATCCTGGCTGAGGGGGTGGTTGCGGCGTCGCATTTTTCCTGTGTCGGCGCCACGCGTGACACGGTACGCGCCCAACTCGCCATCCTCAAGACCATGGGCGTGAAACGACTGGTGGCTTTGCGCGGCGATTTGCCCAGTGGGTATGGAGCCGGTGGCGAGTTTCATTTCGCCAGCGATCTGGTGGCGTTCATTCGCGCCGAGACCGGCGATGACTTTTTTATCGAGGTAGCCGCCTACCCGGAGGTGCACCCCCAGGCCAAGTCGCCCGCGGCCGACTTGCAGGCGTTTGCAGCCAAGGTAAACGCCGGTGCCAACTCCGCCATCACCCAGTATTTTTACAACTCGGACGCTTACTTCCGCTTTCTGGAAGAGACCGAGGCGCTGGGGCTGACGATTCCGGTGGTGCCCGGCATCATGCCGATCACCAGCTCCACCCAATTGATGCGTTTCAGCGACGCCAGCGGGGCAGAAATCCCACGCTGGATTCGCTTGCGCCTGCAAAGTTTTGGTGACGATGTGGCCTCGATCAAATCGTTTGGCCTGGACGTGGTGACCGACCTGTGCGAGCAACTGCGCGCTGGCGGGGCACCCGGCCTGCATTTCTACAGCATGAACCAGAGTGCGGCCACGCTGGAGATTTGCAAGCGCCTGGCCTGATTACAGATGCTTGCGGCGCCGGGCGAGCGCCAAGCCGGCCAATCCCACACCCAACAGGGCGAGCGATCCAGGCTCCGGCACGGCCAGCGGGGGGTCGCCGGCGATCATGTCCTGGCGGCTGGCAGACTCGAAAACCATGACCTTCTCGGGGTCCATGCTGTCGTAGGTGTTGATAGCGGACTTGAATGAATTCCAGTGGCCATCCGTGGCCCCCTCAAGGCCCGAGGCTGTGAAGCTGCCCGCAGTCAAGTCCCAACCCGAGGCGTCGTACCGGCTCTCCCAGATGCCCAGCTGAATGGCCGCACCCTGCGCGCCGCTAACTGGATGCAACCAGGCGTAGGGGTCATCCACCGGGCTGGGGCTGGCGGCGTTCATTACACCGTTGACCGCACCTAAAAAGTCCAGAGTCCGTGCAAAAGCGCCGTTGAAGTTGATGGTGTAGTTGACTACTTCAAGCGCGCCGATGCTTTGGAAAAGGTCGTAGCAATACATGTAGACGTCATTGATGCCATCCACAAAAATGGAAGGAGCAACGCCGACCAGATTGGAGGCTGTTCCCTGAAAGCGGCTGGCGTTCACAGTGCTGGGGCCGGCTGGGGAGCTGATGTTGACCGTATCAAAGCTGGATCCATTGTGGATCGGACTGTCAAAGGTGATTGTCACCGTGGCGGGGGCGGCGCTACAGACAGTTGCAGCACAGGCACAGGTCAGCAAGGCGAGAGTTGACTTGAACAGTTTCATCACGGACTCCAGAGGTTGAAAACAAACGCGATTGCATGAATCGGGCCATGTTTTCAAGTCATTGTTTTGTAACGTTTTATTTTTTTTGAAATAAAAAGTATCTAAATAGTGTCAAAAATATCGACACTATTCAAGGTGTTTTTTGCCTCGTCGCAACCCTGATTTCAGGTGGCACTGTCGGACAGGCGTGTGCTCCTGATGTGCAGCAGCAAGCCCTTGGCGCCGGCTTCGCAGAGCCGGATCACGTTGTCAAATCCAGCTGCATTGCCGTAATACGGGTCCGGCACGATGGTCTCGTCGAGCTCTGGTGCGAACGACATGAACAGATGCAGCTTGTGCAGGTGTTGTACGGGACACAGATGCTGCAGGTCAGCGAGGTTGCGATGGTCCATGGCCAAAATCAAATCGAAATGACTGCAGTCCTGCACGTTCACACGACGAGAACGCAGTGGCCTAGCCTCGTACCGGTAGCGAGCAAGTGCAGCGCGCGCTCTCGGATCCATTCGCTCGGCGGCCACGGGCGCATGAGTGCCTGCGGAATCAATGGCCAGTGTGGT
>JBIIVW010000308.1:0-3920 GCA_044339205.1 Rhodoferax sp. | reverse complement strand
GCGGTTGCATTTCGTGTCAGTGGTTCATTTTCTGTACCAGGAGGCGTGTTTTGAAAGTCTTGAAGCTGTCAGCCCAAGGGTTGCCCCAATCGTGGATTTCGCTGGAGCAAGCGGTGATTCATTACGCCGCTGAAGAAGTCCGTTGGGAAATGGGGCAGGAGGTGGCTGTGTTTCATGGCGGCCATAACGCGGTGACGGGCGAGCAATCCATCATCACCGTCAACAGCATCATCGGGACCAAAGGCGTGCCCGGCATCAACCCCTTCAACCTGAAGCCTGGCCTGACCAACAGCAAGCTGTTTGCCCGCGACCGCAATGTGTGCGCTTATTGTGGCGACCATTTTCATGAAGAGGTGCTGACCCGCGAGCACATCATTCCCTTCGCCCAGAACGGCGTGGACACCTGGATGAATGTGGTGACCTCGTGTCGCCCATGTAACCACCGCAAGAGCCACCGCACCCCGGAGCAGGCCAAGATGCCGCTCTTGTACACACCCTATGTGCCCAGCCTATGGGAAGACTTTATCTTGCGCAACCGCCGCATTCTGGCTGACCAGATGGAGTTTTTGATGGCGCACGTCCCCAAGTCATCGCGGCTGGTAGTCTGACGCCCGCGTCAGGCGCGGCGGGTCAACCGCCGCCATCACACTAAAAAAACAGGGAGATCAACATGGTGTTTCGTGCATCCGGGCCAAGGGCCTGGCCGCTGGTTTGTGTGCTCAGCGGCGTGCTGATGGGTTTGCCGGCAGCCACAGCCCAAGTTGCGACGCCCGCTGCAACACGGGTTTATGTGCCAGCGGATGCACCCCCCGCCCTCATGCTGGCCAAGCATTGGCATGCGGCCCTCAATCCCGGTGAGTTCCTGATCAGCGAAAAGCTCGACGGCGTGCGCGCCGTCTGGGATGGCCAAGTGCTGCGTTTTCGCAGTGGCCGCGCCATTGCCGCACCCGCCTGGTTCACCTCGGCCTTGCCGCCCAGGCCATTGGACGGCGAGCTGTGGCTGGGGCGGGGCCAGTTTGACCGGCTCTCCGGCATTGCACGCAAAAGCACGCCCGTGGATGCCGAGTGGCGTGAATTGCGCTACATGGTGTTTGATTTGCCGGGCACCGAGGGCACCTTTGCCGAGCGCACCGCGCAAGCTGCAACGCTGCTGGAAGCTGTGGGCTCCCCGGCCTGGCTGCAGGCTGTAGAGCAAAAGCGCGGTACCGATCAGGCGGCGCTGCAGCGGCAGTTGCGTCAGCTGGTGAAGGCCGGCGCCGAGGGCCTCATGCTGCACCGGGCCGATGCTTTGTGGGCTGCGGGCCGCAGCGACAGTCTCTTCAAGCTTAAGCCCCTGCCTGACGAAGAGGGCCGGGTGGTGGGGCACTTGCCTGGGAAAGGCAAGCACACGGGGCGATTGGGCGCCTTGTTATTGGAGTTGCCCAGCGGCCAGCAATTTGCGCTGGGCACCGGGTTCAGCGATGCCCAGCGAGCGTCTCCCCCCGCGATCGGGGCGACGGTAACCTACCGTTACCGCGAGCGCACCCCCGCAGGGTTGCCGCGTTTTGCAAGCTTCCTGCGGGTGCGTGAGGCGGAGTAGAGGTCAGGCAAAGACGCCAGCGGTGTCCTGCATGCGGGCAGACACTTCACCCAAGTGGTGCAGGCTGTCACCAAAGCTCATTTCCATCTGCGTGAGCCGTTTGAAGTAATGGCTCACGATGTAGTCGTCCGTCACGCCGATGCCACCGTGCAATTGCACGCACTGCTGGCCCACAAATCGCATGGAGTTACCCAATTGGTACTTGGCGCGCGCCATGGCCGCACGGCGCTCAGGCGCCGGGGCGTTGAGCTTGAGTGAGGCGTAAAAGCTCATGGAACGGGCGAGTTCCAGCTGCATCTTGACATCAGCCGCGCGGTGGCGCAGGGCCTGGAAGCTGCTGATGACCACGCCAAACTGCTTGCGGGTGTTCATGTACTCGGCCGTAATAGTCAGGGTTTTGTCCATCACGCCCACAGCCTCGGCGCAGGTGGCAGCAATGCCGATGTCCACAGCATGCTCCAGAGCGGTGAGGCCGTCGAGTGTGACCAACGTCGCAGGCGCATGGGCCAACGTGACTTCGGCGGCACGGCTGCCGTCTTGGGTGCCGTAACCCCGGGTGGTCACGCCGCTGGCTGTGCGCTCTACCAGGAACAGCGCTTGCTTGCCATCCAGCATGGCAGGCACCAGGAAGGCGTCGGCCCTATCGCCAGCAGGTACTATGCTTTTGGTAGCTGTCAATGCATATGATGTGCCGGCTGGAGTGGCTTTTGCCTCGCAAAAATCGAGTTTGTAGCGGGCGGCACGTTCCTGATAGGCCAGCACCACCAGCGCTTCACCACTGGCGATTTTGGGCAACCAGGCCGTTTTGACGGCTTCAGGCGCGTAACCTGCCAGCACACCGCCAGCAATCAGGCTTTGTGCCAGAGGCTCCAGCACCATGCCACGGCCCAACTCTTCCATCACCACCATACCCTCGACCGGGCCCATGCCCATGCCGTCATGGTCTTCAGGCACATACAGGCCGCACAGGCCCAGCTCGGCCATTTCAGTGAAGGCTTCTTTCGAAAAGCCGCCGGCTTTCACAGCCGCCCGACGGCGGTCAAAGTTATAGCCCTTGTCGACCCATTTGCGTACCGCGTCGCGCAGTTGTTCCTGATCGTCAGAAAAATTGAAATCCATGATGCGTTTCTTTCTTGTTGGGGTGGGGCGATCAGCCCAGCACGACTTGGGAGACGATGTTGCGCTGCACTTCGTTGCTGCCGCCGTAAATGGTGGTCTTGCGCATGTTGAAGTAAGTGGAGGCCAGGGGTGCGCAGTGCACGGCACCCACGGCATCGCCTTGCCAGCCCGCTTCCATGGCTTCATGGATCAAGGGCAGGGCGTAGGGCCCGGCTGCCAACATCATCAACTCGCTGTAGCGCTGCTGAATCTCGCTGCCGCGAATCTTGAGCAGGCCCGCAATGTCGAGCGATTGTTTGCCCGACGACTCGGCTGCCAGCACGCGCAACACCATCATCTCCAGGGCGACCACATCGACTTCAAGCTTGGCGATTTCGTCGCGGAATCTGACGTCGTTGTAGACGCCCTCGGCTTTGGCAATGCGCTTGAGGCGCTCCAGTTCGCGCTTGGTGCGGTTCACGTCGGCAATGTTGGTGCGCTCGTGACCCAGCAGGTATTTGGCGTAGGTCCAACCCTTGTTTTCTTCACCAATCAGGTTCTCGGCGGGGACCTCGACGTTGTCAAACCAGACTTCGTTGACCTCGGCCTCGCCGTCCAGCAGCACGATGGGGCGCACGGTGACGCCGGGGGATTTCATGTCAATGAGCAAAAAACTGATGCCGGTCTGGGGCTTGCCTTCGCTGCTGGTGCGCACCAGGCAAAAGATCCACTCGCCGTATTGGCCCAGAGTGGTCCAGGTTTTTTGGCCGTTGACGATAAATTTATCGCCCTGGCGCTCGGCTTTTGTCTTCACAGACGCGAGGTCGGAGCCGGAACCGGGCTCGCTGTACCCTTGGCTCCACCACACCGAACCGTCGGCAATGCCGGGCAAAAAGCGCTGTTGCTGCTCTGCGTTGCCAAAGGCCATGATGACCGGGGCCACCATCACCGGGCCAAAGGGCACGACGCGGGGTGCACCGGCCAAGGCGCATTCTTCTTCAAACAGGTGCTTTTCAATGGAGGTCCAGCCGGGGCCGCCAAATTCCTTGGCCCAGTTGTGGCCCAGCCAGCCTTTTTTACCCAGAATCTTGGCCCAACGCTGCATGTCGTCGCGGGTCAGGCGCAAGGCGTTGTGCACCTTGTGGGAAATATCAGCGGGGAGGTTCTCGCTGACCCAGGCGCGAATGTCTTCGCGAAACTTCTGCTCTTCAGGGGTAAAGGCCAAATCCATAAAAAGGTCTCC
>JBIIVW010000091.1:0-13459 GCA_044339205.1 Rhodoferax sp. | reverse complement strand
GGTTTGCGCCACGGCCGTACCTGTAGCCAACGCCAGTACGGCCACCAGCGCCACGCGCAATGGCCCCAGCGGCAAGCCCAGGCTGTGGGCGGTGGCGTCACCCAGACTCAGGCCATCCAGCACCCGCCCCATCAGGCCGGCAGCCACCACGCACAACGCCCACACCCCCGCCATCAACAGGCAGGCCGTCCACCCCACAAAGGCGGTTGAGCCGAGCATGAAAGCCTGCATGGCCTGCAGCGAGTCGGGCGACATCAGCGTCACCAGATGCGTCGTGGCACCCAGCACCACGCCCACCACCACCCCGGCCAGCAGCAGGCGCAGCGTGTGCTGTACCCCGCGCGAGAGCGCCAAAGTGAGCAACACTGCCAGCACCGCACCGGTAAATGCAGCGCCTGTGAGGCCCAGGCGCACCAGCATATTGCTGGAGAAAACACTCACCACCACACCTTCGTTCATCATGCTGCCACCCAGCATGCCGGCCCCGCCACCCAAAGCGGCCAGCACCAGCGCCACGCCCAGTGAGGCGCCCGAGGCACTGCCCAGCAGATACGGGTCGGCCAGCGGATTGCGAAACAGCCCCTGCGCCACGGCACCTGCCAGCCCGAGCAAGGCGCCTGCGGCCCACGCGCCTAGCGTGCGCGGCAAACGAATCTCCCACACGATCTGCTGCGCCATGGCGTGCTGCGCCGGGTCTTGCGCGGGGTTCAGCAAAGGCTGCAGCAGGTTCTCAAACCCGGTACTGCCCACGCACACCCCCAGCACGCCCAAGGCGAGGCTGATGCCCAGCATGGCCCAGAGCAAGGGGGCGCGGCGCAGTTTCAAGGGCGGCTCCCGTCGGCGGCGGTTGACTTTTTGGCCACGGTAGTGGGGGCCTTGTCACTCAAGCACTGGGCCATGAGCCGCGCACCTTCGGCCATGCGCGGGCCGGGGCGCACCAGCACATCCGACTGCGCCGTGGGAAACACGCACACCCGCTGCTCCCGCAGCGCGCGCAAACTGGCCCAGCCGGGGCGCTGCGCCATGCCGTCCATACTGCGCTCGCCCACCATGATCAGGTCGGGGTTGGCGCGTACGATGTATTCGGGGTTGAGCTTGGGAAATGGCCCCAGCGTCGCCGGGATGATGTTTTGCACCCCCAGGCGGGTGAGTGTTTCACCAATAAAGGACGACTCGCTTGCCCCGTATGGCCCCTGATTGACTTCAAAGTACACCCGCGTGGCCTTGGCAGATGCGGGCAGCGACTGGGCCGCCGCCGATACCCTGGCATCAATCGTCCGCCAAATCTTTTGCGCGTCATTCACACCCAGCACCTGGCCCAGTTTGAGCATGACCCGCTGCACATCGGCGTGGGTTTTGGGCTCCAGCGCCACAACTTTGAGGCCCAGCGAACGCAGCCGCTCCCCCGCGCGCGACGAAGTGGCCATCAGCACCACATCGGGCTTGAGCGCCACAATCGCCTCGATATTGGGGTCCAGCCCCCCACCCACTTTGGGAACCGTGGCCAGACTGGTAGGGAAATTTGAATACCTGTCCACCCCCACCAGCCGGGCACATTGGCCCAGTTCGCACACGGTCTCGGTCAGTGAGGGCAACAGGCTGACGATGCGCTGCGGCGGCTGGTCAAAGTTGACCACCACGCCCCGGTCGTCGGTGACCTGCAGCGCGTGCGCAGCGCCCATACTCCACAGGCTGGCCAGCGCCAAAAGGCGAATCAGCCGCCAAAGTCCGCCGCTCATGACGCGCCCTTCAAAGTCAAGGGCAGCCCCGCTGCCATCAGGGTCACGCGCTGACACACCCGCGCCACCTCCTGGTTCAGACAACCCAGGGCATCCACAAAGGCCCGCACCTCGGCGCCCATCGGAATCACCCCCAGCCCGATCTCGTTGCCCACCAGCACCAAAGGGCCGGGGGTCTGAGTCAATACATCCAAAAGCATAGCTATTGGTGCAATGGATACGCCGGCTGGAGGCCTATTTTGCTTTAAACCTTCGGTAGAAGCCTGCTTCACCGGCATCAGCCAGTTGGTCAGCCACAGGGTGAGGCAATCTACCACCACCAGGGTGTCCGGGCGGCTGTGCTGCTGGATCGCCTCACCCAAGCGGCGCGGTTCTTCAACCGTCAGTAATCCCGGCACACGCTCGGCGCGGTCAGTCTGGTGACGTGCGATCCGTGCGCGCATTTCCTCGTCCCAGGGCTGGGCGGTGGCAATTAATACTGCGTGGTGCGAGCCCGAGGCCGCCAGCCAGTCGCGTGCCAGCAGTTCGGCACGGCGCGATTTGCCGCTTTTTTGCCCGCCCAGAATCAGCTCATTGCGGGCGATTCTCAGGCGTTCATCCATGGGCTCGCGCCCAGTTCATCACGATTCGGTGCAACTGCGCCACGCCATCGGTCAGCGCCGCCGGGCCGGGTTGCAGGATGTCAACCGACTTGATCTCAAAGAGTTGCCCGTTTTTGACCGCATTAACGCCTTCCCAGCCCATCCGCGCGGCCACCTTTTCCGGGCGAAACTTCTTGCCGCACCAGGAACCGATGATGATGTCGGGGTTGCGCCGAACGATCTCGGCGCCCTCAGTAATGATGCGGTGCTTGCCCAGCGACTGCGCCGCCAACTCAGGAAAACAGTCGTCGCCGCCTGCCACGCCCATGAGCTCAGACACCCACCGAATCGCGCTGATGGGCGGCTCGTCCCATTCTTCAAAGTAGATGCGGGGCCGCCGGGGCAAGGCTGTCGCAACCTCTTGAATGGCGGCCAATTGCTGTTGAAGCGTTTGAATCAAGGCCATACCCTGATCGCCCTGCCCCACCATGGCCGCCACCTGGAACATCATCGAAAAAATCTCGGCCACGCTGCGCTGGTTAAAGATGGTGACCTGTACGCCTTGGCGAATCAAGGCGCTGGCAATGTCGGCCTGCATATCGGAAAACCCGAAGACGCAATCCGGCTTTAACGCCAGAATTTTGTCGATCTTGGCGCTGGTGAAGGCGCTCACCCGGGGCTTCTCAGCCCGCGCCCGGGCAGGACGCACGGTGTAGCCCGAGATGCCCACAATGCGATGCTCCTGCCCCAGCAGGTAAAGCCACTCGGTGGTTTCTTCGGTCATGCAAACGATGCGCTGCGGGCCTTGAGGAAAAGCGAAATCTCCACTCATACAGCACCTCCCGCGGATAAGTGCAAACACGGTGCTGGATAAGTGGAGTCCTTCATTTACATCGCCCAGGAAAGGGACACAAATGCGTTGCGACCCGGGGTTGAGTAGGTATTGGCCAGGCTGTACTGCGCATCGGTGAGGTTGTTGATGCGGCCCAGCAGGGTGAGGTCTTTGCGCACCTTCCAGGTGGCACCCACATTCAGCAAACCATAGCCGGCCAGGGTATCGCGCCCGTTGAAAGCCAGGTTGTTGTCTTCCCGGTTGCCGGAGAGCTTGAGCTCCCCAAACAGACTGACAGCCCCCATGGCGCGGCGTGCCTGCAGATTCAGCACGTTTTTGGCCACGCGCACCAGTCGCAAGTCATTGGGCTGGCTGCGCGGGTCCGCGTAGTCATAAGACGCGCTGTAGTGCATGTTGCCCACCTGCGTGTCGGCGCTCAGGGTCACGCCGCGCAGCACCGCCATGGCGCTCTGCACATTGGTGGCCGGCAGAATAAAGCCTTGAATTTCGTTCTGGTACAACACCGCACCCAGATTCAGACCTCCCGCACTGTATCGCAGGCCCAGTTCGGTTGCCCGGTTGCGCTGGGGCGTCAAGTCCGGGTTGCCAAAATCGGGGAAATACAGTTGGTTAAAGCTCGGTGCCTGAAAACTGGTGCCCAGGCTGGCCACGGCCCGCAAGCCATCGCTCAGTTTGTACCCGCCGGACAGCGCCCAGTTGTTGAAGCTGCCAAACTGCGAGTTTTTGTCATTGCGGGCCACCAGCAGCGCATTCCAGGCGTCGCGATTCAAGGCGTAGGAAGCCATTACACTGCGAATATCACGCTCCTTGACTTGGTAATTGGTGGCGCTGTCCACCGCCTCGGAGCGGTTCTCCAGCAACACCGACAGCACATCTTTGCCGATGGTGATGTCGTTTTGCCAAGTGGCCTGCGTGCGTTGCGTGTTGAACTGGCTGCTGCCGCCAAAGGCGCCGTCGGCCACCCGGCGGTATTCGCTCACGGAATCCTCCTTGCTGGTGCCCAGAATCACGGTCGATTTCCAGTGGGCCAGCCACTGTGCATTCCATTTGAGGTAGGCATTGTTCAGCACCGGGCGGGCGATGGCATCGGCGGTCAACTGGGTCAAGGCGAGCGGATTCGGATAAGGCCGGCCATCAAACTGGTACTCGGATTCGCTGCGCAGCAGGCCCAAGGTCAGCTGATGGTCTTTGGACAGCCTGGCCGTCAACTTGGCGTCCACGCTGTTGCTGCTGAAACGGTCCTTGTCGGGGTTGAAACTGCTCGCAGCCGGGTTGTTCAGTACGCTGATGCCAGCGGCTTGTTCACGTGACAGTCCCAAGCTGTAGCCCAAGATGCCCGCGCTCCCCCGAACAGAGGCGCTGGCCTGACGTTGCCCGTCCGAGCCCGCGCCTGCGGAGGCACTCATTTGCAATCCTTCAGTCGGTTCACGGGTAAAAATTTGAATCACCCCTCCTACCGCATCCGGGCCGTACAGTGCAGACGCCGCGCCGCGCAAGATCTCGACGCGCTCAATCCGGTCCAAGGGGATGTTTTCAAGTGATGCACCACCCGAGGTGGCGGAGCCCACGCGCACACCATCAATCAGCACCATGGTCTGCGACGACGAGGCTCCCCGCAAAAACACACCGGATGACGAAAAATAGCCGCCGTTGCTGACCAACTGAACACCGGGCTGTTGCGCCAACACATCACGCAGAGAACTTTGCCCAGCCCGGTCCAGCGCAGCCCGGTCAATCAAGGTGATGTCGGCCAGCACATCGACAAGCGGTGTCGCCACCCGGCTGGCCGTGACCACCACAGGTGAAAGTTGAGTTGTGGGACTCTGAGCCTGAGCCAAAAGAGCGCCAGACATCGCCAAAGCAAAAACAGACAGGCGCACGGAAGCGCTACCGCGCCTGGAAGAAACACAAGTTTTCATGAAAGATAAGAACCATCTAAAAGCCCTCACCGTCTTCCCCGACAGTGCATGAGCGTCACGGTTGCACGCAAGCGTGCAGCCACCGTGTTGGCCGGTATCCGGGCTGGTGGAACAACCTCCATCGCCTTCCCAAGCGCGTGTTCAGAACGCTCAGTGGCTGTGATGGAAGCGGAATCGGGTGATTCGTCCACTTACCGTTGCGGGGGCAGCGCAGGTTAGGCGGGGCCGTGATGGACCAACCCTCCTGCTTCCCGTTGAACTGCCATATGTGAACCACACGGCGAGCACCAACGGTGGAGAGTTTACATCCGTTAACCAGCCAGGCCTTTACAATGAGTCTCCTATGTCGAACCTATCCCAAATCGACCAGATCGCCGACCGTGTGGAACGCTTGCTGGTGCGCGTTGATGAGATGCAGCGCACCAACGCGCTTCTCAATACGCAAGTTGAGTCGCTGACTGCAGAGCGTGACTCCCTCAAATCCCGGCTTGGCGCGGCCCGTGCCCGAGTGGATGCGCTGCTTGAACGCTTGCCCGAATCAGTCTTCACTTCCGCGAGCAAAGGCACCCCATGAAGCAACTTGAAGTCCTGATCCTGGGCCAAACCTATCTGCTGGGTTGCCCCGATGGTGGCGATGCCCGCCTGCTCGAAGCCGTGGAGCGTGTGGACACAGCCATGTGCAAAATTCGCGATAGCGGAAAAGTCCGCGCCCGTGAACGCATTGCTGTGCTGGCAGCACTCAACCTCGCCTTTGACCTGGGCGACCAGCTGCCTGCCTCTCCCGTGCCGGTGGTGGCTCATGTTCCGGTGAACGCTGAGGCCGTCCAGCCCTTGCTAGATGACGCCGCCCTTCAAGCTTTGTTGCAACGCCTGGACCACGCCCTGCGTGACGACGGACGACTGATCTAGATCTGAGGTGCTGGCGCAACACGCGGTGCGCTGGCGAGTTTATTGGTGCCGTTTTTTGCGCTGATCACAGGCAGACCCAGAACTTGCCCCTACAATGATTTTGTCTGCGGTGCTCACCGGGCTTTATATTTCCTTGTACCAATGCTCTTAGAGCCCGGGCTTGGAACATCACTGATCAAGCGTGATCATCTCGCGTCAGATGAACCCAATGACCAGTTGACCTCGCCCACCTGAACCATGGTTCAGGATGCCGGTCCGGTGGCACTCGCAGACACCTAAATACTCCCCCGCCATGAACTTTGAACCTCTGCTGATCATTGAGCTCGCCATGCTCGGGCTGGGCACCGGCTTTCTGGCTGGCCTCCTGGGCATTGGCGGGGGCATGCTCATGGTGCCTTTTATCACCATCATCCTGTCAGGCCGAGGTGTGGGCCCAGACCTCTCGGTCAAGATGGCCATAGCCACCTCCATGGCGACCATCATTTTCACCTCCATCTCCAGCGTCCGTGCCCACCACAAACGTGGCGCGGTGCGCTGGGAGTTGGTCAGAGGGTTGGCGCCCGGTATCGTGCTGGGGGGCGCCATTGCCAGTCTCGGGGTGTTTGCCTTGTTGAAGGGCACATGGCTTGCGCTCTTCTTTGCCGCCTTTGTGAGCTTTTCTGCCACCCAGATGTTTCTGGACCGCAAGCCTGCGCCAACCCGGCAGGTCCCCGGCACGGCGGGACTGATGGGCGCCGGAGGGGTCATCGGATTTTTGTCGGGTCTGGTCGGTGCGGGTGGCGGCTTTGTGAGCGTGCCGTTCATGACCTGGTGCAACGTGGCCATCCACAACGCCGTGGCAACATCGGCGGCACTGGGTTTTCCGATTGCTTTAGCGAACGTCGTGGGTTATGTCGTGAGCGGCCAAAGCGTGCAAGACCTGCCGCCCTATTCATTTGGCTATATCTGGCTACCCGCTTTGGGCGTGATTGGAGTCTGCAGCGTGCTGACCGCTCCTCTGGGCGCCCGCGCCGCTCACAAATTGCCGGTCAAACAGCTCAAACGCGTCTTCGCGAGCATTCTGTACTTATTGGCTGCTTACATGCTGTACAAAGGCTTGATGGGCTCTTAAGGGGGACTTTTTGGCAGCGTTTTCATCAGCTGTTCAAACTCATGTGCCGGCAAGGCCTGCGAGCACAGGAATCCCTGAAACGACGCGCAATCCAGTTCAGCAAGGTAGTCGCGCTGAGCCAGGGTTTCAACCCCTTCGGCCACCACTTTCAATTTGAGGCCCCGAGCCATGCCGATGATGGCGCTCACAATGGCGCGATCGCTCTCGTCCTGCGGCAAGCCCATGACAAATGAGCGGTCAATCTTGAGCTTGGAAATGGGGAACTTCTTCAAATAGGCGAGGCTGGAGTAACCGGTTCCAAAGTCATCAATGGACATCACCACACCCAGGTTGGCGAGCGCATGCAAGCGAGCCAAGGCCTCATTGGCGTCTTCCACCAAAATTGATTCTGTCAATTCAAGCTCGAGAAACTCCGGTGCCAGCGCTGCCTCTTGCAGCGTGAGCGCAACTTTTTCAACAAAATCAGGCTGTTGAAATTGCAGCGCTGACACGTTTACCGACACCACAACAGGCATACCGCAAGCCTGCCAGATGGCCGCTTGTCGCACGGCTTCCTCCAGCACCCAATTGCCGATGGGCACGATAAAGCCTGAAGCCTCAGCCATTGGAATAAACTGCGCCGGGGACATCTGGCCAAGTTCTGCGTCGGTCCAGCGAATCAGGGCTTCGGCACCGAGTAACTCACCATTGCACAGGGAAATCTGCGGTTGGTAATTCAGCCGAAACAATCCCTGCTCCAGCGCGCGTCGCATGGCATGGTCAATTTTCATGTGGGCCAGCAAATCAATGTTCATTTGCGGCTGATAAAACCGGAAACTGCCTCGTCCCCGCTCCTTGACCAGGTGCATGGCCGTGTCAGCGCACTGGATCAACTCATCCAGACTCCTGCCATCCACGGGGTACAGCGCAATGCCAATACTGCAGCTGACTGAAAAATCAGTGTCAGCGATATGAAACGGGCGCGACATGCTTTCCATGATTCGGCGGGCCAGCATCTCCGCGCCATGGGCGTCGATTTCCTGCAAGAAAATGACGAACTCGTCGCCACCGAGGCGGCACAGCGTGTCGACGTCGCGCAGGCAGCGTTTGATCCGCTCCGCCACATCGACCAGCACGCGGTCGCCAAACCCGTTCCCCAGCGAGTCATTGATGTGTTTGAACCGGTCCAGATCAATAAAAAAGACGCTGAATTTTCCGCCCCCTCGCTCCGCCATTCGCAAAGCATAGGCCACGCGCTGTGACAGCAGCAAGCGGTTGGGCAAGCCTGTCAAGACATCGGTATAGGCCAATTGCTCAATCCGCCTTTGGGCCGCCAACTCGTCCGTTTGGTCCTTGAAAAAACCGATCGAATGCAAAATTTCGCCTTGGTCGTCGCGCACCAGAACCCACGAAAACTCAACAGGACAAGCCACCATGCCTTTTCGGTTCAATAAAACTGGCCCACGCCAAATCCCGCAATCCTTCAGTTGTGTCACGATGCGATGCAGCAGATCGGGGTCGTGCGGGTCGCGAAACAAGCGCTCTGTTGATGCACCAGCCCATTCGGCCTGCGGCGTTTGCGTCAATCGTTCGCATACCGGATTGGCGGCCAGGATCAAAAGATCAGGTCCGGTGATGAACACAGCATCCGGGCTGGATTCGAACACTTTGGCGGCCAATCGAAGTCGGGCCTGCGCGTGCGTGCTTTGTGTGATGTCCCTGAAGGAAAAAACTCGCCCGCTGGGTTGTCCCCGGCTGAATTGGGGTCGGGTAACCCGCTCCAGCACCCGGCCCTGGGTCGTCATCACGACATCCGAAGTTTCGAGCAAAGTATCTTCAGCGATCTCCTGAAGGCGGCGCTCATAGCTTGGTCTGTCGATCACGCTGTTGGCCAGATGGGCATGGACAGCCGCGTCCTGACGAGTCAAGAGCAAATCATGGGGCAGATCCCACAACTCTGCGAAGTTTCGGTTGTAGTTGCGAATCGCCCCGCTCAAGTCGCTGACCAGAATGCCATCGGCGGTGGACTCCAGCGTGGCGCGCAGTTCCGTGAGCAGGCGTTCAAGCTCATCGTCCGTCCTGCGTTGCTGTCGCAGGTCCCGCAGGCCCACCACATACACGGCGTGATCCCCCGAGAGCCAAGCCCGGGTTACCCTGCGCTCCACGGGCACGGCCACACCATCGGCGCCGCGAAGCAGGGTTTCGGAATGAATACCGCTGCTGAGCCCGGCGGCAACATCTTCCCAAAAGAACTGATCTTCCGGTGTCGCCGTCAGTTCAATCACCGGTTTGTTCACCAGATGAGCGCAATCCATGCCCAGCAGCTGGCTTGTCGCGTTGTTGACTGCGAGAATGCGCAGCGTGACCGGGTCAACCAGCCAGACCGATTCCAGCAAACCATCTAAGAGAGGGCGCCAGTCGTCAGGTTTCATGTTGACACCGGGGCGTGATCAGACTCAATCGCTCGCTCAAAAAAATAGCACATTCTTTGCCGTGGCGCGAGGTAGTCAAATGCCGCCTTGGGAAGATGGCCTGGTTTCAGGCTACGTTTGATGCCGATGGAAGGTGTCCGCTCCAGATCCAGAATAAGCGCTTCATCTTTTGGAATACCCGGTTCGCACACAATCAACCGGGGTTTCAGTGGACGTGTGGAATTGACTGACACCACAATGGCAAAGCGCTCATCCACCAACTGCACGACCGATCCAGGGGGGTACACCCCCATCATGCGTATGAAGGCGCTGAGCGTGGCAGAGTCATAACGTGTTTTTAGCTGCGCAAACATCAGGGACAGGGCTTCGTGCGGCGTGATGGCCGCTGCCGACCGGGCCGGATTGCACAAGGTGTCGTACCGGTTCACCAGGGCCAGTATTTTGGCCATGGCTGAAAGACTGTCTCCTTTGGCGCGGGTTGGGAAACCACTACCGTCCATCAATTCGTGATGTTGGGCAATGGCCTGACGTGCACCCGCCGTCAAGCCCATGGACTGTGCCAGCGCACGCCCCTGCGCCACATGCTCCTGGTACAACTTGTACTCGGCGGTGGAAAAGTTCTCATCCAGCAAACGAACCCGATCCGGCAAGCGTATCTTGCCCATGTCGTGCAGGAACGAGGCAACGCCCAGATCAACCATCTCGGACGGCGTCAAGGCCATCGTTTTACCCAGGAGCAACGAGATGATGGTGACATTCACCGGGTGCATGGCCGATTTGTCACCCATGCCTTCAGATAGAAGCCGAATGCTCGACTCGCCCTGCTCCATCATGTCGTCAACCAGGCCATTGACCAGCGCCAGACTCTGGGTTGTTGCGGCTTGAGGCTGCACCTCGAGCTGATCCAGCACTTGTTTGTATTGGCGGATGCTCTCGACAAAGCGGCGCTCGCAAATCATCAGATCCCGCTGCTGTGCAGCCAGCGTCTCCTGCCGTTGCTTCTTTGACTCCAGGCGCTCGGCATTCAACTCGGCAAGCGATATTCGGGGCAGGACGGCCGACTCAGCATCTGGCGACTGCGGCGCCTCATCAGGAGGGTCGCTCTTGCCGGGAAGATAACGAATGCGGCTCAGGCCGAGCGCTTTGATGATGTCAATTTGCTTGGGAGATGAAATCTTGAAGCTTCCGGTAGGAAACGGGTGTGACATCCAGCCTACTTCCAGCTCTACGAACAGGCCGATTCTGAGTTGGCTGATTTCCAGGTACTCGGGTGGAGCTTCATTCATGTGTATTTAAAGCTAAACGTTACGACGCTCAGTTGACTCCAGTTGGGTGTGATCTCTTTCATGGTGAATTTAGCATTCCAGCGTGACGTCGTCATGAAGCCGAATCACGTCCGGCTGGCTGCACAAGCCAGTGCCTACACTGAGCACTGCTGCGGACGCTGCAGCGACTCCGTATCGAAATGATTCCTGCACCGGCAGACCCTGACACAGTGCCCACACCATACCCCCCACAAAACTGTCACCTGCCCCAATGGTGCTGACCACCGGGACTGGCAGGCCGGGTGCAAAACACGTCTCGTCGGGCGTCACCAGCCAGGCGCCACCTTCGCCCAGTGACAGCACCACCACTTGCGCCCGCCCCCGGTCAACCAGTGCCAAGGCGGCCTCGCGCCATTGCGCTTGCGTTTCCAGCGGTTGACCCACAAGTTCTCGCAACTCGCGCAGGCTGGGTTTGACGAGGTAGACACCCTCTTCAAGCGCGGCCGCCAGCGCAGGCCCTGATGTATCGAGCACCAGTTTCCCCCCGTTGGCGTGAACGAGTTTCGCCAGGCGCGCATAAAAATCAGTGGGCACCCCTGGCGGCAAGCTGCCGCTGGCCACCACGTAGTGGGGACACGGCTGGAGGCTGGCCACCAGATCAAGGCAGGCTTGCCACTCAGCCGGTGCCAGGTCGGGGCCGGGCAGAACAAAACGGTATTCGTTGCTGCTTGAAGACTCTTTGACGGAGAAGCTCTCCCGGGTCTCACCCGCGATCGGCACACAAAGTTGGATGATCTTTTCCTCGTCCAACAAGCGTTTTAGAACTTCTCCTGAAGATCCGCCTGCTGGAAAGAGGGCTGCGCAGTCGCCTCCCATCCGCTGAACAACCCTGGCCACGTTGATTCCGCCACCGCCCGGGTGCCGCTGTGAAGCCCCGCACCTGATTTTGTGCGTGGGGGCGATGGTGGCTGTCGACGTGGTGATGTCGACCGCAGGGTTCATGGTGATGGTGAGAATATCGCGCATGTGCCTCACAGAATATCATGAGGATTTGCTGAAATAGTCCCGTCATGTCCGATTCCTTGAAAACTCCCCTGCGTTGGGCCCTGTGCGCTGGTTTTGTATTGCTCCTGCAGGCCTGCGCGGTGATTGCGGTTGCCGATGCGGCGGTCACCGTGGTGGCCACCGGTGTGAAAGTTACCGCCAAAGGCGTGGGCGCTGTGGCCGGTGCCCTCTTGCCGGGTGATGACGACAGGAAATAGTTTTCGCCCTCGTTGTGAAAACTATCGTTCTGAAGTCGAAATTAACGTTATTTATTGTTTTGGCCGGCGTACTTATTGATTTTCAATAGCAGATTAAGTGAGCATCCTGAGCCCTTAGTCCAGCTGCACCACGTTGACCTGAGCCCCAAAAACAGCCTTTACGACAGGCACCAGGTGGGCGTGATGACTCAAGAAGATCACCTGGGTTGATTCGGACAGGCGAGCCAAAGCCTCCAGGCCAGCCCGGGCGCGACCATCGTCGTAATTGATGAACAAGTCATCGGCAATGAACGGCAGGGCTGCGGTTTGCTCAAGATGCAAGGACAGCGCGGCTAGGCGAAGGGCCAGATAAAGCTGGTCTCGGGTGCCCTCGCTCATGCCTTCAATGTCCACGTGTTCGCCCCTTGCACGCTGCCCGGACAGCTTGGGGGGATCGCTCTCGTAGTCCACAGCGAGCTTGCTGAAAGCGCCCTGGGTGAGCCCCATGAAGATCT
The DNA here is from genome assembly GCA_044339205.1 of Rhodoferax sp. Classification (GTDB taxonomy): domain Bacteria; phylum Pseudomonadota; class Gammaproteobacteria; order Burkholderiales; family Burkholderiaceae_C; genus Rhodoferax. The sequence continues at coordinate 915 of JBIIVW010000091.1, read as the reverse complement.
GGCTGGCTTGGGCCAGCATGGGGCCCTGACGGGTTTCGCGAAATTTCTCAATCGACCAGCGCAACAGCTTGGCCGCCGTAAACACCTTGATGTAACGCTCCAACGCGTTGCCCATGCGTGCCAGCGCTTCTTGCCGCTGGGACTCGGCCTGGGCGGCTTCGCCCTGCCCTGCGATCTTGCCCAAGATGGCCTGGGCGCCGGACAGCTCACCAGACAAGGTGTTCTGGCTTTGAACGATGTCATCGGTCTGGCGCTGGTTGTCACTCAAACAGCTGGCGACTGTTGCCGCGTCGGTCAAGTCACATTCAGAGGCCAGGGCGTCACGGCTCAGACCATCGCCCTCGTTCAACAACTGCTTAATGGCGTCGTCCAGTCCGGAGGTCAATTGACGCAGCCGGTCGGATTTGACCGTGGCCTTTCGCAACTCGTCCGCATGGGTGGTGCCCAAGGCCTGGAGCAGGGGCGACAGGCTGGCCTGAGACTGGGCGATTTTGACCTGGGTGGCGCTGACCTGTGCTCTCGCCTTGCCCAGCTCCGCGTTTACGCGATCAAGGGTCAGGGATTGGGTGGCATGCGCCTTGAGTCGCGCATCCAGACCCACAGAGATGTCGGCAGCCTCGACCAACGCCAGGTCTGGCGCGATGTCACGGGCCAGCGCCCGGGCGGTCCTGGCAAACTCATCTAGGTCATGGCGCATCAAATTGACGCGGGTGAGTCGGGTCTCCCGGATTTTTTGCAGATGCTGCTGCATCCGGTCCTGCAGCGCCACAGCCGCTTGCACCTTGGCCAAACTCGCATCCTGAGGCAAGTGGGCCTGGGCCAGGCCTTGGTGCCACTCGGTCGTCCACGCTGTCATGGCCTCGTGGGCCAGCACAGCGCGGGTAGCCAAGGGCTGCACACTGGCCTGGGCTCGCA
>JBIIVW010000307.1:0-3932 GCA_044339205.1 Rhodoferax sp. | reverse complement strand
GGCACTGCCTGCGTGGCCGACGACGTGTTTTGTGGCGGCTGCGGGCATAAGCTGGCCTGACATCCCTGTGCGGCCAACTGCCGCGCCCTGCAACTTTCAACCACCAGTCCCTAGGGCTGGGCCAAGGGATATCCATGGCTATTTTTTGCACAAAATGCGGCACCCATAACGAAGAAGGCGCAGCCTTTTGCGACAACTGCGGGGGCGCGCTGCGTAAGCCCGTGGTGGTGGCGTCTGCGCCCGTTCCTGCTCTGTCCATTCCCTCCACTCCCTCCATTTCACCCAAGAAAGCCCTGATCGCCGGGGCCGCCCTGTGTGCGGTGCTGGCCGTAGCGGGCGGCGTGGTGTATTTCGTCAACCAGCCGCCTGCCGCTACTCCCAGCGCTCTGCTGGCAGCGGCCAAGGCTGGCTTTGGCGATGCGTTCGATAAAAAGTACCAGTCCACGCTGTGCATTGGCAATATGGACTACGCCGCCAGCCCGTTCAATGCAGCGAAAGGCGACACCAGCACCCGCACCTGGCTGGACGCGCTGGTCAAGGCCGGTCTGTACAGCCCGGCGGTGGAGATTCCTGCTGCTGATTTCCAGCAGGCATTGGCCCAATACCAGCCTACCCCCGAGCTGGCCAAATGGCGCAAGGGCCGCAGCCTGTGCGCGGCCCACCACGTCGGCATTGCCGAGGTAAGCGACATCCAAAAGCCCGCCGAAGAGTCCATCACCGGCGGCGCAGATTCGCCCAAGGTACTGGCCGTCAAAGCGTCTTTTGTACTTCAAACCACTGACACCGCGCCGTGGATGTCCACCGCCGAAGTGCGCGATGCCGTGCTGCCGCAGTTGCAGGGCTGGACCTACCAAGATGCTCATTTGCAGCGCGTGGAACCTAACTCGTTTGGCCTGCGCGAGGGCAAATGGGCCACCGGCATGGCCTATGTTGCCGAGTTGGAGCAGCAGGCGAAATCCGCTCGGCATAGCCAAAAAGCCGACGGCAGTACCGCCGGTGCTAGCCCTGGCCTATTTTCGGGCATCGGTGCATCGCTATCGAACCTGTTCAGCGTTGGCGGCCACCCGCTCAAGGGCACCTGGCGCTTGGATGCCGAGGCCATGGGTGAATCGATGGGCGTGGGCAAAGGCATGGGCGGCATGCTGGGCAACCAGATGGACATGACCTTCACCCGCAACAGCATGGTGGTGGGCGGGCAAAACATAAAGACCACATTTGAGGTGGATGGCAAGCGGGTCAAGGTCATGCCCGAGGGCCAGCCCGGCGGGCAAATTTTTGTGATGATAGACAGCGACACCGCCAAGGTGGACATGGGTCTGATGTCCATTCAATACAAACGCGTGAAATAGGCTCACCCTATGTCCTACGAATACAGCTCTGACCAGGCCCAGCTCGACTTCCCTAACCCCTACCGTGTGGAAAACATGCTGTGGGCGGCACGCGCTGGCATTTTGCTGGTGTGTGCGGTGGCCCTGCTATTTTTGGCCCGCAAGCACCTGGCCGCCCAGGCGATCGGCAGTTTCATTGTGCCGGTGGCGCTGGGGGTGTTGTTGTTGGTGCTGGGGGCCTGGAATCTGATGCGCATTGGAGCGCAGTTGCGGGTGTTTTTTGGCCGGGGCCAGCCTGCTGGTTTGGCCATTGAGCTGGGCCCGGATGCGGTCGGCAGCAGCGACGATGCCAATGCGCTGATGCAAACCATCCGCCAGGGTACGCTGGAATTTGCGCTGCCCAGTGGCCCGTTGAACGGCGTGCTGTATTCGCTGGTCAAGCATCTCATCACCGCGCCCGCATATGTACAAAACGTGCTGCAAATGCGCTTTTCCAACCTGGCCTCGTATGGGTTTTTGATGCTCATCATGGGCGTAGCCATGCTGTTTGTGTGGGGCTCGCCGGTGCAAGGCTGGGTGGGCGGCTTCTTTTTGGTACTGGTGGTGTTCATGGCGGTGAAGCCGGTGTCCGGCGGCGGGGCCGATGCCAAGGTCAGTTTCAACCTGACGCAAATCGTGCTGCTGGTGCTGGCCGCCGTGCTGGGGCCGGTGGCCTTGAGCTTTCTGCAAAGCCAGTTGCCCGATGTGTCGTGGGCCTACTTTGGCGCGCAGGCCTTTGTGATCTTGCTGGCGCTGGCCGCCATTGAGGCCGTATTTTTTGTGGCGGTGCAAAAGAACATCGACCCACCGCCGCCCGTGAGCAAGGTGGACACCCTGGGCACGGTGAGCTTCAACAGCGACCCCAACCTGCTGATGCAAGAGATCGACCGCGAAATGCAGCGCAACTGGGCCCAGCGCATTCCCAACCGCCGCTATGCCCGATTGCTGCCCAACATCGCGCTGAACGAGCGCGCAGGCAACTTCAAGGGCCTGGTGCTCGAAGAAACCCAACCAATGGCCCCCACCACCTTTGCCAAGATGGACTGGCCCACGGTAATGGCCTATCCCCGCTTTTTTTGGCTGATGGCGATTGATGCCCTGGGCGTAGCTCTGACGCTGGCGGGCACGTTGGCCATGGTGGTGTTTGCGGTGCAGTTCGACCCGCTGCAAGACTGGCGGCCCGTGATGGGCCTGGCCACTTTGGGGTTGGCCCTGGTGGCCGTGGGCGGCTATGCGTTTCGCAGTGCCCACACCCTGTGGGGCCGATTTGATTTTGAGTCCACCCTGACATGGATCGAGATGGAGGGCAGCTTCATCCGCTCCAAGATTGACCTGGGCAACCGCCTGCAAGACCGGGTGTTCACCGAGCGCGATCTTGTCAACGTGGAGAACATGACGCTGCGGGTGTGGGTCACGCACCTGCGCAGCGTGGTGTTTGGCCACCAGAGCCACGGCAGCGCCACCCGGCGCGTCATCACCGGTATGCAAGGCCACCCTCAAGAAGCCCAGTACCTAAAAAACCTGGTCACGCAATTTGCCAGCGAGCAAAGCATTGTGGTGGCCCCCGGCTCCACCGAGGACGTGCGGCGCATGGCGACGCTGGGGGCTCTTAACCAGTTGGGTGCCTCTGGTGGCGCGCAGGCGGCGTTGCCCCAAGGTGTGTTGGCCGAGGCATTGATGCAGGCCAGTGCCCCTGCTGTGCAGGCCCATGTCGAGGTGGCCGCGCCACGGTTGCGCCGGTTTTGCAGCGCGTGCGGCGTGCACAACCCTGACGATGCCGGGTTTTGCGAGAGCTGTGGCGCTAAGTTGGCAGGGATGTAAAACACGCGTTTTGCACCTCTCGGGGGTCAGGTCTTGAATCTAAAGGGGTTCAGATTCAAGACCTGACCCCATTGGCCTCGCTCGACGTGCCACTAATGAGATCCAGTGCACCTCCTTCTGCCCCGTCTCTCGCATAATTGTCACCAGCCATTTCATAGGTATCATCAGCCTCGGTTGCTGTACCCTTAGTGTCGATTTTCTTCTTGAAGTCACCCGTGATAGTCGCTGCCGGAGCGGCTGATCCTTCGCCTTGCAAAGAAATTCCCAGATTCCTTGTTTCTGACCAGTCATTCACGAGAATTCGGTTGGCTTCCCCAGCCTTCAAGATGGCGATGCTCTTGCCACCATTGAGTTTTACAAAGGTGTTCCCTGATGCGTCGTCCTTATAAATATTTTCAAACTTGAGTTGGGCTCCGCCGACGGTCTGGTCATTGACTTTGATCACGCCATTGCCATTGCCATCGCTGTCGACAATGATGTCCGTGCCGTAAGTGCCAGTAAACACGTAGCTGTCGCTGCCGTCGCCACCGCGAAGCATGTCGTTTCCGGCACCACCATCGAGGGTGTCACCATCTTTTCCGCCGCTCAACAGGTCAACACCGTCGCCGCCGTTGAGCGCATCGCTGCCCGAACCGCCAAGCAAAATGTCATCGCCACCATTGCCGTTCAAAGCGTCATTTCCGGTGCTGCCGACAAGAAGGTCAAACGCGCTGCCGCCGTTGAGGACATCGTTGCCGCTGCCGC
>JBIIVW010000306.1:0-3937 GCA_044339205.1 Rhodoferax sp. | reverse complement strand
GTGATGTGCTTGGGGGCACCGCTGATGGTCGCTGTCGTCGCCAAGTGGGATCGACGGCGTCTACTGGCGTTGGTCATGCTCTGGTACGGTGCGCTACATGTGTTGAGCGCAGTCATGCCAACTTTTTTCTCACTCCTGGCTGTTCGAGTGCTGACCGTGATTTCACCGGCCATCTTCACGCCACAAGCGGCGGCGTGCATGGCGTTTTTGGCAGCACCCCACCAGCGCGGCAAGGCCATCAGCCTGGTATTTTTGGGTTGGTCACTGGCCTCAGTTCTAGGCATGCCGCTGGGCGCCTTGGTGGGTGGAACATTGGGCTGGCGCTATGCATTTAGTGTCGTGGGATTGTTATCCATGCTCAGTGCACTGTGGATCTGGCGCGCCATGCCGGACGGCGTCAGACCGCCCGCCTTTTCGCTGGCAACATGGCGTGAAACACTCAAGTCCAGGCCCTTGATGCTCTGCGTGCTTGTCACGGCCTTGTATTCGGCTGGGCAATTTGTCCTTTTTTCTTATTTCGCGCCCTACTACAAGGCGACTTTCGATATCACACCCACTCAGCTCAGCCTGATGTTTGCCTGGTTTGGCGCGTTCGGATTTTTGGGTAATCTGTGGGTCACACGCAATATCGAGCGCTTGGGGCCCGCCCGCACCGTGCTGATGGCCATGGGCAGCATCGCACTCAGCTTATTGTTTTGGCCTCTGGGAACCAGCCTCTTGCTCACCGCACTGGTGCTGATTCCCTGGGCCTTGGGCTGCTTTTCGGCCAATTCGGCGCAGCAGGCCAGGCTGTCCGGCATGGCACCCGCCTTGACTTCGGGTTCGATTGCCTTGAACACCTCGGCCATGTATGCTGGCCAAGCCGTCGGCGCCACCAGTGGCGGCTGGTTGATCTCCCATGGGCAGATGTCGAACTTGCACTGGGCCGGTCTGGGAGGGCTGCTATTGGCAATGGCTGTCAGCATGCTGGCCACCCGGGTTCAAACCAGACAAGTGCCTGTCACCTGACCACAACTCGCAGGGCTTGGGAAACCACGGTGTCCTTGCCTTTTCCTCATGCTGCGGTATCGACGGCTGAGCCAACGGGGCTGATTGCCCCGTTGGCTCAGTTCATAATCCTGCGCATGAATCCAAAATATTTGACCATTGGCATTGTTGGTGCAGGCGCCATGGGCCGCGGCATCGCGCAAATCGCTGCGCAAGCCGGGAGCACCGTTCTCCTGTTTGACCTCCAGTTCGAGGCCGCCCAAGCGGCGCAAAAGACTGTCTACGGGCAGTGGGACAAACTGTGCGAAAAAGGTCGACTGGACGACACCCAGACGCAACTGTACAAATCCCGCCTTCAGTGCGCGGACGCCCTAGCTGCCTTGTCTGGCTGCGATTTGATTGTTGAGGCCGTCGTGGAGCGCCTGGACGTCAAGGCGAGTTTGTTCATCGAGTTGGAGGGATTGGTTGGCACCGGCACCGTGTTGGCAACCAACACATCGTCCCTGTCCGTGACCTCGGTCGCAGCCCGGCTCAAGCGTCCTGAACGCTTCGCCGGCTTTCACTTCTTCAATCCCGTGCCCTTAATGAAAGTGGTTGAAGTCATTGCGGGGCTCAAGACCGACCCCAGCGTTTGCGCGGACCTGGCCATCTACGCACGTCAAATGGGGCACACGCCAGTTCAAGCCCAAGACACGCCCGGTTTTATCGTGAATCACGCCGGGCGAGGCTATGGCACCGAGGCCTTGCGCATCGTGAGCGAAGGGGTGGCAGATTTCGCCACTGTGGACAGAATTTTGAAAGACCAGATCGGATTCAAACTCGGACCATTTGAGTTGATGGATTTGACCGGACTGGACGTATCCCATCCCGTGATGGAGTCGGTGTACCACCAGTATTTCGAGGAGCCGCGCTATCGGCCCAGTGTCATCACGGCCCAGCGGCTGGCGGGTGGCATGATCGGCAAGAAGGTAGGCGAAGGCTTCTACCGCTATGAGGCCGGAACAGCGCAAGTCAGCCCGGAACCACCGGCACCTACTGTCGAGGAGATGCCGCCGGTGTGGGTCTCCCCGAGGGCTGCGCGCAAATCTGAATTACTGCAACTGCTCAAGAACTTGGGCGCCAAAATTGAAACTGGCGCCTCCCCCTCGCCTTTGGCGCTGTCCCTGGTGGCACCGCTGGGTTTTGACATCACCACGGTGGCGGTGGTTGAGCGGCTTGACCCCGCACGAACGGTTGGCATTGACATGCTGGTGGACGACGCCACCACCCGCAGGCGCGTGTTGGCCACCAATCCTGCAACCCGACCCGACATGACCCGCGCCGCCCACGCCCTGATGGCGAGAGACGGCAAGGCGGTGAGCGTCATTCGGGACAGTGGCGGGTTTGTGACCCAACGGGTGGTCTCGACCATCGTCAACATTGCCTCGGACATTTGCCAGCAAAGCATTTGCTCGCCCGCTGATCTGGAAAAAGCCGTGACATTGGGACTGGGTTATCCCATGGGGCCGCTCGCCATGGGTAATCTTTACGGCCCGACCAATATTCTGGAGGTCCTGTTCAACATGCAAACTGTTTACGGCGACCCGCGCTATCGCCCCAGCCCCTGGCTGCGACGCCGCGGTGCCATCGGTCTGAGCCTGATGCACGAAGAAGAATGAACTTTTTTTATTGAGACATCCCCAGACCATGACCACCGAACTCAAGCGCAGCAGTGAAGGTCATACGCTGATTCTCACTATTTCCAACCCTGCTCATCGCAACGCCTTGGGGCCGGAAATCTACACGGAGGGCATTGAGGCCCTAAGCCTCGCTGAGCGCTCTGCAGACGTTCGTACGGTGGTCATTGCCGGTGAGGGCTCCCTGTTCAGTGCGGGCGGAAATCTGCAGCGCTTGCAGGCGAACCGGCAGCAGCCGGCCTCCCATCAGGCGCAAAGCATTGACGCACTGCACACCTGGATTGAAGCCATCAGGACGTTCCCCAAGCCGGTGATCGCCGCCGTTGAAGGTGCTGCGGCCGGTGCTGGATTTTCACTGGCTCTAGCCTGTGATTTCATCGTAGCGGCAGACGATGCCGTCTTTGTCATGGCCTACAGCAATATTGCGCTGTCGCCTGACGGCGGAGCCAGTTGGAGCCTGGCACGAGCCCTGCCACGCCAACTGGTTACAGAACTGCTGATGTGTGGCGAGCGGGTCACGAGCACACGACTGCATGACTTGGGGCTGGTCAACCGGATCACACCTCCGGGCAAGGCCATGGTCAGCGCCTTGGCTTTGGCAGATCGGCTCAACCAGCGCGCACCCAACGCATTGCAGAGCATCAAGACCCTGATCAATGAAGCAGACGGGGCCACTCTGGCGGCCCAGCTGACACGCGAACGCGATCATTTTGTGCGCAACCTGTACCACGCCAATGCAGGCAAGGGCATCGACTCGTTTTTGAACAAGACCAGGCCCGACTTCAGTTGACTCGGCTGCCGTCAGGGCGCTGGTGGAGCGCCTAGACACGCAGGCGACAAGCCGGGGGTGGATGCAACGTCACGGGCGCGACAATGGGACTGTTTTCAGTCACCCAAAGGACAGGCCATGGACGATCCTATTCTTACCATCGAAGAACGTTCAGCGATCAACTCAGGTCGCTGGTTTTCAACCCTCTCACCGTCACTGCGGCACGACATTCTCCGATGCGCCTACGTCAAACGTTTCAAAGACAGCGAACTGATCACGGCCCGGGGCGAGCCCCCGGAGGAGTGGATTGCCTGCGCGCGAGGCGCCGTTCGGGTGAGTTCCACCTCGATTTCAGGCAAGCAGATCACGCTCACCTACGTGGAGCCCGGCATCTGGTTTGGCGATGTCTCGATCTTCGACGGCGACAGGCGCACACACGATGCCTATGCCCACGGGGACAGCACGATTCTGTGTGTCGCCAAAGCCGATTTCAAGAAAATTCTGG
>JBIIVW010000244.1:0-5088 GCA_044339205.1 Rhodoferax sp. | reverse complement strand
CAATGATCTTGAGCTGCCCGATCATGTAAGCCAGTGCCTGGCCTGGGGTGGACGTATAGCGATCCACCTCGGACTCGATAAAAATACGACTCTGCCCGGTGCGCTCCAGCAAGAAATCAATCGCTTGATGGCGCGTCCAGCCCAGGCTGTGGATGCCCGTGTCCACCACCAGACGGGCCGCCCTGAACGCCTGCCACTGCAAATGGCCAAAACGGCTGTAAGGGTCGTCATACAAGCCCATGGGTCCGCCCAGCGTCTCTGCGTAAAGGGCCCATCCTTCGATGAATGCCGTGTAACCGCCCATGCGCCGAAACCGGGGCAGGTCCTTGAGCTCCGTGCTGCGGGCAATCTGGAGGTGGTGACCCGGCACAGTCTCATGCGCCACCAGCGTGGCCATGCCCCAGATCGGGCGGGTGCGCCAGGCCAGCAAGTTGGCGCTGAAGTAGCCCGCACGGGTTCCGTCAAGCGCAGGCCCGTCGTAGTATTCAGCCGCGCCAGGGCCCATGAAATCAGGCATGGCCCGCACGCCATAAGGCGCACGGGGCAACTCCGCAAAAAACCGGGGCAGCTCCGCGTCAGCCCGCTTGCTCAGCTCCCGGTAGCCCGCCAGCAGCGCTTGCGGACTGGTGTGAAAAAACCGGGGGTCGGTGTTGAGAAACTCGATGAATTGCGCAAAATCGCCCTCAAAGCGGGTCTCGCGCATCACGGCCTCCATTTCGCCGCGCAAACGCTGCAGTTCATGCAGGCCCGTGGCGTGTATCTCTTGGGCCGACAGCGATGTCGTGGTTTGATGGCGCACCAGCATTTGGTAAGCCTTCAGACCATCAGGGTAATGGTGCAACGCCCCGTCGGGCGGGGCCTTCAAGCGGTAGTCGTCCAGCACAAAGCGGCGCAGCTTTTGCAGGGCCGGAACAACTCCGGTTTCAATGAGCTGGCGGGCCTGTGCCTGCCATTCAGCCTGCTCGGCGGCGCCCACGTCGGGGCCCATCTTCGTGAATGGGCGGTAAAAAGGACTGGTCTCCACCGTGGCCGGCAATTGCCCGTCGATCTGAGCCACCACACGCACCAGAACATCCCTGGACGACACCCAACCCAGGGTCATCCCTTGGCGAAGAATGTCGATTTCCTGGTCCATCATCTTCGGGTAGGCCCTCAGACGCGCCAGCAGCTGCCTGACCTGCGCTGGCGTCTGTACCGGCACCACCTGCATCAGCTGGGCAAAGTCGCTCTGCGCTCCCCCCAAGGACCCCATGCGCAAGGTGCGCAAGCCCCCAAACGCCTGCTCCTCCACCTCACGCGCCCGGTCGGCCACAAACAGGTCCAGCGACACGCGGTCCGTGGCGCTCAGGGCCTCACGGCGAATCGCACGGGCCTCATGAAGCCATTGCCGGACCTGCGCATCGTAAGCAGCCAGGCCCTGAGGCGACAGGTCGGTCAACCGGTCGCCAAATCGGTGGTCCCCCCGGTAAGTGGCCCCTTCAGGGAAACGCTGGTTGACGTCCTCCCACTGGCGATCAAACAGCGCGTGCAAGGCACGGGTCTGTGACGGGCTGACCGGCACAGCCTGCGCGGCCGCGCCACTGCACCACACCAACAAGGGAAACAACACAAGCGCGAGAAGTCGATACAGCATGGGGCCGGCTTTCAAAGACATGGGCGATCAGTGCCCCACCCAGTTCGGCTTGCGTTTTTCCTGAAAGGCTTTTTGCCCCTCCTTGGCGTCTTCGGTCAGGGTGAAAAGGGCAATCTGGCTCTCGGTGAACGACATGGATTCTTCAAACGCCATGGCCTCGACCTTCTTTAACGTGTACAAGCCCCGGCGGATCGCGGCGGGGGACTTGTCCAGCAGGCGCTCCAGCAGCCACTGCAGCTTGGCATCCAGGTCGTCGTCCACGTAATTAACCAGGCCCGCATCGAGGGCCTGCGCCGAGGTGATGGGCTCGCCGGTCAGGCACATCTCGTTCAGGGTGCGCCGGGGAACCAGGTGCTGCAAGACCGAGAGCACCTGCGCCGGAAACACGCCCACCCTCACCTCGGGCAGGCCAAACACGGCGTGGCGGGCCGCCACGGCCATGTCGCACATCGACATCAGGCCCATGCCACCCGCCATGCAGGCACCATTCACCCGGGCAATCAGCGGCACATAACTGGCCCGGGCCGCGCGCAACAGCTGCGCCAGATGGCCATGGGGCTCGGAGTAATCGGTGGTGAAGGCGTTGGCCGACTGCAGGTCGGCCCCGGCGCAAAACGCCTTGGTACCCGCACCCGTGATCACGATGGCGCGAATGTCGCGCTGGCCCTGCGCCGCCGTGATGGCGTGCGTCATGCCGGCCAGTACGCCGTGGCTCATGGCATTGCGCCGCTCTTCGCGGGTGATGGTCAGCCACAGCACGGGGCCGCGCTGCTCGACGCCCAGCTCGGGGGTGGACGAAAAAATAGGGTTATTCACGGTGTCTCCTGTTTGTCTGGTAATTTTGCCCCAAGGACAGCACAGGTGAAGTCAACCAGGTGGCACGCCTTTGGCGTTACGATGGCAGCCGCCTACGCCTCTGCCACCCACCAGCCCCTTTATTCACCTGACCCCACTGCCCCACACCACGCCACAACATGCCTGAAACCCAGCCCCGGATCACACCCACAGTCGCCCCCGATGCGCCAGGGGTGGTGCTGTCAGGGTGCTGGACGGCGGCGCGGCTGGGCGATCCTGCGGTGTGGCCCCGCATCCAGGCCAGTCTGGCGCTGTGCACCAAGCCCCCGGCCCGGGGCGGTGAAGCGGGTCAGTGGGATTTGCGATCGCTTGAACGGCTGGACCACACGGGCGCACAAGTCCTCTGGAACGCCTGGGGCCACCAATGGCCTGCCCAGCTGCTGCTGACTGAAGGGCAGCGCAGCATGCTGGAGCGGGTAGCGCACTACTCGGTGCTGCCACCCAAAGCCACTGCGGTGACGCCATGGCAGCTGTTTCTGAAACTCGGCGCGCTGGTCTGGCTGGGCATGGACCATGCGCGCGACATGATGCGCCTGGTGGGCCAATTGCTGCTCGATGCCATTAAACTGGCGCGCGCGCCCCACAAGGGCCCCTGGCGCGATGTGTCGGGCCACCTGTACCAGATTGGCGCCACGGCGTTGCCCATTACCGCGCTGCTGGGGTTCTTGATTGGCGTGGTGCTGGCCTACCTGATGTCGCAGCAGCTGCGCCAGTTTGGTGCGGATGCCTTCATCGTCAATATTCTGGGACTCTCACTGGTCCGCGAACTTGGGCCGGTGCTAGCTGCCATTTTGATTGCCGGGCGCTCGGGCTCGGCCATTACCGCGCAAATCGGGGTGATGCGGGTCACCGAAGAACTCGACGCCATGCGCGTGCTGGGCATTCCCCGGGGCTACCGGCTGGTGCTGCCCCGCGCCATGGCGATGTCTGTGGCCATGCCCTTGCTCACGGTCTGGACCACCCTGGCCGCGCTATTGGGCGGCATGCTCGCCGCCGACCTGACCATGGGGGTCACACCGGCCTATTTTTTTGAGGCCCTGCCCCGGGTGGTCATGGTGTCAAACCTGTACCTGGCCCTGGCCAAGTCCGCCGTCTTCGGGCTGATGATTGCGCTCATTGGCTGCCACTACGGCCTGCGCGTCAAACCCAACACCGAGAGCCTGGGCCAGGGCACCACGGCCTCAGTGGTGACCTCCATCACGATGGTGATTCTGGTCGATGCCCTGTTTGCGGTGGTGTTCAAGGACATTGGCATATGACGCCCGCTGGCGTGGCCCCGCCCGTGGTGCAGGTCGACAAACTCTGGTCGATATTTCGCACGACCGGGCGCGACGCCGTGATCCACCAAGACCTTGACCTCACCATCTGCCAAGGCGAGCTCATGTCGATTGTGGGCGGCTCGGGCAGCGGCAAGACCGTGCTGCTGCGACAGATCCTGGGGCTGGAGACGCCCGCGCGCGGCCAGGTGACCGTGCTGGGCGAACCCGCCTCGCAACTGGGGCGCGAAGGCGCAGCCAGCCGGGTGGGCATGCTGTTTCAGCACGGGGCACTGTTCTCGGCCTTTACCGTGCTGGAGAACATTGGTTTCCCGCTGCGCGAACTCGGCACCCTGCCGCGCGACCTGATTCACGATGTAGCCATGGTCAAGCTGCAAATGGTCGGTCTGGACCCCTCGCAGGCGCACAAAATGCCCTCTGATTTGTCGGGTGGCATGGTCAAGCGGGTGGCGCTGGCCCGTGCCTTGGTCATGGACCCGCCGCTCTTGCTGCTGGATGAACCCACCGCCGGTCTGGACCCTGACAGCGCCGATGAATTTTGCCGCCTGCTGCGCTCACTGCACCAGGAGTTGGGCTTGACCGTGGTGATGGTCACCCACGACCTGGACACCCTCTTTGAACTCAGCACCCGCATTGCCGTGGTGGCTGAAAAGCGGGTGATTGTGAGCGGTACTGCGCGGGAGGTCATGGCCTACCCGCACCCCTTTATTCACGACTTCTTCCTGGGTGAACGGGGCCAGCGCGCCACGGCCCTGTTGGGCGACGCCGCCCCGAAGGTGTAAAAAGAGACTCTATGGAAAACAAATCACATGCCATGGCCGCCGGTGCCTTTGTGCTGGTGCTGCTGTCCCTGCTGGTGGGCCTGGCTGTGTGGCTGACCCGCGACACCAGTGTGCAACGTATTTATGAGCTCTCCAGCAAAGAGGCTGTGACGGGCCTGCAGGCGCAAGCCTCGGTACGCTTCAAGGGCGTGAATGTGGGCAAGGTCACCGCCATCGGCTTTGACGCCCAGACGCCTGGCAACGTGTTGATCCGCATTGCCATTGACGAGCGCGCGCCCATCACCGCGTCCACCTATGGCTCGCTGGGTTTTCAGGGCGTGACCGGGCTGGCGTTTGTGCAGCTCGATGACAGCGGCGTGTCCACCGTGGCGCTGCCCGCCAATGCCACGCCACCGGCCCGCATCCCGATGCGCGCCGGCCTGGTGTCCAGGCTGACCGATCAGGGCGAAGTCATCATGTCGCAACTTCAGATGAGCAGCCAGCGCATCAACGAGCTGCTGGCACCCGCCAACCAGAAGCAGCTGATGGGCGCCGTGGACAG
>JBIIVW010000151.1:0-8314 GCA_044339205.1 Rhodoferax sp. | reverse complement strand
CCTCTCACCACCCGTCAGGCCAACCAGGCGCCACTGGCCTTGGCCGAGGTAGAGGCCCCCACCGCACTGGACAGCACCGCCGTCTTGTACCGGCTGGCCTACAGCGACAGCCAACAGCTGCGCCCCTACACACTGGCGCGCTGGAGCATGCCACCCGCTCAGCTGTTGCGCCAGCGGCTGCGCGAGCTCCTGGGCCAGCGCCGCGCCGTACTCACCCCGGGCGACGTCGGCCCGGTGGATGCCCCGCCGCCGCCCACCCTGCGCCTGCAGCTGGAGGAATTCAGTCACCTGTTTGAGTCGCCCAATAAAAGCAGCGGGCTGCTGCGCCTGCGCGTCACGCTGGTGCAGCCCGGGCCCGCCGGAGAGCGGCTAATCGCCCAGCGCAGCGTGATCGTGCAACACGTGGCCACCGCGAGCGACGCCCCAGGGGGCGTGCGCGCTTTGATGGCTGCCACCGACCAGGCAGCTCAGGAGATCAGCGCCTGGCTGGAGACGCTGCCCCCGGCAATTTAAGCCGCGTAGATCGACCGGCACACCATCAGGGTCCGGGTTCTGCAACACCGCTTCCAGAAGCCTGGCACCCCATATTCCTTAAAATTCACGCCATAACGCCGCAGCACCCTGCGGCCCCGACTGCCCCTGCAAAGGGGCCTGCGCCCGCAACCCCTCTGGAAACCTCACATGACCACATTCAAACCCGGGGCACAGCCCTCTTTTTTACAGCGACTACCCATCGCCTTTGGTGCGTTCTTTCAGGTTCTGGGCAACCCAGGCTTTGCCGCGCGGGTGATCGCCTTGCGCGAGCCACTGGCCACGACCCCAGTCGCGCCAACACCAGCGCCCGTGCCCGCGGCACCCGCTCCGGTGATGAAAGAAGCCACGCCAGAGGCTGCCCTGCAACTGCTGGGCCTGTTCCAGCGTGACGCCCGCCTGATTGACTTCACCCAGGAAGACCTGAGCCAGTACACCGACGCCGACATCGGCGGCGTGGCCCGCATCATGCACGAAGGCTGCGCCAAGGTGCTGCGCGAACACTTCACCCTCACCCCCGTGCGCCAAGAGCTTGAGGGCAACCGCCTCACCCTGCCCGCCGGCTTTGACGCCCGCGCCGTGCGCCTCACCGGCAACGTGGTGGGCCAGGCGCCCTTCAGCGGCACACTGTGCCACCGTGGCTGGCGCGCCAGCGAGACACGCCTGCCCAAGCTGGCCGAAGGCCATGACGTGACGGTGCTGGCCCAAGCCGAGGTAGAGCTGTGAGCACCCCGCGCTATGCCATCGGCATTGACCTGGGCACCACGCACTGTGCTCTGGCCTATGTGGACATCACGCAAAGCGAAGGCGAAAACACACGCTATGGCGTGCTCGACATCCCCCAACTCACAGCCCCCGGCAGCGTTGAAAACATGGCCTTGCTGCCGTCTTTTTTGTACCTGCCGCACGCCGATGAGTTGGCGCACGGCGACCTGACCCTGCCCTGGTCCGACACCCAGGACTTTATGGTGGGCGAGTTCGCCCGCGCACGCGGAGCACTCACGCCCATTCGGCTGGTGTCCAGCGCCAAAAGCTGGCTGTGCCATTCGGGCGTGGACCGACGCGCTGCCATCCTGCCCTTTGACGCCCCGCCCGAGGTGGCCCGTGTGTCCCCGCTGGAAGCCTCCACCCGCTACCTGCGCCACCTGCGCCAAGCCTGGGACCAGGCCCACCCACAAGATCCGTTTGACCAGCAGGACGTCACTGTCACCATCCCTGCGTCCTTCGACCCGGCCGCGCGCGAGCTGACCGCCGAAGCCGCCCGCGCCGCGGGGTACAACCAACTTACCCTGCTGGAAGAACCCCAGGCAGCGCTTTACAACTGGATTCAGGGCAGCGCGGGTGGCTGGCGCAAAGACGTCAAACCCGGTGACATCATTCTGGTGGTGGACGTGGGCGGCGGCACCAGCGACTTCTCGCTGATTGCCGTACTTGAGCGCGAAGGCCAACTGGAACTGCACCGTGTGGCCGTGGGGGACCACATCTTGCTGGGCGGCGACAACATGGACCTGACCCTGGCCCACATCGTCGCCCGCAAACTCGCCACCGAGGGCAAAACGCTTGACCCATGGCAAATGCGCGCCCTCACCTACGCCTGCCGCGTGGCCAAAGAAGCCCTGTTGAGCGACGCCACCCTCGCCACCCAGCCCATCGTGGTGCCCAGCCGGGGCTCCAAGCTGATTGGCGGCGCCATTCGCACCGAACTCACCCAGGCCGAAGTGCGCGCCACCATCCTGGAGGGTTTTTTCCCCGAAGTGGACGCCGCCGCCCGCCCGGCTACCCGTACCCGCAGCGGCCTGACCCAACTCGGCCTGCCCTACGCGCAAGACGCCGGCGTCACCCGCCATCTGGCCGCCCTGCTGGGTCGCCAGGCTGGCGCCACCGCCGAATTGGCGGGCTTTGCCAACGCCAACAACGCAGAGGCCAGCTTTTTGCACCCTACTGCCGTGTTGTTCAACGGGGGCGTGTTCAAGTCCGAGGTGCTGATCGAGCGCACCCTGGGCACGCTCAACCAATGGCTGGTGGGTGAAACCGCTGCGCCAGCGCGCATGCTGGCCGGGGCCGACATGGACCTGGCCGTGGCGCGCGGTGCCGCCTATTACGGCTATGTGCGCCGGGGCCAGGGCGTGCGTATCCGGGGCGGCACGGCGCGCGCCTATTACGTCGGCATCGAGTCCGCGATGCCCGCCATTCCGGGCATGGAGCCGCCCATGCAAGCCCTGTGTGTGGCACCTTTTGGCATGGAAGAAGGCACCGAGGCCAAGCTGCAAAGCCGTGAATTTGGCTTGGTGGTGGGTGAACCGGTGGTACTGCGTTTTTACGGCTCGTCCGTGCGCCGCCAGGACCCACTGGGCACCCTGCTCGACTTCTGGCAACCCGATGAGCTGCAAGCGCTGGGTGACATCCAGGCCACGTTGCCCACCGAGGGCCGCCAGGTGGGTGAAGTGGTGCAGGTCACGCTGAGCGCCATGGCCACCGACACCGGCACGCTGGAGTTGACCGCCGTGGCCGCCCAGGGCAGCGAACGCTGGAAGGTCGAATTCGACGTGCGTGCCCAGCCCTGAACACACAACACAAAGCCTGATGCGCCAGTACATCGTCGGTATTGACCTGGGCACCACCCACACCGTGGTGGCTTACGCCCGGCTGGGTCAGGGCAAGGGCCGTGGCAAAGGCACTGCACAGCCCGACATTGAGGTGCTGCCCATTGAGCAACTGGTGGCCGCAGGCCAGGTCGCGGCACTCCCCCTGCTGCCGTCGGTGCGCTACCACGCCGGAGCCGATGAGTTCAACAGCGCCGCATTGCAACTGCCCTGGCTCATAGAAACAACCGGCAGCGCGCAAGCCGCTGGGGCCACCAGGCCCGACGAGGCCAGCCAAACAGGCGAGGAAGGCGCTGCTACACCTGTGGTCATTGGGCAATGGGCGCGGCATTTGGGCGCGCAAGTGCCCGGCCGGCTGGTCACCAGCGCCAAAAGCTGGCTCTCGCACCCGGCGGTAGAACGGCTCGCGCCCATCCTGCCGTGGGGCGCGCCTGCCGAGGTGCCCAAGGTCTCGCCCGTGGAGGCCAGCGCCAGCTACCTGCGCCATGTGCGCGACGCCTGGAATGCCCGCCACCCTCAAGCCCCACTCGACCAGCAAGACCTGGTCTTGACCGTGCCCGCCTCGTTTGACGAAGCGGCCAGGGCGCTGACCCTGAGCGCAGCGCGCCAGGCCGGGCTGGTGCAACTGCGCCTGCTGGAAGAACCCCAGGCTGTTTTTTATGACTGGCTCTGGCGCCACCGCAGCACGCTAATGGCCTCACTGGCCCAAACGACGCGGGTGCTGGTGTGCGACGTGGGCGGCGGCACCACCGACCTGAGCCTGATCGACGTGGCGTGGCAGGTGGGCGAGCCGCAGATCACCCGCACCGGCGTGGGCAAACACCTGATGCTGGGCGGGGACAACATGGACCTGGCGCTGGCGCATCTGGCGGAATCGCGCCTGAACAGCGCGCCAAATACCCCAAGCGCACCCACAGCACCTACCGCCCGCTTGTCAGCCAGCCAGTTGGCGCAGTTGGTGGAACGCTGCCGCCAGGCCAAAGAGCAACTGCTGGCCGCCAATGCGCCGACGCAAGTGCCGGTCACCCTGGTGGGCGGTGGCGCACGCCTGATTGGAGGCAGCCGCTCGGTCACCCTCACGCGCGAGGATGTGGCGCAACTGATCGTGGACGGTTTTTTCCCCAAAGTGGCAGCCAGCGCGCAGGCGGCTCAAGCCCGGGGCGGCCTGGTGGAATTTGGCCTGCCCTACGCCCGGGACGCCGCCATCACCCGCCACCTCGCCGACTTTTTGCGCCAGCACGACCAGGCCATGCCCGACACCCTGCTCCTCAACGGCGGCGTGTTTCGCGCCGACGCGCTGGTGCAGCGCCTGCAGGACACGCTGAATGAGTGGCGCGGTGCGCCCCTGCACGTGCTACACAACGACAACCCCGACCTGGCCGTGGCACGCGGTGCCGTAGCCTATGTGCTGGCCCAGCAAGGCCTGGCCCCCAAAATTGGCGGCGGCGCCGCGCGCAGCTACTTTTTGGTGCTCGAAGAAGCCAAAGGCTCTGGCCGCGCCCCACGCGGCGTGTGTCTGCTGCCCCGTGGCACCGAGCCGGGGCAGGAAGTGCGCTTGAGTGATCGCACCTTTGCCCTGCGGCTAGGGCAGCCCGTGCGGTTTCACCTGGTCACGTCCACAGCAAGCAACGCAAATCAGGCGCCATCCCAAGCGGGCGATCTGGTGGACCTGAACAGCGAGGACTTTGTGCGCCTGCCACCCGTCAATATGGTGCTGAAAGCGGCCTCAGAATCGCCCAACGCCCGCCAGGACATCCCCGTGCAGCTGGTGGTCTCGCTCACCGAAGTAGGCACGCTGGAGATGCACTGCGTGAGCCTCAGCGATGCCGATCAGCGCTGGCGGCTGGAATTTGACTTGCGCCATGCGGACGGCCAGGATGCGGCAAACCAACCAGAGGCCTTGCCCGCCGCGCGGCTTGCCCAGGCCATTCGCGACATTGACCGAATCTTTGGCCCCGGCGCCAAGGCAGTGGCGGCCAAGGAAGTCAAGCAACTGCGCGCGCAGCTCGAACACAGCTTGGGCGATCGCGAACGCTGGGCCACGCCCGAGCTGCGCCAGCTGTTTGACGCGCTATGGGCCCGCCAGCGCGCCCGGCGCCGATCAGTCGAACACGAGCGCGTGTGGCTGAACCTGGCCGGCTACTGCCTGCGCCCCGGGCTGGGTGACGCGCTGGACAGCTGGCGCGTGCAACAACTCTGGACGCAATACCCGGCGGGCGTGCAGTTCGCAAACGACAAACAAGTGGGCACCGAATGGTGGACGCTGTGGCGCCGCGTGGCCGGCGGCCTGGCCGCGCCGGAGCAACTGACACTGCTGGAAGCCTTTGCCTACAACCTGCAGCGCAATGAGCACGGCGTGACCCCCGACACCACCCCGCCCGTCAAAGGCAGTGACGACGACATGCTGCGCCTGGGCGCCGCGCTGGAGCGGATTCCCGCTGCCTACAAGACCGAAATTGGCGACTGGTTGCTTAAGCGCCTGCACCAGTCCCTGGCCAAGCCCCGAGCCAGCGCCAGTGCCGGCAGCGATGCCCTGCACCTCTGGGCACTGGGCCGCATTGGGGCGCGCCAGCCCTTTTACGGCAGCCCGCATGACGTGGTGCCCATTGAGGTGGCCACCACCTGGCTAGACGCCCTGCTGGCCCTGGACTGGAAAAAGCTGGAACCCGCCGCCTTTGCCGCCACCCAACTGGCGCGCGTCACCGATGACCGCGCGCGCGACATCGACCTCTTGGTACGCGAGCGTTTGGCTGCCCAACTGAGCGTGATTCGGGCACCCAAGGTCTGGATTGATATGGTGCGCCACCGGGTTGACCTGGACGAGGCCACCGAGCGCCGCATGCTGGGCGAGTCGCTCCCGCCGGGGCTGAAGTTGATTGGATGACCTTCTCCGCACAACAGTGCTTGACACGTTTTCGCATCAGAAAATGAACAATTGCGCCGCTAGCCGGCGCATCACAAGGGTGAGAATGCTTAATTTAATAGCATTCAAGCACGGCCTCATCAGGGCTTCTCCAGCCCAACTCCCCACCGCGGCTAAGCCCGGATAGCGCAAAATACACTTTTTAGGACTCCCAGTGATGCAACAACACAAATACTGGCGAACGCTTGTGGCCACTGCCTGCCTGGCCTTGCCTGTGCTGTCGCAAGCACAGGCACCCACCCCCACCCGAGCCGAGCCCGTCGGCTACGTCAAGACCGTTACCGGAGAAGCCTCGGTGACCACCGCCGGGCAACGCGTGGTGGCGCAGCCCGGCACCGCCGTGCTGCTGGGCAGCCAGCTCAAAACCGCCAGGGGCGCCGCGATGGGTATCGCCTTCAAAGACAACACACTCATGTCTTTTGGACCCGACACCGAGTTGATGGTGGATGAGTTTGTGTACGTGCCCGCCCAGGGCCAATTGCTTTTGGGGACCCGCCTGACCCGGGGCAGTCTGAATTACGTCTCGGGCGTCATTGCCAAGCTCCGGCCTGATGCTGTCACGGTCAAGACCCCGGCAGGCATCATCGGCGTCCGTGGCACCCAGTTTGTGGCCCGCGTGGAAGAAGCCCAATGAAACACCCAACACACCTGCCTCTGACCGTTGTCGTGACACTGGCCGCCCTGCTCGCTGGTTGTGCCAGCCCGCCGCCCCGACCTGCCGCACCCAAAGGGCCGGGTTCTTACGTGGTGCTGCTGCCCAGCCCTGATGGCAGCGTGGGCCAGGTGGTGGTGGAAGGCGCGCGCGGCGCGCAAGTTCTCAAAGATGCCCAGACCGGCACTGCGCTGGATGGTGGCGTGGCGCCATTTGCAGTCAGCACCGATCAATTGCAGCGTGATTTTGGCGCCGCCCTGGCCGCCAGACCCCCCTTGCCGGAGCAGTTTTTGCTGTACTTTCTGGCGGGCGGCAGCGAGCTGACGCCTGAATCCCAAGCTCTTCTGCCTCGCATTCTGGAGCGCGCCCGCGCCCGTGTGGCGCTGGACATGTCCGTCATCGGCCACTCCGACACCCAAGGCAACGCCGAAGCCAATGAGGCCCTGGCGCTACGGCGCGCTGGCGCCATTGCGCAGCAGTTACGCCAGCTTGGCTTACAGGACGCGGTGCTGTCGGTGGAGTCCCATGGCGAGCGCAACCTGCTGGTGCCCACCCCGGACGAAACCGCCGAGCCGCGCAACCGCCGAATAGAGATCACACTGCGATAGGACCGTGCGGGCACCAACCTCAGCTGTGATCTTTTGGAACAGGCCGCTCATCATCCTCAGGGGATGGGCTGACCGGAAACAACAAGGTGATGGCTGTGCCCCGCCCATACTCGCTCTCCACGACCAAATTGCCATGGTGTAGCGCCATGATTTCCTTGGCGATACTCATGCCCAAGCCTGTGCCTGACACCTTGCCTGACGCATCTGCACGGTAAAACCGCTCGCCAACGCGGCGGACTTGCTCGGGCGTCATGCCAATGCCCTGATCGGTAATTTGAATCACCACGCTGCCGGCCCGCTGCTCAACCAGGATGTTCACCAAGCCTTGCACACCTGAGTACTTGTAGGCGTTGGACAGCACATTCACGATCGCCTGCACGGCTTTTTTACGGTCAGCCGCGATGAACACGGGCGACTCAGGTGCGAGCACACCCGGCGCCTGGCGTCCCTCCGGCCATTTAAAGCTGCCCACCACGTCGGCCACCAGGGTTTGCACGGGCGTGGTTTCAATCACAAAATCTTTGCCTTGTCGCGCTTCAATGCGGGCCAGGTCCAGCAGCTCATTCAAGATAGACGCCATCAATTCGGACTGCTTGAAGATGATGCCCAAAAACTCCTTCGTCTCGGCAGCACTGACCTCTTGTTTAAGCAGCACCTCGGCAAAGCCGTAAATATTGGCCATGGGGGTTCGCAATTCATGCGCGGCCGTGCTCAAAAATTCGGACTTCATGCGTTCCACTTCCACTTCGTGGGTGATGTCACGCAAGTACAGGATCTTCGACACGCTCTCGGAGGCCGATTCCCGCAGCCCCAGCTCCAGCACCCGCTTGCCGGCCTGGGCCAGTTCAATCACCTGGCGCAGTGCATGGGGTGGCCCGGCCGCGTCAACCATGAGGTTGGCACGCAACGCAGAAAAACCAGGAAACCTCGCATGCGGCAAGCACAACTGCGCCAGCGTATGCGAAAAGCTACTCTCATCCAGGCCCACGACCTTGTT
>JBIIVW010000090.1:0-13532 GCA_044339205.1 Rhodoferax sp. | reverse complement strand
CGCCTGCACAACCGGTGCCCAGCGCTGTGCGGTTTCCAGTGGCGTCATTTGAGGGACGATACCCAGGCGCCAGGACCGTACGGAGGCAGTTTGAGCCCAACCTGGGGGGAGAGCCAGGCCGGTCAAGACCAGGGCGCCAGATGCCGCTAGTGCCTTCAATAGCGAGCGGCGCGGCGTGGTGTAGAAGCGCGGCTGATTCATGCCCGCAGCACCAGGCGGTCGACGGTATCGAGCAACTCAATCGGGCTAAATGGCTTGACGAGGTAGGCATCGCAACCGACCGACTGACCGCGCTCGATGTCTATGCGCTGACCCCGTGCCGTGAGCAAGATGACTTTGGTCATGGCGCGCAGGATCAGATCATTTTTTACCTTTTCGCACACTTGGTAGCCGTCCAGTGCACCGGGCATCATCACGTCCAGCAGGATGATGGCTGGGCGCAGGCTTTGCGCCAGTTGCCAGGCGTCCTCGCCGTTTTCTGCCTCATGAAGTTCAATGTCTCTGAACTCCATGGTCATGAGAATGAGTTTTCGGATGTCGGGTTGATCGTCAACGATCAGGGCTTTGAGAATCATTTTTCTCCTTCTTGAGGCGAGACATAAGTTGGGCAAAATCGTTGGCATAGCGCTGGGCTTGCGCGGCGTCCATTTGGTTCCGCACGCGCTGCGGTGCGCCGGTGGGGAGTTCCAGCAACACACTGATGTTGTCATCGCCGATGGTCTTCATGCGCATGCCGCCGCCATGCATGGCCACGATGCGCTGGATCAACGGCAAGCCCAGCTGGGTTACTTCTTTCCTCGAAGTGCTGTTGCCCGGCGCGGTGGCAAAGGGCTTGAGTGCCTCGGAACTGTTGACCTTGATCGTGGTGGTGCCCAAGTTGTGAATGCCCAGCATCACGTGAGTCCCGGTCATCTTGAAACGGATTTCAACTGTCGAATTCTTATGGTTGGGCACCGTTTTGCGCGAGTGGCTAAGTGCGTTCTCCAGGCATTCGTAAAAGGCCCGGCGGATCAGTTTTTCGCTGCCGTAGATCGGGGGCAGGGTTTGCTCCGGCTCCACGATCTTAAAATTTACCCTCAAGGCGAGGGCGCGCGGAGCCAACTCGTCGCAAAGCATTCGGATCATGGGAGCGACTTCAATGCGGTCATTGGTCAATGCGACTTCGTCACCAAATATTTCAATAAGGTCAGCCAGCAGGCTCAGTCGCTCATGGATCGCTTTGGCCGCAGCGTCGAGTGTTTGGCTGGCCTCATTTGGGGGCTGCGCCCGAAGTTCCGCGATGAAGTTTTTCAGAGGCGGGCCGACTTCAGCGCGTAAGAACCCTAACGTGTCTTGCAAGCCCATTTGACCGGATTGATGGCTTGAGCGAGGACTGTTGCCATCCCCATCGAGTGCCATGAAGGCGATGTCCAGACCTGCCGGGCCCGCCATGAATTGCCCGCTCATGCGGTGACCGTTCGCCAGTTCAATGTCCATGGGGTAGGGTAATTTGATTTTTCCCAGGACGGCGTCGGCCACCACGGCTTTGATTTCCGGCTTGCCATCCATGGACTCAACCGGTTGACCCGGATGAAGCTTGGCTGCACGGTTGGCGAAGGTGACTTTGCCACTCACCCCAAAAGTCAGTAGCGACACGGGCATCGCCTCAAACAGGCCAATGACGGAGGGTTGATGGTAGCTGATGGCCATGAAGATGCTTGAAATTTAAATTTTGAACTTATTTTTGTTATTTTATCATTTTTATCATAAAAATTCAAAATCTTTCATCGTGCCTAACCATCAGCGTACTGAAACTCTCGGAAATTCATCAGATTCGTCGGATTTATAGATAAATGGCTTCTAGCCATCAAACCTATTGGGTGTGACTACTAATTTTCATAGCAAGCTCAAGCGCTGCAAAGCCGCATTGAGCGTGTCATCTTTCTTGGCAAAACAGAACCGGACCACCCGTTGGTCAAATCCATTGCCGTAAAAGGCCGAGAGAGGGATGGCCGCCACGCCCACCTCGGTGGTGAGCCATTTGCAGAATTCGGTCTCACCCAGAGGACTGACCTCGGAGATATCGACACACTGAAAGTAGGTGCCTTCGCCCGGCAACAGCTTGAAGCGGGTGCGCTTGAGGCCTTCTCGAAACAAATCGCGTTTTCGCTCATAAAAAGCGCTTAACTCCAAGTACGGCTTGGGATCGGTCATGTACGCGGCCAAGCCATATTGCACCGGGGTGTTGACCGTGAACACGTTGAACTGGTGAACCTTGCGGAACTCGGCAGTGAGCGCGGCGGGCGCCGCCACGAAGCCTACTTTCCAGCCGGTGACGTGGTAGGTTTTACCAAAGCTCGACACAATGAAGGCCCGGGCCGCCAGACCTGCATAACGGGCGGCACTTTGGTGCTGTCGGCCGTCAAACACCATGTGCTCATAGACCTCATCGCTGATCAGCAGCACGTTGGTGGGCGCCAGAATCTCCTGCAGGCGCATCATCTCCTCATGGGTCCACACCATGCCGCTGGGGTTGTGCGGAGAGTTGACGATGATGGCGCGTGTTTTGGGGGTGATGGCCGCTGAAATCTTGTCAAAGTCGGGGCGGAACGTGCCGGGTGTGAGTGGCACCCGCACCGGCACGCCGCCCGCCAAGTCGATATTGGGCACATAGCTGTCGTAACACGGCTCCAGCACAATCACTTCGTCCCCGGCATGCACCACCGCCAAAACGATGGTGATGATGGCCTGCGTGGCGCCGGCGGTGATGGTGATTTCGGAGGTGGCGTTGTAGTCGCGTCCATACAGCGCCTTGATCTTCGCGGTCACGGCATCGCGCAGCAGGGGCACGCCGGCCATGGGCGGGTACTGGTTCAAGCCTTGTTGCATGGCCTCGGTGACCCGGTCAACCAGCGTTGGGTCGCAGTGAAAATCCGGAAAACCCTGACCCAGGTTGACGGCATTTTTTTCAGCCGCCAGGGTGGACATGACGGTGAAGATGGTGGTGCCGACAGTGGGTAGTTTGGTAGTGAGTTCTGGCGTGTGCATGGTGTTAAAGCTCATAGTCGTCGGTGTGGCCTGACATGGCGCGGGCGACTAAGTCCCGGCTAAGTCGGTCGCTCAGCAGTTCGGCAAATTTATAGACAAAATTACGCAAATAAGCGCCTCTTTTGAAGGCGACGCGGGTCACATTTTGCCCAAATAATATGCCGGCGGGGCGCACAATCAGGCCGCTGCTGGCGCCCTCAAGTAAGACGTCTCGCACCGACATTTCCGCCGCAATGCCCACTCCCAGGCCCAACCGCACATAGGTCTTGATCACATCCGAGTCAATAGCTTCCAGCGCGATACGGGGCGTGAGCTTGCGGGTGGCAAAGGCGTGGTCGATCTTGGTGCGCCCGGTGTAAGACGGGTGGTAGGTAATGAGGGGTTCCTGCGCAATGTCTTCGAGCGTGAGCTTGTGCTTCAGGCTCAAGGGATGACCGACCGGCAGCACGAGTACGTGTTGCCACTCGTAGCAGGGCAGGGTGACCAACTCAGGGTAGCCCGTGAGCGACTCGGTGGCAATACCGACTTCGGCCACCTCGTCAATCAACATGCGGGCCACCTGCTCGGGGGAGCCTTGGTGCAGGCTCACGTTAACTTTGGGGTAGGCTTGGCGTAACTGGGCGACCGGCTCGGGCAGGACATAGCGCGCCTGGGTATGGGTGGTGGCAATCGAGAGGGTGCCGCTGTCCTCGGCGCTGTATTGCTCGCCAATGCGTTTGAGATTGCCCACCTCGCGCATGATCAGCTCAATGCTTTTGAGCACATGTTGCCCTGGCTCCGTGATCCGTTTGAGGCGTTTGCCGTGGCGGGCAAAAATCTCGATGCCGAGCTCCTCTTCCAGTTCAATGATGGCCTTCGAAACACCGGGTTGTGAGGTGTGGAGCGATTTGGCGGCCTCAGTCAGATTGAGGTTACGCCGCACGGCTTCTTGAACAAAGCGAAATTGGTGAAGGTTCATGTTAAATTTCAACTAAGAGTGAAATTTATTATGCCTCAAGAGAATAATGATGAGCAGCAAGTGCGTTCACGACAGTGCAATTTTCGCCATGAGCTCAATCACCTGGGCATGCTCGCCCATGGCCAGTTTTTGCTCAAATTCAACCTGTGGGTGTTGGGCCCGCAGTGCCGCCATCAACAGGGGCAGGTCCTCTCGCGCATGTCGCCCCACGCCCAGAAACATGGGCACTACCGTGATCGACACCACGCCCAGGCTGGCGAGGTCGGCTGCCGTGCTGGGCAGATCGGGTTCGCTCAATTCCAGATAAGCGCAACGAACCTGGACCTCGGGGGCGATGGTTCGAATCTGGTTGGCGACTGCCTCAATGGGCAGTCGCCAAAGGGGGTCGCGTGAGCCATGCCCAAACAGAATGGTGGCCCGTGCACTAGGTGAACTCATGGATACCTTGTTGTGTGTAATTTGATTAGAAATCTGCGGCTGGCCTATCGTCTCAGGACCAACCAACCAAAGGCGGCGAGCGACAGCAGTGAGTAAATCATGCCTGGCAGGGCCGCCGTGAGCCAAGGCTGCCAGTTTTGCAGGTTACCCATGTAGCCAAACACGTTGTTAAGCAAGAAAAAACTGATGCCCGCCATGACCCCGCCAAACACATAGGCGGTGATGCCGCTGGAGCGGAAATGAAGGTAGGCAAACGGCAGGGCCAGCACCACCATCACCAGGCAACTCAAGGGGTAAAAAACCTTGCGCCAAAACTCGATCTCATACCGTTGGGAGCTTTGCGCATTGGCGTCAAGGTGCTGAATGTACTGGAACAGGGCAATGGTGCTCATCCGGTCGGGCTTGAGGAGAGCCGCCGAAACCATCTCCGAGGTGATTTCTGACGGCCAGCGGTAGGTTTCAAGGTGAGTTCGCCTGATTTCTGCAGCGGCCTGATTTCGCTTGGGGAACTCGGTTCGGTCCACGCCGCTGAGTTGCCATGCGCCATCCCCCTTCAGGCGAGCGGTTTGGGCTTGGGTCATGGACATCAGAAAACCCTGCTCATCGAATTCGAAAATACGCACGCCCTGCATGCCGCCATCGGATTGCAGCGCGCCGACATTGACTGAGTAGCGCCCCTGGGCCTGTTTCTCTTTCAGCCAGGCACCCGTCTGGCCCACAGTGATGTTGCCCTGGTAACGGGCCTTGAGGAGCTGGGCGCTGTGATCCGCCAGGGGCGAGAGGTAGTCGCCTATAGCGAAGGTCAGAACTACAAATCCCAGGCCAAGCAGCGACAGCGTTTTGAGTGCCAGCCAGGGGCTGAGCCCACTGGTCCTCAAAATGGTGAATTCCGAGTTGTGCGCCAGGCGCGCCATCACAAAAATAGTGCCAATCAACACGGCAATGGGCAAAAGCTCATACAGATGACTGGGGATCATCAGTGCGATATAGGTCAGTGCGGGTGCAATGCCATAGCCTGTTGCTGCATAACGCTCCAATGCCTGAATCTCCTCAATCAGGTCGAAGAAGAAGAATAGCGAAAGAAAACCCAAAATGACAAACGACACCGCGTAAATGACTTCGCCATAGATCAGGCGCCGAATGGTCTTCATTTGACGCTCCTCCCAAACAGTCGACTGCGCACATGCAAGTTGTTGTGCTCCTTAATCAACAGGAGGCTGCCCAGAACCAGGATGCCCCCATGCAAGGCCAAAGTCCAGCTTGCAAAGCTCATTTTTCCCGATGCAATCCAGCTCTGACCCAATCCCAGGAGGTTGTAATAGACCACAAAAGCAAGCAGGGCGAACACCAGGTTGGCGCTTCGTCCCACGCGGGGGTTGACGCTGGAGATCGCCAATCCGATCACCACAAAATTGAGGGCGGCCAAAATGAGACCGATGCGCCAGGAAAGTTCGGACAAGTTGGGCGGGGTCGGGTTCTTGATGAGATCAACCGTCAGTCGGGTGTTGGGCGGGGCAAAATCATTGGGGCCGAGGTTGTTGGTACGCACCCGAACACCGTATTCCTCAAACTCGCTGAGTTTGAGTTCGGATTTCTCCGCCACGCTCTCCAGACGCTGTCCGTTGGACAGCAACACGAACTGTTCGTTGTTGATTTGTTCGATACGACCGCTTTGGGCCGACGTTACTGTTTGTTTGCCATTCTCCGTGGTGGCAATGAAGACGTTGCTTCCGGTTTGCTTGCCGGGTTCGTTTTTTTCTATAAAAAACACGCGCTGTCCGCCAGCTGATTCCTGAAATTGACCGGGCTCAACGCGTTCGATATCACCCCGCTTTTCAAATTCGAACTTCATGGTTTCGATCTTTTGCTTGGACCAGGGCAACACGAACAGCGCCAGTGCCATCACCACCACAAAAACAGGCCAGGCAAACCGCAGCAGGGGGCGCATCAAGGAGATCAGGCCGCGGCCGCTGGTGAACCAGATCACCATTTCACTTTCCCGGTACATGCGGGAGACGGTTGAAATGATGGCGATGAACAGGCTCATGGTCAACAGAGTGGGCAGCTGGGCCAATACGGTGTAACCCATAACCAAAAACACATCAGATGGGTTGAAGCTGCCCTGCGCTGCCCGTCCCAGGGTGCGAATCAGCGCCATGGTCATCACTACCGTCACCAGCACGATCAGGGTCGCGCCAAAACTGCGCGCCAGTTCTTTGCGAAAGGAGGAATGGAATAACATGAGTGTTTGGGGTGCGGTGCAGCTGTCCACTTGAGGTCTGTCTGATGCCAGCGCTTTTAACCTGAGGAAAAGCTGAATTATGAACTTTGAATTGAAGACCTTTGACCTGGGTGACGCGGCCAAAGAAAAATGTGACGCTTTGATTGTGCTGATTGGGAGTGCATTCAAGCCGGGCAAGGATGCGCTGTCGGCTTTGGTCGCTTCAGCGTTGAAATCCGGTGATCTGGAAACCAAGGCGGGCAAGACCTTGGCGTTCTACCGTCCTGCAGGTTTGCCATGTACACGGGCGGTCATAGCCGGTATCGGAGAAGGATCGGCCAAAGAAGTCCGCCAAGCCTTGAGCGCCGCAATAGCAGCGATCAAGACAACGACGCTTAAAAAGCTGGTGATCTGTTTTGCAGGTCCGCTGACCGACGTGACGGTTCGTGCCGCCGTATCAGGTGTTGCAGACGCCACCTACGTTTACACCACGACCAAATCCAAACCTGAAGGGCGGACCGTTCAGCGCGTGGTGGTGGGCGGCCAATTTGCGTCCAAGCACCAGTCAGTCTTTGATCAGACGGTGGCGGCTGTGTTGGGCGTGGAAGTGGCCAAGGAGTGGGCTAACCGGCCTGCCAACTATGCGACTCCCAGTTTGTTGGCTGGTGCAGCCAAGGCCCTCGCCAAACTACCGAACATCAAGTGTGAGGTGCTGGGCCCCAAAGAGGTGGCCAAGCTGGGTATGGGCTCTTTCATGGCAGTGGCCCAGGGCTCGGATGAGCCTTTGCGCTTCATTGTTCTGCGCTATGAGGGCGCGGGCAAGACCGCCGCGCCAACGGTGCTGGTGGGCAAGGGTATTACGTTTGATAGCGGCGGCATCTCCATCAAGCCCGCGGCCGATATGGACGAGATGAAGTTCGACATGTCAGGGGCTGCCAGCGTGTTGGGTGTTTTCAGGGCCTTGGCAGAGCTCCAGCCTGCGGTCAACGTGGTAGGTTTGATTCCTTCCTGCGAAAACCTCTTGAACGGTCGTGCAGTCAAACCGGGCGATGTGGTCACCAGCATGAGCGGGCAGACCATCGAGGTTTTGAATACAGACGCCGAGGGTCGTCTGGTGCTGTGCGACGCTTTGACCTACGCCGAGCGGTTCAAGCCCCGGGCGGTGATTGATATCGCCACACTGACGGGCGCCTGTGTGGTGGCTCTTGGGGGCGTGCGCAGCGGTTTGTTCTCCGGACAAGACGAGCTGGCTGCGGCGCTTTCCTCAGCCGGTGAGGCTTCGCTCGATCTATGCTGGCGTCTGCCCCTGGATGATGATTACGCTGAGGGTTTGAAAACCAATTTTGCCGATGTGGCCAACGTGGCCGGACGAGCAGGCGGCGCGATCACGGCAGCCAAGTTCCTCCAACGGTTTACCACCAAGTTTGCGTGGGCGCACCTGGACATTGCCGGCACAGCATGGAAGAGTGGCGCGGCCAAGGGCGCGACCGGCCGTCCGGTCTCGCTGCTGGTGGAGTATTTGGTGACGTCGGCCAAGTGAGGCTGTGAACTGAACGTGACTGATGTTGCATTTCACTTCAACGCGCCCGATCGGGTCGCCTATGCTTGCCGTTTTCTGAGAAAGGCGGTGGGCCTGGGCGCCAAGGTGCTGGTCACGGGTTCCCCCGCCACGCTTTCGCAACTGGATGTGGCCCTGTGGTCTCTTTCGCCCGTTGATTTCATTCCCCATTGCAGTCTTGCGGACGATGCCCGATTGGTTGCAGCCTCACCTGTTGTCTTGTCGGATTCAATTCAATCCTCGGTCCATCGGCAAGTTTTGTTGAATCTGGCTGACCTCGTCCCTGAAGGCTTCGAGGAGTTCGCCAGAGTGATTGAAATTGTTGGCTCGGACGATGCAGGGCGTCAGCTGGCGCGCAACCGATGGAAGTTCTATACCGATCGGGGCTACTCAATTACTCGCCATGACCTGATAACTGCCAGTCCCTCGTCATGAACCAGCCACCCCGAAATCTGCCCCGTTTTTTGCCGACGCTCACTGAGGTCGTGGATCCATCGATCCTGGCTGCGCCCACGGTACCCGCGACCCCCGATCTTGAGGATGCTGTGTGGTTCGTGATGCAGCGCGTGGACATGCTGATTGAGCGCCGTGTTCGGGAAGAGACCGACGCCATGCTCAGTACCCTCGTCGCACAACAGTTGCAGTCGCTAGGCGAGCGGCTTTGCCAGGAGCTGGAGGGCGTGGTGCGTCTGGCTGTTGCAGATGCCATTGCACTGCAAAAGGAAATGCATAAGCATAAATAATGCTGCATAACGCACACCGGTTGGTGTCTACCCTATGTTTGTGGCCCGTAAATTGCGTTATCGTGCCGGATGTGGAATTGCTAAATTCACATTTTTTTAATTATGGAGTTGTCTATGCAAATGAAGTTGAAAATTACCGTTGCTGCAGCCATTGCAGCAGCTGCGGGTGTGGCCCTGGCTCAAGACATGGTCGTCAAGATCGGTCACGTTGCACCGATATCGGGCGCACAAGCCTCTTACGGAAAAGACAACGAGAATGGCGCCCGCATGGCCATTGAAGATCTGAATGCCGCTGGCGTCATGATTGGCGGAAAGAAAGTCAAGCTTGAGTTGGTGGCTGAAGATGATGCTGCTGATCCCAAGCAAGGTGCAGCCGTTGCACAGAAGCTGTGTGATGCCAAAGTAGCTGGCGTTGCAGGTCACTTGAACTCGGGAACCACTATCCCTGCGTCAAGCATCTACAACAGATGCGGCATCCCGATGATCACCCCATCGGCGACCAACCCCAACCTGACCAAGCCAGGCCACAAGACAACGTTCAGGTTGCTGGCAAACGACAACGCATTGGGTGCAGGGCTGGCCTTGTATGCGGCAGACACGCTCAAACTCAAGCGTATAGCCATCATTGATGACCGCACCGCTTACGGACAAGGCGTGGCTGAAGTGTTCAAGAAGACGGCTGCCTCCAAGGGCATCACCATCGTTGACGAGCAGTTCACTACGGACAAATCAGTTGACTTCATGTCCATTCTGACAGCCATCAAGGCTAAGAATCCGGATGGCGTGTTCTACGGCGGTATGGATCCTCAAGCGGGCCCTATGCTTCGCCAAATGGAACAGTTGGGCTTGACCAACGTCAAGTACTTCGGTGGCGATGGCATTTGCACCATGGACTTGATCAAGCAGTCTGCTGGAGCGAAAACATTGGAGAACGTGGTGTGCGCCGAAGGTGGCGCGTCGTTGGCCAAGATGCCAGGTGGCGATGCCTGGAAAAAGCGCTATGACGCCAAGTTCCCAGGTCAGTTCCAGGTCTACAGCCCTTATGTTTACGATGCCGTCCACGTTCTGGTGGACGCCATGAAACGTGCAGGCAGCGCAGACCCCAAAGTCTATTTGTCCAAGTTGGCTGAAACCAATTACAAGGGCGTGACCACCATGGTTCAGTTTGAATCCAACGGTGAATTGAAGAACCCTGCTGTGACTTTGTATACGTACAAAGGTGACAAGAAAATCGCTTTGAACTGATCGTTCCAAGCTCTTTGTGAAAAAGCCATCTTCGGATGGCTTTTTTCTTGCCTCTTTCGTAGCAGCCCTAATAATTCGTCTCTGACTCAGTTAAACTAGGTACTTCTGGATCGGTGGATGAGCGGTTTAAGTCACACGCCTGGAAAGCGTGCGAGGGGTTAAACCCTCCGCGGGTTCGAATCCCGCCTGATCCGCCAGAAAAAAGAAAAACCCCGTATCGGAAACGATACGGGGTTTTATTTTTTCCGTTTCAGGTTGGCTTCTGGGATTGAACCATCTTCATAGCCGATGAAATCAACGCAGAAACCTCAGTCATGTTGCTGGGGACGATTAGCGTCGTTGTGGCATCCGCCGCAACGCGCGAGTAAGCCTCTACGGCCTTTTCAGCGACTTTGAGTTGGACTGCGTCAGCGCCACCGGGCTGTCGGATGGCTGTGGCGATGCGCTCAATGGCCTGGGCTGTTGCTTGCGCCACCGCCAGAATGGACTGTGCATCGCCTTCGGCCTTGTTGATGACCGCTTGCTTCTCGCCTTCAGACCTCGCAATAAAGGCTTCTCGTTCGCCTGTTGCAATATTGATCTGTTCCTGTCGGCGACCTTCAGAGGCCGCAATCAAGGCACGCTTCTCACGTTCGGCTGTAATTTGTTGTTGCATCGCATGAAGGATTTCTTTAGGCGGTGTCAGATCCTTTATTTCGTAGCGCAACACCTTGACGCCCCAGTTCAGTGCAGCTTCGTCAATGGCTTGCACCACTTGGGCGTTGATGATGTCCCGTTCTTCAAACGTTTTGTCGAGTTCGAGCTTGCCAATGACAGATCGCAGCGAGGTTTGCGCCAATTGGGAGATGGCCATGATGTAGTTGCTGGAGCCATAACTTGCCCTCATGGCATCGGTCACCTGAAAGTACAGAATCCCGTCCACTTGCAACTGGGTGTTGTCACGGGTGATGCAGACTTGGCTTGGGATGTCCAGTGGCACCTCTTTGAGCAGATGTTTATAAGCCACTTTGTCAATAAATGGCACGAGCAGGTTCAAGCCGGGCATGAGGGTGCCGTTGTACTTTCCGAGCCGTTCAACCACCCAAGCGTGCTGCTGGGGCACGACCTTGACCGATTGGGTGACGAAAATCACGGCGATGATGAGAATAATGATCGATATTTCCATGGGGTTCCTTCTTTACAAGTTGAATTTTTCAAATTTTCTTGACTATCAGACGGTTGCCTGCAACTTCAGCGATACGGTAAGCACCAGAAAAAGCTTGCTCTCCTGCCATCAGAGACACCTGCCAGTTCGCGCCGCGGTATTTGGTTGAACTCGTACCGTCGTCGCTCCAATGGTCAATGTGCACGACTTCACCGACATCGAGATTTACCTGGTGCGCCGTTGATAAGACCGATGGGGGGATTCGCGCTTTTTTGTAAGCCCTCCAAATTACGACAGAGCCTCCACCAACCGCCGCTGCGACCCATATTTGTACCGAGATCGGCAGCCCAAGGTGCGCGGCCATTGCACCGGCAGCCATGCCCAGGGAAATCAACAGCAGGTAAACAGTGCCTGTGATGAGTTCGGTGGCAACGATTGCTCCTGCAAGCACCCACCAAACAGTTGTTTCGTTCATAGATGCCCTCGATGTAGCTTCATGCTTCTATTCTCAGCCAAAAGCAGGGGTGCGCCAGACATTTGACTTGATAAGTCCTTACACTTCGCGCCTGACTTATTTTTCTTTATCAAGCCTGGCTGGAGTTCCACATGAAATTTCGCTTTCCCATTGTCATCATTGACGAAGACTACCGTTCGGAGAACACCTCAGGCCTGGGTATCAGAGCGCTTGCCCAAGCTATTGAAACCGAGGGGTTTGAAGTCCTGGGCGTCACCAGTTACGGCGATTTGAGCCAATTTGCCCAGCAGCAGAGCCGGGCCAGTGCGTTTATTCTGTCCATTGATGACGAAGAGTTTTCACCCGGTCCTGACTTGGACCCGGTGGTGGTGAATTTACGCCGCTTTATTGAAGAGGTTCGTCGCAAGAATCTTGATGTGCCGATTTATGTGTATGGAGAGACCAAAACCTCACACCACCTGCCCAACGATATTTTGCGCGAGCTGCATGGTTTCATCCACATGTTTGAGGACACGCCCGAATTCGTGGCCCGTCACATCATTCGCGAGGCCAAGAGCTACCTGGAAGGGGTGCAGCCACCGTTTTTCAAAGCCCTGCTGGACTATGCCGAGAATGGGTCGTATTCATGGCATTGCCCAGGGCATTCGGGCGGCGTTGCGTTCCTGAAAAGCCCGGTAGGGCAGATGTATCACCAGTTTTATGGTGAAAACATGCTGCGGGCCGATGTCTGCAACGCTGTGGAGGAGTTGGGCCAGTTGCTTGACCACGATGGCGCCATTGGCAAGAGTGAGCGCAACGCTGCACGAATTTTCAATGCCGATCATTGCTTTTTTGTGACCAATGGCACCAGCACCAGCAACAAGATGGTTTGGCACCACACGGTAGCGCCCAACGATGTGGTGGTGGTGGACCGCAATTGCCATAAATCCATCTTGCACGCGATCATCATGACTGGGGCGATCCCGGTCTTCTTGAAGCCCACGCGCAATCACTTTGGCATCATCGGGCCGATCCCGAAAAGCGAGTTTGAGCCGGCGGCCATCAAGGCCAAAATCATGGCGAATCCGTTGATCCGTGAGCACTTGCAGGGCGTGAACGTCAATGAGATCAAGCCCCGGGTTTTGACCTTGACCCAGTCGACCTACGACGGTGTTTTGTACAACACCGAGACTGTGAAAGGCATGCTCGACGGGTATGTGGAGAACATCCACTTTGACGAGGCCTGGCTGCCTCACGCTGCATTTCATCCGTTTTATGGCAGCTACCATGCCATGGGCAAGAAGCGGGCGCGGCCCAAGCACGCCATGGTCTATGCCACGCAGTCAATTCACAAGCTGTTGGCCGGTATCAGCCAGGCTAGCCATGTGTTGGTACAGGACTCCCAAACGGTCAAGCTTGACAAGCACTTGTTCAATGAGGCTTACCTCATGCACACCAGCACCAGCCCGCAGTACAGCATCATTGCCAGCTGCGATGTGGCGGCTGCCATGATGGAGCCGCCCGGCGGCACTGCGCTGGTGGAAGAGAGCATTGCCGAAGCGCTTGATTTCCGGCGGGCGATGCGCAAGATTGACGAGGAATATGGCACCGACTGGTGGTTCAAGGTCTGGGGGCCGGACAAACTGGTGGATCAAGGCATTGGCCGTGCCGATGACTGGGTCATCAAGGGCGAATCCGCCAAGGCGAAGGCCGGTGTCAACTGGCACGGTTTTGGCAAAATGGC
>JBIIVW010000089.1:0-13573 GCA_044339205.1 Rhodoferax sp. | reverse complement strand
CGGCGTTTTTATTGCCTGGAGTGCTATTTAAATAGTAGTCAGTAGCCGACCCAGCCACGCCGTCCGCCCCAGCGTCATCCATAGCGCGCCAGTCAAGTTAAGATCATCTGCTTTTTTTTAAAAACAAGTTCACGATCTTGAGAGACAACTTTGCTGCCCACCATCATGTACACATTTGTAGCAATCAACAGCTTGATGAGCTGTCTGATGTCGCTCGTGCTGTACTTTCTCAAGAGAACTTACCCCAAGTCCATTAAAGGACTCGATGAGTGGGCGCTTTTCCCGCTTCTGGCATTCTGCGCATCGTTACTTTACGGCATGCAAGGGAAGTGGCATCACCTCGTATCAATGGCGTTGCCCAACATGCTTCTCGTTTTGACCTTGGTCACTCAGTTGCGCGGGACATACAAGTATTTCGACAAACCCGTCAACATGAAGTTGATTCGTGCCGTCGTGGGTGTGTCATTGGTTCTGTTTTTGTGGACCAGCGGGAAAGACGAGTATTACTTACTCCGGCTGCTTTTCATGACGGGTTTGTCACTGGTGATGTTGGGTGCACAGCTCAAGGTTATGTGGGTGCACAGACGAGGAAGCCTGGCAGCACACTTCCTGTTCATCACGCTCGCCTTTCTTTGCGTCGTGATGGGGATCCGGTTCGTTTTTGCGCTGATCGAGACGTCACCTGTCGGGCTCTTCGTTTATAGCCCGCTTCAAGCACTCTATCTTGCCAGTCATAGCTTTGGCATCCTGCTGTTGAGCATCGCGGCCTTTTTGTTGTCATCTGAACAGTTGCGCAATGAAATGGTCAAGTTGTTGAGGCACGATGCGCTGACGGGAGCCCTGGCAAGACGGGCGGTGTTTAAATATGCGGAAGACGAGTTGGCGCGCAGTTCCAGGGGGACGCACCTTTTTCGGTGTTGCTGATGGATCTGGATCACTTCAAAGAGATCAACGACAAGCATGGTCACCAAGTGGGCGACAGGGTACTGATCAACTTTGTGCAGTGCGTTGAACAAGTGCTGCGCCGTCCATCGGTCATTGGTCGATACGGCGGAGAGGAATTTATCGTCATCCTGCCGGATACCACCCAAGAACAAGCGGTTCAAGTTGCTGAACGCATTCAAAGCCACTTGCGCAGTCAAACCGTGTCGCCCAAAGTCACGGCAAGTATCGGTGTGGCATGTTCAGTGCAAGCGCAGCACGACACCCTGAGTGTCATGATTGGTCGAGCCGATGCAGCGCTTTACGTCGCCAAACGCAATGGGCGTGATCGAATTGAGGTTGGGGAAATGCCATGCGAAGCTGGTTCGGCCACCATCCCCAAACCGCCATAAGCCTTGGCTACATCGCGCAAGGCCGAGCAATGGCGGCCGATGCGCTGGAGCAAGCCGTCGCTCTTCAATCCAAAAGGAAAACTCCATGTTATTAACTGATATTGCTGTCGAGCACACGCTGATGTCCCCTCAGAGGGTGGTTCGTGCGACCTTTTTGTTGCATCCTTTTACCAACACACAGCGTGATACTTTTGGTAAATTCGAGATCGTTCGTGACATCCGTGAGCCAGGGTTCAAAGAAGTCAAGCGTTCAACTTTCGTGACCTTTCAACAATTAGCTGAGTTGTATGCAAAGGGCGTGCTCAAAGAATTCGGCTTTTCCGTTCGCATGTGCCCTGGTCAGGGCAAGTACCCCACTGCGAATCCCGTCAAAAAGATTCTGCCAGACAACATCAGGTCAGGCTCGCCGTTCGATGTGGCTGTTCTTGGTGTGGATGTTTCCAAACCCGCTAGTCGCGAATTGAAAGCAGCTTTGCTTCGCACCAACGTCAAACTTGAAGGGTAGCCGACAAGGACTTCGGAAAGTCCAATGCCACGTGAGGGGCCTCAAGAGTCAATCACTTTAAATTCGCATTCCCTTATAGGCCAGACTAATTTCCCGCACACCTGCATCGATCAAGCTGCCATGAATGGCTGAGTAACCCAAGCAAAAGTGGGGTTGGTTCCTATTTGTAAATTTACTGAAGAAAAAAAATATCTCCAGGTTCAATCAGCACACCACGAGCCATGCAGTTCTCGGCCAATGGCTGACTGTTAAATCCATCAGGGCCCTTGATCCAGGCGCCGGAGCCGCCTTGCGACGGCATGATTTGGAACTCAGGTAAATATCTGGAAAAAGCGCTGGTCAATATGTCACGCCGCTCGCGGTACGTCACGTTCAACTTGCGGATAAACGCATCATGATGACCCTGTGCAATAAACAGGCTTGCGGTGTACGAGTTGTTGGTGGGCTCGTGCCGCATGATCAATCGCCTTAAAGCGCGAAGCTCACGTATCAGTTCGGCGGGTGCCACGATATAGCCAATTCGCAGGCTATGGACCAGTGTTTTAGACAAGCTGCCAAGATAGATCACCTGGCCATCATTGTCCAAGCTTTTCAGAGCTGGCAGAGGCCGTCCTGAAAAGTTCAGCTCACTCTCGTGGTCGTCTTCCAGCAGCACGACATCTCGTTTATTTGCCAACTCCAGAATTTCCTGCCTGCGCTTCAATGACATGGTGACAGTTGTCGGGCACGGGTGACTTGGCGTCACAAAAACATATGCGCACTGACCCATGGCGCGTGAGGCGATCAAACCATCGGCATCAATGGGCAGTGCTTTGACGTGGTTACTGCGCAGTAAGAAATTGTTGCGTGCGTCCGGGTAGCCCGGGTCTTAAATGCCTACAACGGTTTTGCGGTCGAGAAGCACGTTAGCCAGTAGGTAGCAGGCCATTTGCGAGCCCGCTGTAATCAGGATCTCATCTCGCCTTGCCATGATGCCGCGGGCAGGCAGAAGCCGGTACTGAATTTGATCTATCAGAGCCTCAGAGTCGCGGTCGATATGGTTTTGTGCCCACTTTTTGACAGCGGGTAAAAAAAGGGCCTGGTGAGAGCAGTCGCGCCAGTCTTTAAGCGGTACCAGGCTTGCATCAAACTGGCCGTACACGAAGGGGTAGGCGTAGTCTTGCCAGTTGGCTGGCTTGATGATGTTGCGCTGAGTCCCCAAGCGGGAAACAAGCCGTTGGTCCCACTGCAAGCCAGATGGCGCAACAGCAGGAGGCGTTAACCGATTAGCCTGGCCCAACAGAATATCGCCATTATGGATAAGGCCCGATAAAGTATGAATTTTCTATGATTTTCCGGATCAGAAGCTCATGGAAAAAGAAAACGCAAGAAAATAAACGCTCGATCAACTTCACGAGCGGCGCAAGCAAGTCGTGCGGTTGCACAAGAAGGCAATCAAGATCATGCAAATCGTGGCCATGACGGGGCTGAGCTACCCGGCAGTTCGAGTCACCATTGATCTGTTCGATGCTGGTGGTTGGTCCGCCATTCGTCCGGCCTGCCGGGGTCGCATTAGAGGCGATGGACGTGTGCTCACTGCGGTGCAAGAAGACACGATTCAGAAAATGATCATCGACAGGCGCCCCGAGCAACTCAAGATGGACTTCAGGCTGTGGAGTCGTGCTGCAGTAGGCCAACTCATCGAGCAGGAATACGGCATCAAACTGCAAGTTCGCAGCATCGGAAACCGCTGGGGCTTCACACCTCAAAAACCCATCAATCGCGCCTACGAGCAAAGCCCTGCGGCAGTACAGGCGTGGCTGGAGGGCGAATACCCTGGAATAGAGCAACGCGCCAAAGCAGAAGGAGCCGAAATTCACTGGGGTGATGAGACTGCATTGGTGAACACGGATGTGCGTGGCAGGAGCTACGCGCCAGCAGGTAAAACCCCGGTCGCTTTTGCAATTGATGGTACCCGCCAAAAGCTCTCTATGATCGCCACAGTGACCAACCAGGGCAAGGCACGCTGGATGATCATTGAGGACGCATTTGACTCAGAAAAGCTCATTGAATTTTTGCAAGCTTTGATCAAAGATGCGTGCAAAAAAGTCTTCCTGATTCTGGACAATTTGCGCGTCCACCACAGCAAGGTTGTGAAGGCATGGGCGGCTGAGCGAAAAGACCAGATTGAGCTGTTCTGCCTGCCAAGCTACAGCCCGCAACTCAACCCTGAGGAACGTCTCAACGCGGATTTGAAGCAGGAGATGGGCAAGCGGGTTCCGGTCAGAACGAAGGCAAAGTTACGCGAAGCGGCCACCGCGCATATGACTATGTTGGAGCAAACTCCTGCGCGCGTTCTTGGCTACTTTCAGGATCGGCGGGTTCGCTATGCCGCTTAATACTTCACTGGGCCGGAGCAATAGCTGCGGCTGGGTAGACTACAAGTACGTTCATCCAATGACCCAAGCAATCATGGTGAAAACCCCTTACGTCGAACCCGTTGGGCTGGACATCTTGCGGACACTATAAAGCCATTGATTAGTCGGCCACAGAACAGGCCTGAGCCCTTGTGCCTGAGATACCCGCGATACGTCAGACCGGGAAAACCCTCGCGTTCTGGGCGCGATTTTCTTCCAAAACATGCCGTAACTGGGTTAACGTACTCTGTACCAGATATGTCATGCAATTCAAATAGTTTGGACCACGAAAGAGGCCGATGACCCTTCGCAACATGAGAATTCGTCAGCGGCTCATTTTTAGTTTTGGATTGCTTGCGTTGCTGATCTTGGGCATTACGGTGCTCGCAGCCTTCCAACTGTCTGAAGGCAACAATCAGTCATCAATCTATGTAGTTGGAGCGGGCGCAGTGGCCGTGCTTGCCAGTCTTGCCCTGCTCGCGTGGATTCATGGCAGTTTGGCAGTACCGCTGCACCAAGCCAATATGGCAGCCCAGCGCATGGCATCGGGGGATTTGAGCGAGCCTTTTGTAGCCAGCGGATCTGGTGAGTTGGGTGAGTTGCAGTTGGCGCTGCAAGAGATGAGCGAGCGCATGTTCAAAATTGTGGGCGATGTGCGCTTGGGCACTACGGTGATTGGCAGCACATCAATCACGATCGGAAACGATAACACCGCGCTGTCTGCCCGCACCGAATCACAAGCGGGCGCACTCGAGCAAACGGCAGCATCGATGGAAGAGCTAAGCGCAACCGTTCGCCAAAATGCCACCAGTGCACACCATGCCAATCAGCTGGTCGCGGCGGCATCCGACGCTGCCACGAAAGGTGGGGCGGTCGTAGGCCAAGTGGTCACCACCATGGCGTCCATCAAAGACAACTCGCGCAAGATCGTGGACATCATCGGCGTGATTGATGGCATTGCCTTTCAAACCAATATTCTGGCCTTGAACGCGGCAGTAGAGGCTGCACGCGCGGGCGAACAGGGGCGCGGTTTTGCCGTCGTGGCCTCTGAGGTGCGCACGCTGGCGCAGCGCTCTGCCAAGGCGGCAAAAGAAATCAAGGAACTCATTGGCAGTTCGGTAGAAAAGGTAGATGCAGGCAGTCGCCTAGTGGATGACGCTGGTGTAGCCATGGCAGAAATTGTCAACGGCATTAAAAAAGTCGTTAACCTGATGAGTGAGATCTCGGCGGCCAGTTCGGAACAGAGCGCTGGCATTGACGAAATTAGCCAAGCCATGACCCACCTGGACGGCATGACGCAGGAAAATGCAACCTTGGTCATGCAAGCCTCCATCACCACCACCAGTTTGCAAGACCAGGCCATGACGCTGGCGGGTGCGGTTTCGATCCTCAACCTAGGCGCCCGAGAGTTCGGCAATGCCGAAGAAGCCATGGGCATGGTGCGGCAAGCGGTCGAATTTGCAGGGCAATACGGCGAAGATGCCCTCAT
The DNA here is from genome assembly GCA_044339205.1 of Rhodoferax sp. Classification (GTDB taxonomy): domain Bacteria; phylum Pseudomonadota; class Gammaproteobacteria; order Burkholderiales; family Burkholderiaceae_C; genus Rhodoferax. The sequence goes on along the minus strand of JBIIVW010000089.1, from coordinate 7,849 downwards.
TACGGAGGTGAACAAAATGAACGCCGGGCGATTCATTGATCGTGATCTTTACCTTTCGATTTATAGCTTTGATGGCACCATTGCTGGGCACGGCGCCAACCGCCGTTTGCACAATGCAAAGTGGGGCCCAATCAAAGACACTGAGGGTAAATTCTTTGTCACCGAGATGGCCAACATCGCAAAGGCGGGCGCCGCCGAATGGATGGATTACAAGTGGAACCACCCACTTACCAAAGAGTCACTGCTCAAGTCTGCCTATTTTGAGAAGTCTGGCAACCTATGCGTTGCTTGCGGGTACTACAAGAATTAGCGCTGCTTGACCTCGGCTCTATAGTGGCTGCAAGGCCTCAAAGACCCTCATAGCGGCGTACGCGTCATTGGCGGCATACACCAGCTGCGCCTCGGTTAGTTGCAGGTTGGCCCAATTGCTGGTGGCGGCCTTTTTTGACTTGATAAAGCGCTGGTTATAGATAAGGCCCGATAAAGTATGAATTTTCTATGGTTTTCCGGATCAGAAGCTCATGGAAAAAGAAAACGCAAGAAAATAAACGCTCGATCAACTTCACGAGCGGCGCAAGCAAGTCGTGCGGTTGCACAAGAAGGCAATCAAGATCATGCAAATCGTGGCCATGACGGGGCTGAGCTACCCGGCAGTTCGAGTCACCATTGATCTGTTCGATGCTGGTGGTTGGTCCGCCATTCGTCCGGCCTGCCGGGGTCGCATTAGAGGCGATGGACGTGTGCTCACTGCGGTGCAAGAAGACACGATTCAGAAAATGATCATCGACAGGCGCCCCGAGCAACTCAAGATGGACTTCAGGCTGTGGAGTCGTGCTGCAGTAGGCCAACTCATCGAGCAGGAATACGGCATCAAACTGCAAGTTCGCAGCATCGGAAACCGCTGGGGCTTCACACCTCAAAAACCCATCAATCGCGCCTACGAGCAAAGCCCTGCGGCAGTACAGGCGTGGCTGGAGGGCGAATACCCTGGAATAGAGCAACGCGCCAAAGCAGAAGGAGCCGAAATTCACTGGGGTGATGAGACTGCATTGGTGAACACGGATGTGCGTGGCAGGAGCTACGCGCCAGCAGGTAAAACCCCGGTCGCTTTTGCAATTGATGGTACCCGCCAAAAGCTCTCTATGATCGCCACAGTGACCAACCAGGGCAAGGCACGCTGGATGATCATTGAGGACGCATTTGACTCAGAAAAGCTCATTGAATTTTTGCAAGCTTTGATCAAAGATGCGTGCAAAAAAGTCTTCCTGATTCTGGACAATTTGCGCGTCCACCACAGCAAGGTTGTGAAGGCATGGGCGGCTGAGCGAAAAGACCAGATTGAGCTGTTCTGCCTGCCAAGCTACAGCCCGCAACTCAACCCTGAGGAACGTCTCAACGCGGATTTGAAGCAGGAGATGGGCAAGCGGGTTCCGGTCAGAACGAAGGCAAAGTTACGCGAAGCGGCCACCGCGCATATGACTATGTTGGAGCAAACTCCTGCGCGCGTTCTTGGCTACTTTCAGGATCGGCGGGTTCGCTATGCCGCTAAATACTTCACTGGGCCGGAGCAATAATTGGATTCAACAAAGATAGTTTGTCTTCAGGGCTGAGTGTAGGCATCCTCGGTGCATGACCACCTTACCTGACACCGTTTCTCTTGCGGCCTCCGTCTTTGTGCAGGGCCTGGCGCTGAGCCTGGGGCTGATTGTGGCCATTGGCGCGCAAAACGCCTTCGTGCTTCGTCAGGGCCTGCGCCGAGAACATGTGGCCAGTGTGGTGCTGTTTTGTGCCGTGGCAGACGCCGTGCTGATCGCTGCAGGGGTCATGGGCATGGCGCAGGCCTTGGGCGAACGCCCGGGCCTGGCGCGCGCACTGGCGCTGGCTGGTGCTGCCTTTTTGGCGGTGTATGCGTGGCAGGCGCTGCGCCGCGCACGGCAACCCCAGTCGTTGCGGGCCACTGAAGGCGGTGCAGGGCTGGGCCGCAGAGCCGCATTGGCCCAGGCGGCCGCGTTCACGCTGCTCAATCCTCACGTGTACCTGGACACCGTGCTGCTGGTGGGCAGCATCGGTGCGCAGCAACCTACTGCCTTGCAGGGCTGGTTTGTGGCGGGCGCGTGCACCGCCAGCCTGTTGTGGTTTGGCTTGCTGGGCTTTGGCGCCCGCTGGCTGGCGCCATGGTTTGCCCGGCCACGGGCCTGGCAGATGCTGGATGGCTTGATCGGCCTGACCATGGGGGTGATGGCCGTTTTGCTGGTGCGGCACGCGCTGGTTGGTGTTTGAATGCCGTTTGAACCTATTTTATTGGCTTTTTTTTGCTCTAGCCCTTATTTTATATACCTTTATTGATATATAAATAATAGCTGTTTGATTGAATTCACAGCATGCTGGCCTATCCCCTTGGATATCCTGGATATTCAGATTTGTCCCTGAATTCTGCCGCTTGTATCCAACTGAGCTGCACGGGGCTCCCCAAGGAGATTTTCAATTGTGAGTGACAAGCCAACACCAGAAAACACCACCCTTTGGCAGAGGCGCCTTGCGTCGCAAGCCAACAACCAAGCGTGGTCGCTCGCCGATCAGCTGGCTCGTACTCCGGAGCAGGATGACGAGATGCTCCAGGCTGCCCACGCGGCCATGTATTTTTGGAAAATCGTGGGCAATGAATCGAATCGGGCTCACGCTGCCCAGTTGCTCGCCCACGTTTACGCATTGCTGAAGTTGCCAGAGCCAGCCAAGCATTACCTCCAGCAATCACAACCGTTATTTCTTGAATCAGGGTGTGCACCGTGGGAACTGGCCTACGCACATCTTGTGGCGGCCAATGTCGCCTCAGCGGCGAATAACGCCGCAGCCCACTTGCGTCACTACCAGCTTGCACACGACATGATTGCCGCGCTGACAGACCAGGAGGAAAAGGACATCCTCAACGCGTCCCTGCAGGTGGTCGCGGCCCCGCTGGAATAGATGGCCAAAGCTGAGGCCCTGATATTTCTCAATTGAATTTTTTCCAGATGCCCCTAGCCTTGGCCGGATCATTGATTTGATGTCATCGGGGGATTCCATGAAGCTGGCTGAAACAAACTATGACAACCAGGAAACCGGATGCTGTGCGAGGCTGGACGAAACCCGGTGGGAGGAGCAGGAATTCGTCTGGCAAGACAAGCCTTTCGTCAAGGATCACATTCGTGAGTTCTTGCACATCCCGCTCAATTTTGGATCAGTGATGGCCCGTGATCACGATGCTATCGAACAGGCACAGGCCTACGCGCCAGAGCCACTGTGGTTGGTGGACGAAGTATCTCCCTGGGGCTCTGAAATCTACATGGCCACCGACCGTGCCGTGCCGGGCCTGCCGACCGACCATCTGTCCGGGACCTTCCTGACCAAAGTATTCACCGGACCTTTTCGGGATATTGGCTCCTGGATCACCCAGACAAAAGCCTATGTCCGGGGCAAAGGCAAAGAAGTGGACAAGCTCTACTTCTTTTATGCCACTTGCCCCAAGTGCGCCAAGCACTTTGGCAAGAACCAGGTCGTGGCTTTTGCCAAAGTGAAGTAATACAGCGTGGGCGCGGCCCATGGGGTCGCTTTTCGGATTTGGGTTGATCCGCATTTTCTGGTGTGAGAATCCAGGGTAGCCGCCAACAGTGCGATCCAATGCCAATCTACCCATGACACCTGACACTTCTATTCCTTTATTGATTGGCTGTGCTGCCGGTTTCTCGGGCGACCGCGTGGACGCCGCCGTTTTGGTGGTGGACAGTCTGATTGCCCGCTGCGCCGCCCAACCGGGCCAGCGCGCTTTTTTGATTTTTGAAACGCTGGCCGAGCGCACGCTGGCGCTGGCCCAGCTGCGCCGCCGCGCCAACCCGGACTTGGGTTATGAGCCCCTGCTGGACGACATGCTGCGCCCGGTGCTGGCGCGTTGCCTGCAGCACGGTATTCGCATCGTCAGTAACTTTGGCGCTGCCAACCCGCTGGCGGCCGCTCGGCACATTCATCGCATGGCCCGCGAGCTGGGTCTGCCGGCACCGCGCATCGCGGTGGTGGAGGGTGACGATGTATCGGGTGCCGCGCACCAGCCACTGCTCAAGGCGCAACTGGGCGCCGCGCTGGACGGCGGCCGCATGGTCAGCGCCAATGCCTACATTGGCGCGCAGGCCATTGCTGCCGCGCTGGAGGCGGGCGCGCAGATTGTGGTGGCGGGCCGGGTGGCCGACCCCTCGCTGGCGGTGGGCCCGGCAATGGCTCATTTTGGCTGGCCAGCCGATGACTGGGACCGGATTGCCCGCGCCACCATGGCCGGCCATTTGCTGGAGTGCGGCGCGCAAGTCTGTGGCGGCTACTTTGCCGACCCCGGTTTTAAGGACGTGCCTGACCTGCATGCTGTGGGCTACCCGATTGCAGAGATCGACGCCGACGGCCACTGCGTCATCACCAAGTCCGAGCCTACCGGCGGGCTGGTAAGCCTGGCCACCGTCAAAGAACAGCTGCTCTACGAGGTGCACGACCCGGCGGCCTACCTCACGCCTGATGTGGTGGCCGACATCAGTCAGGCCTACCTGGAGCAGGTCGGCCCCAACCGAGTGGCCCTGCGGGGCGTGCGTGGACATCCCCGCCCAGCCACCCTGAAGGTCAATGTGTGCAGCGAGGGCGGCTGGCTGGCTGAAGGCGAGATTTCTTACGCCGGGCCCCGCGCCGAGAGCCGAGCCCGGCTGGCCGCCGAGGTGCTGCGCCAACGCCTGCCCAACCTGGCGTTGCGGGTGGACTTGATTGGGGCTGTCAGCATCTTTGGCGACGATGCGGGCCGCCTGCTGCAGGCCACGGCAGCGGGCGATGCCCGTGATGTGCGCCTGCGGGTGGCCGCTGCCCATTTTGACAAGGCGCAGGCTGAGCGGCTGGCGCGGGAGGTGATGGCGCTCTACACCTGCGGCCCCGCTGGGGGCGGCGGTGTGCGCACGGCGCTCACCCCGCGCCTGAGCACCCTGTCGTGCCTGGTGCCGCGCGAGGCGGTGCCCACCCGGTTCAGCATGGTGAATGAGGAGGTGCGAGCATGAGCGAATTTATGACTGTTGCGCTGTACCGCGCAGCGCATGGCCGCACCGGTGACAAAGGCAACCGCTCCAACATCAGCGTGATTGCCTGGCATGCCGACCTGTACCCCGTGCTGGTTGAGCAACTCACGCCACAGCGGGTGGCCGCGCACTTTGCCCACCGCCAGCCCACGGCGGTGCAGCGCTACTTGCTGCCCCAATTGCACGCCATAAATTTTGTGCTGGACGCCGTGCTGGATGGCGGCGTGAACGATGCGCTGAACCTGGACACCCACGGCAAGGCGCTGTCGTTCTGGCTGCTGGACCTGCCGGTGCGCATTCCGCAGGCCCTGGTGCCGCTGTTGGCCGGCGATTGAGTTGAGTTCGTGAATCACCCCGGTATCAGTCCCGTAAGGAATTGGGTTGGCGGTGCAGGGGCTTTGTGCACTGATACAGGCTGGCATCCTTTTTGTCGGACGCGCCGACGTCCTGGAGGTAGACGCACGCTTCTTGCAGATACTCATCGAAACCCGGAACATCCGAGACGCGGTTTGAATCTGCTGCACGCGCCATGCTCCACACGACCAAGATGTAGCGCGGGGGTGTACGGTGAAAATCTGCGAAAAGGGCTGCGGTGGCCTGCTCTTGCGCCCACGCCAAACCGCGCGCTCGTGCGCTCCCCACCGGCGGGGGGCTGTAGAACGAGTTTTGTGGCGCACCCCGTAGCGCCCAAGGGAAAAGCACGTCAGAGGCCGGGATAAGTCCGTTATAGGCGTAGAAGCTGGGCCGCATGCCCAAGACATAGGCGAATTCGCCACGGGCTGCAGCGGGAAGCGCCAGGCTTTGCGCCAGCACGGAATCGCTATTTCGCGTGTGCCATTCGCCGCCATTGGACGACCATGTCGTTGCTGCCATCAGAATCGACTGCACGACGAGGCTCAGCGACAGGTAGGCCGTGGCCTTGGGTACCGCATCACGGAGTTCGCTTGCCAAATCCGAAATCAGCACGCCGCCGAAGACGGCCATCAGCGCCTGCGCGGGCACGAGGTGGTACGAGTAGAAAGCCGGCGCCAGCGCCAGGGTGAAAACGGTGGCCACGGTGACGAGCAGCAACAGCATGCGCGACCTCGCAGCCGCCCTCTTGCCGCTGTGCTGGCTGCGGCTTGTGATGAGTGTCCGGATGACCCCGCCGACACATAGCGTGCTCAGCAAAAACGTGCTGCTCATGGCACTGAGCACAGCCCCCGCTGTCCAACCCCATCTTTTGTAAAGCGGTTCGGTAGCCACCGCGCCGTAAACCGAAGGGTAGATCAACATCGACGACAGGAATTCAGACTGGCGATGCTCCCGCATAAAAATGAGCATAAAGACCCCGAACGGCACGAGCACGCCGATAAAAAAAACTGCACTGCTGGTCGCGCAGGAGCGCAGTCGCACGCCGGGGCTGCCGGTCGACGACCACCAGAGCCAGCCGACTGTAGCCACGGCGGCAACAGCGAAGGTTTGCTTGGTCACCACCGCCATGCCGAGCAAAACACCGCTTGCGAAGAGTCGCCACGCGCCTCTTCGCGCCACAGGGCGGGTCGCGACGATCAGGCTTGCCAGCAGAAAGATGACCCCAACCGTTTCTGTCTTGAGGGCCAGATGGGACGCTTGGGTTACCAGTGCCTGGAGGATTAATGCAGCGGCGCTCACGGCTGCCAGTAAACCAGCGAGCCGGTGCGCCAACCATGCAACGGCTCCCGCCACCAGCAGCACAACCATATAGGCTGCGGTCTTGATGGCCACGAGGTTGTAGGCCGAACTAGCCACCTGTACGAGCTGATGCATCAGCAGGATCAGGGGCCCCTTGTTGTCATGGCAGCCGGCAATCGGCAACTGGCCCATCGCCAAGCCACGAGCCGCGCAGGCAGAAAAGTACAACTCATCGATCTGGATCGCTTGACCGGCCCACTGCCCAAATTCCAGCCACGCAAGATACCCCAGCGACAGCAAGGCCAGACCCAGCATGGCGCCCACGCTGCGCCAGACCGGGGTGAGCCGGTACAGCGCAGCCAGGCTCAACGCTGGCGCGTATTGCCCCATGTGTAAAAAGAGGTGGCCGCATAGTTCCACACTGCACCAACCAGAATGCCGGCCAGCGCAGCCAGCACCCAGCCCCCGCTCTTGCCAAACAGATAGTCAGCAATACCGACATTGGCCAATGCGCCCACGCTGCAGGCGAGCATGAAGGAGATGAGTCCGCGCAGCCACCCAAGCCCGGTCAGACGGCGGTCCCGGTAGGTCATGGCGTTGTTGAGCGTGAAGTTGAAGACCATGGCGATCGTCGTGGCTGCGCCCTGTGCGGCAGTGAAGTCCAGGGCCTCACCCTTGAACAGCAGCAGCAATGCCACCATGTGCACGCCGACCCCCATTCCCCCAATCAGGGCGAAAGCCAGAAACCGGACCGGCACCAGATGCCCGACCATCTTGTCCATCAGCAGCATGAGGTAATCCCAGGCTGCCCGGTTGTCGAGCTTGCTGAGACCCGCGTGCCGGTTTCGGAACGAATAGGGAATCTCGACAAACCGAAGGGGCTCGCGGCTTGAGGCAAACAAATCGAGCAAAATCTTGAAACCGAGTGCCGACAACTGGCGCACACAGCCCATAAAGGACTCGCGCCGCACCATAAAAAAACCGCTCATCGGGTCCTTCAGTTCGGCGGGTACCACCAGCAGGCTCAAGCGCGTGGCGAATTTGCTGATCAGCGCCCGGCCTTTGTCCCATTGACCAATGCCACCCCCGGCGACATAGCGGCTGCCCACCGCAATGTCCAG
>JBIIVW010000305.1:0-3965 GCA_044339205.1 Rhodoferax sp. | reverse complement strand
CCTTCAGCCAGGGTCTGCCCAACACGCCCATGGCGGGCTCGACGGTGCGGGTCATTTCGGGCAACTTTCTGACCGCCCGTCCGGTCGGGATTGTGGATGGCGTGGATTTCCAACACTCGGGACTGGTTCGCAAAGTCGACACCGCCGGCATCATGCGCACGCTGGACATGGGGGCCATGGTCTTGCTCTCGCCGTTCGGTTTTTCACCCACGGGCGAGGCCTTCAACCTGACCATGGAAGAAGTCGCCACATCGGTGGCCACGGCGCTGCAAGCCGATAAATTGATTTTTGTCACCGAGGTGCCCGGTATCCGCATGGACCCGAGCCAGCCCGACAGCGAAGACAACCCGATTGATACCGAGCTGCCGCTGGCGGCCGCCGAAAAGCTGCTGAAAGAACTGCCGGCAGCCAACCAGCCGACCGACACGGCTTTCTATTTGCAGCATTGCGTCAAAGCCTGCAAAAGCGGTGTTGAGCGCAGCCACATCATTCCTTTTGCGGTGGATGGCTCCATTTTGCTGGAGGTGTATGTGCACGACGGCATCGGCACCATGGTGGTCGACGAGAAGCTGGAGAGCCTGCGCGAGGCCACGGTAGACGATGTAGGCGGCATTTTGCAGCTCATCGAGCCGTTTGAAAACGATGGCACCCTGGTCAAGCGCAGCCGCACTGAAATAGAACGCGATGTGGGCCTGTACACCGTGATCGAGCACGATGGCGTCATTTTTGCCTGCGCCGCGCTGTACGCCTACCCCGAGGCGCGCACCGCCGAGATGGCCGCACTGACCGTGTCCCCCCAAGTACAGGGCCAGGGCGATGGCGAACGGGTTTTGAAGCGGGTCGAGCAGCGGGCCAAGGCCGCCGGGCTGGACAGTATATTTGTGTTGACCACCCGCACAACCCATTGGTTTTTGAAGCGGGGCTTCATTCTGGTGGATCCCGATTGGTTGCCCGAAGCCCGCAAACGCAAGTACAACTGGGACCGCAAGAGCCAGGTGCTCGTCAAAAAGCTGGCCTGAAGACAGTCCGATACCGCCATTTGATTGAAGATCAGGTTGCATGAACACCGGACCCACTGACGTCGCAGCTCCCCACTACCTGGACCCAGACCGGTTGCAGGTTGGTGTCTTCGTGATGATTGAACTGCCCTGGTTCAAGCATCCGTTTGCCATGAACAACTTCAAGATCCGCAGTGAAGACCAATTGCGGGATCTGAGAGCCCTGCGCCTGATCCGTTACCGGGTGGATCCCGCGCGCAGCGACGTCCCCTTGAGCACCGAGTCGGTTAGCGCGCCACCACAGACGCCGTCATTGGTGCGCGCAGAGGCGCAAGTCAGCGAGGACGACGATCCAGATGTGCTGGCCCGAATGGAGCGCATGCAGGCCATCGCGCTTCACCGTGAGCATGTCGATCAGGTGGAAAAAGCGTTTGTCAAAGCCACAGCGGTCATGAAAAGCCTGAACCGCAACCTGTTCGCCCGGCCCAAAGAGACCCTCAATGAAATCGGCGTGTTGATTGACAACATGGTGGAGTCCTTTCTCAGCAGCCCGGAGTCAACATTGCATGTCATGGGCGACAAAGCTGGCGGCGACGAGGTCTATTTTCACAGCCTCAATGTCGCCATACTCTCCCTGATGCTGGCCAAAGAGCTGGGCTTTACCGCCAAAGAGGCTCATATCCTGGGCGTGGGTGCCATGTTGCACGATGTCGGTTTGACCGAAATTCCGGACCGGATTGGCAAGAAAAATCCTGCTGAGTTCACCAACGCAGAGCGTAACCTGCGAGCCACCCATGTCGACCTCGGGGTCACCATGGGGCAACGCATCGGGCTCCCTCCCGAAGCTCTGGCGCTGGTCGCGCAACACCATGAAATGGCTGATGGCAGCGGTTACCCCAAGGGCCTCAAGGAAGCGGCCATGACGCCAGCAGCGCGCCTGGTCTCGATGGTCAATTTCTATGACAACCTGTGCAACCCGGCTGACATTCACAAGGCCATGACACCGCACGAAGCCTTGTCATTCATGTTTGCCCAGCGAAGCTCCAAATTTGAAACGCGGGCCTTGCAGTTGATGATTAGATGTCTGGGGGTGTACCCGCCCGGCTCTGTGGTCCAGCTTTCCAATCAGGCGATTGCTTTGGTCACCTCGGTTAATTCCAGGAAACCGCTACGCCCCTGGGTGATGGTCTATGACGAAAGCATAGACAGGAAAGAGGCCATGATGATCAACCTGGAAGTGACGCCCGAGATCAACATCATCAAATCGCTGCGTCCTGGCGTGTTGTCCCCCAAAGTGGCTGCCTACCTGAGTCCCCGCAAACGTGTCACCTATTTCTTTGATGCCGGAACGAGCGGATCCGACCGGCCGACTGGGAGTCATCCATGAACAAAAATACGCTGCTGCTGGGCGCTTCCAGCGAAATGCTCCTGCTTCTGGATTCCAAAACACTCTGCATAGTGGCGGCCAGTCCGGCTGTGCATGGGCAGTTGGGCTACGCCAGCGATGCCCTGCTGGGGCGACCAGTCGGCGACCTCGAATGCGCATTGACAGACCTTTTCTTCTGGGACGAGATGCAGGCGAGCACCACCCCGCTGGATGCCCAGAGCGGCTACCGCAAGGCCGATGGCACCGTAGTTAGCGTGATGAAGTCAGTTCACCGCGCCGGACCGTCGGGCGAATATTTCACGGTACGTTCACGGCCGATGCGTGCGGAGCGACATCAGGAAACCGAGTTGGGCATCATGGCTTCGCATTTGGCTGCCACGCTTGAAGCCACCGCCGAAGGTATCCTTCTGACCAATAACGCCGGCGCGATTCTCAACATGAATCGTCGTTTTTCACAGCTCTGGCAAGTACCCCGACAGTTGCTCGCAGACCGCGACGATGCGGGCATTTTGGCCTTCATTACAAGCCAACTGACCCTTGCCGACTCATCAGGCAACACCAACCTGTCAGGCAGCCCGGCTCTTTGCCTGATGAATAGTTCGGTTGACCCCACTTTCGAGATCTTGCATCTCAAGGATGAGAGGGTTTTCGAATGGCGTTCACAACCCGCAAGCGAGCGGGACGTCATGATTGGCCGGGTTTACAGCTGCCGCGACGTGACGGACCGCCATCACACTCAACAGGAGCTCATCACCGCTCACGACCAGGCACGGTTGTCGTCACGCGCCAAAGGTGAATTCCTGGCCGTGATGTCACATGAAATTCGCACACCCATGGCGGGTGTGCTGGGGCTCACCGAGTTGCTGCAGAACACGCCCCTGAATACAGAACAAACCGACTACGTGCGCATGATCAGCGCCAGCGGCAAGACTTTACTGGCAGTCATCAACGACATTCTGGACTACTCAAAGATCGAGGCTGGCAAGCTGGCGCTCGAATTGATTGCTTTCTCCCCGGTTCAGTTGCTTGAAGACGTGGCACAACTGTTCCGGGTTAACCAGCAAGAAGGCGAGCCCGAACTGAGGTGCGAAATTGACGGCAAGCTGCCGCTGCAACTGCTCGGTGACCCCACCCGGGTGCGCCAGATTTTGTTCAACCTGATGGGCAATGCCTTCAAGTTCACCGAGAAGGGCTCCGTCACGGTGCGGGTCTCCTGCTCACCGGAGTCTGTGGTTCAAGGGCAAATGCGCCTGCGTTTTTCGGTGCAGGATACCGGCATTGGTATTCCGGAAGATCGGCAGGCCAGTGTGTTCAACGCGTTTGAACAGGCGGATTCCGCCACCACGCGGCGTTTCGGCGGCACCGGCTTGGGTCTGTCAATTTGTAGCCGGCTGACCCGTTTGATGGGTGGAGAGATCGGTCTGAACAGCACGCCCGGAAAGGGATCGGAGTTTTGGTTCACGGTCGCAGTCGAGCTGCCGGAACAAGTCATGCCTTCTGCTATTCATACCGGGGAAATTGATTTGAGCCTGCCATCCCATCTGCGCGTTTTGGTCGTGGAGGATCACCCCGTCAACCGG
>JBIIVW010000088.1:0-13576 GCA_044339205.1 Rhodoferax sp. | reverse complement strand
CCCGTGGCGGGCTATTCAAGCCATCCGAGTGAGCAGAGTCATCCGTTTTTCATAAGAATTTGTTGAAAAATATAAAAATAATGGAGACTCCGTGCAAATCATCTTGATGCTCAACTCCGCTGTATGCGTCATCACGGGTTTGGGGCTGTTGATCGTCTGGCGGCAAGACTCAGAACAACGCTTCACCAAAAACGTAGCACTCTCGCTGCTGGCCGGTGCAACATTGGGGCCCTTGGGCATCGCCTGGCGCAGTGGGGACCCGATGATTGCCATGCTCGGGACGGTTGGGCTCAGTTTGGCTGGCGTGGCCATGTTCACATTCCTCTTTAGTGCGTCGAGGGACTTGGCCAACCGCCCTGTGACGCGCAAACAGTTGTTTGCAGTTTTCACCCTGCTGCTGGTGCCCTACGGTTGGGTGACAACGCAGCATTCACTGGCCATGGTCGGCATGCTCGACGCCATGGTGTATGTCTGCGGTGGCGCATATTTGACCCACACACTCTGGTCTTCAGGCTGGGTTGAACGACTGATTGGGCTGTTGATTCTGTTTTTGGGTATCAATGCCTTGCACGTGGCTTTGATGGGCGAAGAAGGGATGGTGCAGCAGGCTGCCGTAGATATCTTGTTGGGAATCAGAATCACGCTGGCCTTTGCCTTTGCCGCGCTGTCCCGCACCAAAGCCTCAGCAGAGCGCATCGCCCAGCGGTTCGAAAACCTGAGCAAGAACTCCCCGCAAGGCATGGCAGTCACGACCCGCGATGCGTTGTTGTACGCCAACCCGGCCGCCCTGAAGATCTTCGGATTTAGCTCGCTGGAGCAGGCGATCAAAGCGGGCCCCTGGACCGTGGTCAACCTGCAGCGCAAGGCCGGAGAGGGCATGGAAATCGGGGACATGTTCAACGGAAATCAGTCTTTTTTTGAAGGCGACCAGCTCTCGCTGCGAGCCGACGGTACCGAGGCTCGCCTCAAATTCTCAAGTTGGCCGACGGAATGGGAGGGGCAGCCTGCCGCCCAAATTGTGATCGTCGACTACACGCAAAAATGTGAAGCGGAACAACGACTCGAAGCTGAAAGAAATGAGCACCAACGCCAAAAGTTTGAATTTGAGGCCAGAGAGAGAGTCCTCCCACTTGAGGCCAACGCGGTGCTCGAAGCACGCGTGATCGAGCGAACCCGGGAACTCAACGACGCCTATCTGGCCAAAAACCAGTTTCTCGCCAACATGTCGCATGAGATCCGCACACCCATGAATGCCATTTTGGGCTTGCTGACGCTGATGCAAGGCACCCCGCTGAACGACGTTCAGGAGGAATACGCACAAAAAACAGAGCGGGCGGCCAAGTCGGTGCTCAGCCTGCTCAATGACATCCTGGATTTTTCAAAAATTGAAGCCGGCAAGCTCGCGCTGGAATCCAGCAATTTTGAGGTGGAACGTGTGATGCGGGACCTGTCGATCGTCCTGGCGGGCAATGACCTTAAAAAGCCGGCTGAACTGCTGTTTGATCTGGACCCCCAGTTGCCCAGGAGTTCATCAGCAAGATGGTGCGATCACTGGGCTGGACTGTGGACACTGCCCGCTCGGGCAAACAAGCAATTTCTCTGGTGACCAGCCGGCATGACAGCGGCGCGCTGCCTTACGCCCTGATCGTGACGGACTGGCGTATGAACGGGCTGGATGGCTGGCAGACACTGGAGGGCATTGAGCACGTCAACTCCAACGGCCCGGCCCCCATCAAGCTGATGGTGAGCGCGTTCGGGCGCGACAAGTTGGCTGAGCGAACGCAGCAGGAGCAAGCTCGCCTGAATGCCTACCTGGTCAAGCCCGTGACTGCGGACATGATGCAGGAGGTCGTGAGCAGGGCATTCCAGGGCCAGGGCAACCTGCGTTCAGGCCCGAGAACCAAAACAGACAAGATCAAACGTCTACAAGGTATGTGCTTGCTGGTGGTGGAGGACAACCTGATGAACCAGATGGTGGCCAAGGAACTGCTGGACCAAGAAGGCGCCGTGGTTGACATCGCGTGCAACGGCAGGCTGGGTCTGGACGCCCTCGCCGGGGCGAAAGAGGCGTTTGACGCCGTTCTGATGGACATGCAGATGCCGGTGATGGACGGCTGCACCGCCACCCGAGCCATTCGCAGGGACCCGAACCATCGCCATCTGCCCATCATCGCCATGACCGCCAACAACACAGCGTCTGACCGGAAAACCTGCCTGGACGCCGGCATGAATGATCGCGTCGGCAAGCCCTTTGACATCAATTACCTGGTCGGTGTGATCCTCAAACACACGACCCCAACTTAGATTAGCCCAGCCGCCTCCACCACCTCACGCCACGCGGCCAGCTTGCGCTCGAAAGTCCAGCTCGCGTTGGCCGGGCTGGTGGAAGGCAGTTTGTACACGGTCACGCCCAAGGCGGCGCTGTGCCGGGCATGCTTGAAGCTCTCGCCGCCGTTGTGGGCCACCGCCCTGAGCCGGGGGCACCGCAGGCGCAAACCAGCCAGGTCATTGAGCTGTGCAGAGCGAATGGCGGAGTCCAGACTGCCCTCGCGCTCGCAGGACGCGTACACGTCCCACACACCCACACCCTGCCCCACCAGCCAAGCAATCTTTTTTTCATAGCTATAGAGGCATGTAATGCGCCGGCTAGAAGGCCAAATGGCTTCAAAAATCCGCCAAAACTGATTTTGGGGGTGTGCGTAGTACTGCTGCCTGGCCAAAGAGGCCACGCTCGGGAAACTACCCAGCACCAACAACCGGGTGTCGCCAGAGACGAGAGGGGCGAGGCCGACAAGGTGGGGCTGCGGCCGGGACGTGCAGGTCAATTCAGTCTGCATGGTTGAAGGTCTTCGGCGGGCACAAGGCACGCAAGCGGGGCAAGGCGTCCAGGGCGTTGCGCGTGGTGGCTGCGGCGATGGCCTCGGTGGACAGGCCGCGCAAGCAGGCGAGTTCCGCGCCGATGCGTGGTAACTCGGCAGGCTCATTGCGGCCCTGGGACTCGCCGGCGGCACGCTGGGTGGCCGTTTTGTAAACCCAGTGGGGCGGCATGTCGGGGGAATCGGTTTCCATCACGATGGCGTCCAGGGGCAAGTTGGCGGCCAGTCGGCGCAACTGCATGGCCCGCTCATAGGTCAACGCGCCACCAAACCCCAATTTGAGCCCCAAGCCCAGAAAAGCCTGCGCCTGCTGCTCACTGCCATTGAAAGCGTGGGCAATGCCCTGCCAAGGGGCACCGGCGGGGCCCGCCACACTGCGCAGGCCCTTGAGCAATTGATCGGCCGACTTACGCACATGCAGGATCACCGGCAAACCGTGCTTGCGCGCAAGCCGCAACTGCTCAAGATAAAAATGCGTTTGTCGCGCGCGCAAGGGGCTCTGGCACAACTCGGGCACAAAGAAATCCAGCCCTATCTCCCCCACCGCCACCAGCCGGGGGTCATCGCGGTAGCGCAGCAGGCAGGCGTCCAGCGTAGCGAGGTCAGCGTCCAGCGCTTTGGCCACATACAGGGGGTGAATGCCAAGCGCGTAACTGTCACCACCCGCGTGGGCCAGCGCGCGAACGGCTTCAAAGTTGGCCACCTCCACGGCTGGCAGCACGCAGTGCGCTACCTGCGCGGCAGCAGCGCGGGCCCTGATCTGACCGGCCTCCAGCCCAAACTCGGGGGCATCCAGGTGGCAATGGGTATCGATCCAGTAACTCATACCAGAGAAATTACCACAGCCGGGCGGGCCGTAAGTAACGTGGGGACAGCCTTACTTCTTGCGCTGCACAAACAGGTTGCGGGTGCGGTCTTCAGGGTAGGCGAAGGTCACAGCACCATTTTTGACCATGCCCATGACAAGCATGTTGGCGCTCACAGCGTCTTTGTCGTCCTTGCTGAACGGGCGCTCGTGCGTGGCGGTCACGCCGTAGTAGGTGCGCGGCAAGGTTTCCAGCCCCGCCTTGATATTGGGGCCGGCCAGATCGCCGCTGCGGATGTTCAAAATCGCGTAGGCCAGGAGGTAGACCGTGTCATAGGCCTGGGCTGCGGCCATGGGCACGGTGATCTTGCTGATATTGTACTTTTTGGCGTAGGAAATCAGAAACGCCCTGCGCCGCTCATTGCTTGGTTCGGCAATGAAGGTTTGGGCCATCAGCGAGCCGTCGGCGGCATCACCGGCGCCATCCAGAAAAAACGGTAACGACAAAGACCAGGGACCCACTTGGGTGACTTTCCAGCCCATGGCCTGGCGTCCGAGCGCAATCACCGCATTCTCCTGACCGACGGTGTAACTGAAGATCACATTGGCCCCGGCGGCTTGCGCGGCCTTCAACTCGGTGGTCAGGTCTTTCACGCCCAAGGCGAAGCGGGCCACATGAACGGGTTTCAGTTTTTTGCCTTCCAGCGCCTTGACCACGTCCTGCAAACCGGCCTCGCCGTAACCGCTGGTGTCGGCAAAGATGGCCACCTTGGTCCAGCCCCGCGACACAATATCGTCCACCACAAACGGTGCCTGAATGGCATCGCGTGCCGAGGTTCTGAAAATGTAGCTCTCGGGCGACGGGTATTTTGAAGTGATGGGCGTGCCGGTGGCACAGGGCACGATCAGCGGCGACTTGGCCGTCTGAAAGACCTCCAGCGCCTTCATGGCCACACCGGTGTTGCAAAACCCGATGGTGGCCACCACACCCTCCTTGATCAGCTCCTGGGAACGCTGCAAACCGACATCGGGGTTGGCGGTGTCGTCCTTGATGATGAGCTCCAGCGGACGCCCAAGGTAGCCACCGGCGGCATTGATTTCATCCACTGCGAGCTTGGCGCCGTTGAGCATGGGCAAGCCAAAATCAGCCGAGGCGCCGGTCAGCGGGCCGATCCAGCCCACACGCACGGGCTTAGCGGTTTGGGCACCAGCTATCCCGACCCAGCCAATGGCTCCTGCCAGGCCAAGCAAAGCGACCCATTTTTTACAGCTCAAAACCATCATTTGTTTCGTCCCAAGTTGAGTTCAGTGCAGCGAGCATAAAGCACCCTGACCCGGCGGTTGCCCCCTGCAAACCCTTGGAGCAGGTGGCTTGCGCCCTGTTTGGTCAGGTCCATGTCCGCAAGGAGCCATGGATCTAAGAGTTTTGAGCCTCTGGCTGGCATGGAATATACATCCATAGCTACTGTTTTTATATTTTTGAGGTGGGCTGCATCCAGCCTGTGGGCAAGCCCGCCTCGGGCGTCATGCCGTACAGCGGCTCACCGGACAGACCTGCGCGCAAGGCGCCCCGTGCGAGGATGAGTCTCTGAAGGTCAACGCCAGTACGCACGCCCATGGCCTCGAACATGAAGACCAGGTCTTCGGTGACCACATTGCCTGAGGCGCCCGGGGCAGAGGGGCAGCCGCCCAAGCCACCGAGTGAGCTGTCAAAGGTACGCACACCCACGTCATAAGCGGCCAGGCAATTGGCCAAGCCCAGGCCGCGCGTGTTGTGCAGGTGGGCCGAGCCGGTGCGCTCGCCAATGGCCGCCCGAAGCCGGGTAAAGAGGCGGCGCACCTGCGCCGGGTTGGCCATGCCGGTGGTGTCCGACAGGCCCAGCTCATCAACGCCAGCGGCGATGCATTCGGAGGCGACCCAAATCACGTCGTCCTCAGGCACCTCGCCTTGCAGCGTGCAGCCAAAGGCTGTGGACAAACCCACCTCCACCTCCACGCCGGGCGCCATGGCGTCACGCAGCTGCACTATGGCGCGGACTTCCTCGATCATGGCCTCGCGCGTCTTGCGCACGTTGGCAAGCGAATGGGCTGCACTGGCGGACACGGGAATGGTGAGCTTGTGGACCCCGGCCGCCAGAGCGCTCTCGGCCCCGCGCAAGTTGGGCACCAGGGCCATGACCGTCACACCCGCGTGGGTAAGCGCGTGGCGCACCACCTCAGCCACATCCGCCATTTGGGGCAGGTGTTTGGCAGGCACAAAAGACCCCACTTCGATCTCACGCAGGCCGGACGCCACCAGCGCGTCAATCCAGCGCAATTTGTGGGCCGTTGGCATGGTGGCTTTGACCGACTGCAGGCCGTCACGTGGTCCAACTTCACTGATCAGGACATCAAAAACCGAGGTCATCACCGGTTCACCCCCATTTATTCAGCCAAGCGCCCCTGCACCAGCCTGATTTGGCGGGAGCAGCGTGCAGCAATCGCCTCGTCATGAGTGACCACGATGAAGGCCGTGCCTTGGGTGCGCGCCAGATCCAGCATCAAATCAAACACCCCGTTGGCGGTGCTGCGGTCCAAGTTGCCGGTGGGCTCGTCAGCCAGCACGCAGGCCGGGCGAGTCACCAGGGCGCGTGCAATGGCTACACGCTGGCGTTCGCCGCCGGAGAGTTCGGCAGGCCGGTGCTGCAACCGGTCCAGCAAACCCACGCTGGCCAACAGCTTGGATGCCGCCGCAGCAGAGTCTGTGGGGGCCATGCGCCGAATCCACAGCGGCATGGCCACGTTGTCCTGCGCGCTGAACTCGGGCAGCAAGTGATGAAACTGGTACACAAACCCGAGGTACTGGTTGCGCAGGCGACCCTGAGCCGTCGCACTTTGCTGCGCCAGGTCCTTGCCGCGGAGCATCACCGAGCCGCTGGTGGGCGCATCCAATCCGCCCATCAAGTGCAGCAAGGTGCTTTTGCCGGAGCCCGAGGCGCCCACAATCGCCAGCGTTTCGCCCTGGCGCACGTCCAGGTCCACGCCCTGCAACACCGTCACATCCAGGCGGCCTTCGGTAAAACGCTTGGTCAGGCCACGGGCACTTAAAACAATGTCACTCATAACGAAGCGCCTCCGCCGGATTCACTTGACTGGCGCGCCAGCTGGGATAGAGCGTGGCCAGAAAGGCCAGCACCAGGGAAATCACCGCAATCGGCAAGATGTCGGCGCGCTGCGGGTCACTGGGCATGCGGCTGATGAGGTAGATGTCTTTGGGCAGGAAATTGGCGCTGAGCAGCTTCTCCAGCGCAGGGACCAGCACATCAATATTGAAAGCCACACCCAAGCCCAGGGCCAGCCCGGCAAAGGTGCCAATCACCCCCACCATGGCGCCCTGAACTACAAAGATGCCCATGATGCTTTGCGGGCTGGCGCCCAGCGTGCGCAAAATGGCGATGTCGGCCCGCTTGTCGGTCACCGTCATGACCAGCGTGCTGACCAGGTTGAACGCCGCCACCGCCACGATCAGGGTCAAAATAATGAACATCATGCGTTTTTCGAGCTGCACGGCGGCAAACCAGGTGCGGTTCTGGCGCGTCCAGTCACGGATCAAGAGATCACCACTCAAAGTGCCGGCCATCTGCGCCGCCACTTCGCGGGCCTGATGCAGGTCCCGCAGCTTGACGCGCACGCCAGTCGGCCCCTCCAGGCGGAAGATGCGCCCGGCATCCTCCAGGTGCATCAGCACCAGGGCCGAGTCGTATTCAAAATGTCCTGAATCAAAGGTGCCCACCACGGTCATTTGTTTGAGCCGGGGCACCACGCCGGCCGGCGTCACCTGCCCGCTGGGCGCGACCAGCGTCACCTTGTCACCCGACCGCACGCCCAGGGCCCGGGCCAGCTCGCCGCCCAGCACCACGCCAAATTCGCCTGGCACCAGCTTGGTCAGGGCGGTGTTTTTCAACTCTCCGGCAAGATCGGTCACACCCGGCTCCAGCGCAGGGTCAATGCCCCGCACCATGGTGCCTTTCATATCCTCTCCACGAGCCAGCAGGGCTTGGGTGGCGATGAAAGGCGCTGCCCCCACTACCGACGGGTTGGCCCGGATTTCACTCAAGGTGCGCACCACATCCGGCAAGGCCGCGCCATTGGGCGCAAAGATTTCGATATGCGACACCACCCCCAGCATGCGGTCGCGCACCTCTTTTTGAAAGCCGTTCATCACGCTCAGCACGATGATGAGCGCCGCGACGCCCAGCGCAATACCCAGCATGGACACGCCGGATATGAAGGAAATGAAGCCGTTGCGGCGGGTGGCCCGGCCGGCCCGGGTGTAGCGCCAGCCAAGGGTGAGTTCGTAGGGAATTTGCATTGGCCGCCAGGAATTTGAAACAAACGCCATTGTGGCATTGGGCCACCGGGCATGAACAAGGGTCAATGAGACAGCCATTGAGGCGCTTCATAATGAGCGCTTGTTTCGCCCCTGAGGAAATCGCCATGCCACAAGCCGCGCACCAACCTACCTTTACCGCCGATGACTATCTGGCATGGGAACCTACCCAGTTGGACCGCCACGAATACATCAATGGCGAGGTGTTCGCCATGGCCGGCGCCGAGGACCGGCATGTCACTGTGGCCATGAACATAGGCTTCGCGCTGCGCCAACACCTCAGCGGCAGCCCGTGCCGCACCTACATGAGTGACATGCGTTTGCATGTGGCCGCTGTCAACAGCTACTTTTACCCCGATGTGCTGGTCACCTGCAGCGCGCTTGACCTGGCCAGTCCCCAAGTCAAGACCGAGCCCAAGCTGATCATTGAAGTGCTCTCCCCCAGCACCGCCGCCTATGACCGGGGGCTCAAATTCAGCCACTACCGCCACCTCACATCTCTGGAGGAATACGTGCTGATTGACCTGGACACCCGCACCACCGACGGATACCGCAAAGGCGCTGACGGACTGTGGGTGTTACACCCGTTTGCCCGCGATGAGTCGGTCGAGTTGGCCAGCGTGGCGCTGACCCTGAGCGCAGCGCAGTTGTTTGCCGACGTGGTGGAGCCCCGATGACCCGCACAATCACCCCATGCACCTCCTGATTCCTTTCGCGTTTTGCAGCGGCGAGGGCTGCGCGCAAGCGCTCCCGAAGCTGGCCCTGCCGTACCTGACCCAACTGCTGTCCCGCCTGGCACCGCAGCCCCCTGACACGGCGGATGTGTTCAGCCTCTCCACGCCCCATGAGCGCGCGCTGGCCCGGGCCCTAGGCTTGCCGGGTCAGGACGGGCTGATTCCATGGGCGGCGCTGCAGGCCCAGGCCAGCGGGGCCTGGGGCTTCATCACCCCTTGCCACTGGCAAATAGCCACCAACCACATCACCCTGAGTGGGGCAACGTTGCCAGATTTTCCTGAAGGTGAATCCCGGGCACTGATGGCCGCCATGCAACCGTATTTTGAAGAAGACGGCATTGCGTTGCGCTACGAGCACCCCATGCTCTGGCTGGCACAAGGAGAGATTTTTGGCGATCTGGCTACTGCGTCACTCGACCGGGTGGCGGGCCGCAATGTCGAACACTGGATGCCCCGCAGCACGCAGGCCGCCCCCCTGCGCCGCCTGCAAAACGAGATGCAGATGTTGCTCTACACCCACCCTGTCAACGACGCGCGGGCAGCGCGGGGCGTGCTGCCCGTCAACTCTTTCTGGTTGAGCGGGACCGGCAGCCTGAGCACGGTGCGCCAGCCAGCTGCCACCGACGCCAAAGTTGTAGACACGCTGCGCGCCCCCGCACTCACTGAAGACTGGCTCGCCTGGATGCAGGCCTGGCACGCCCTGGACGCCACCGAATGCGCTGCTTTACTGCGGGCGATTGACCAGGGGCAGCCAGTCCAACTGACCTTGTGTGGCGAGGCAAGCGCGCAGACCTTTGTGAGCCAGCCCCAAGCCCTTTTGAAGCGATTTATGAATCTTTTTGGCATCCAGCCGGCGTATCACATGCTTAAAAAGCTATGAAAATAATAGCACGCGATATCCCTCCCCGATCCGTCTGGACCCTGGAGCAAGCCGGCGTTCACCCCCTGCTGGCCCAGCTGTACGCCGCCCGTGGTGTGCAAAGCACCGAGGAGCTTGACGACGGTCTGGCCCGACTCATTCCGCCCAGCGCGCTCAAGGGAACCCAGGCTGCGGCCATTTTGCTGGCCGACGCCATCGCGGCCAACCGCAAGCTGTGCATCGTGGCCGACTACGACTGCGACGGCGCGACCGCCTGCGTTGTGGCGCTGCGCGGCCTGCGTCTGCTCGGTGCCCAACAGGTCAGCTACATCGTGCCCGACCGGGTGGTGGACGGCTACGGCCTGACCGCTCCCATCTCTCAACGCGTCAAAAACAGTGGCGCCGACATGCTGATCACGGTGGACAACGGCATTGCCAGTTTTGAGGGCGTGGCCGCCGCCAAAGCCCTGGGCCTGCAGGTGCTGGTGACCGACCACCATTTGCCGGCCAGCCGGGATGGCCAGATTGAGTTGCCTGACGCCGATGTCATCGTCAACCCCAACCAGCCGGGTTGCACTTTTGAGAGCAAGTCCATCGCCGGAGTGGGCGTGATGTTTTATGTGCTGCTGGCGCTGCGCGCCGAGCTGCGCCAGCGCGGGGTGTTTGACGCTGCCAGCCAGCCCAAGCTGGACACCCTGCTGCCGCTGGTGGCCTTGGGCACGGTGGCCGACGTGGTCAAGCTCGACGCCAACAACCGCCGCTTGGTCGCACAGGGGCTCAAGCGGGTGCGCACCCTGGCCATGCCGCCCGGTGTGGCCGCCCTCTTTGTGGCCGCCGGGCGCAGCGCACCGGCAGCCACCACCTTCGACTTTGGCTTTGCGCTGGGCCCGCGCATCAACGCCGCCGGGCGCCTGTCCGATATGACGCTGGGCATTGAATGCCTGCTCACCGACGATCCCGCGCGTGCGGACGAGCTGGCCAAAATGCTGGACGGCATCAACCGCGACCGCCGCGTGATCGAGGGCGACATGCGCGAGCAAGCCTTTGCCATTGCCGAGTCGCTGTTTGACGAAGACGAAGAGCCGCCACCAGCCATCTGCGTATTCGACCCCGATTTTCATGAAGGCGTGGTGGGTATCGTGGCCTCGCGCATCAAGGACAAGCTGCACCGCCCCACCTTTGTATTTGCGGCCAGCGGTGCGCCGGGCAAGGAACATGAACTCAAGGGTTCGGGGCGCTCCATCCCCGGCTTTCACCTGCGCGACGCGCTGGACCTGGTGGCCAAGCGCTACCCCGGCGTGCTGCTGCGCTTTGGCGGCCACGCCATGGCGGCGGGCTGCACCATTGCCGAAGAACATTTTGACGACTTTGAGCAGGGCCTGAACGAGGTCGCCCAGGAGTGGCTGGACGCCTCAACCCTGACCCGGCGACTGGATACCGACGGCCCCTTAAAGCCCGAGTTTCGCCGGGTTGAGTTGGTTGATGTCTTGCACAAGGAAGTCTGGGGCCAGGGCTTTGCCGCGCCCACCTTCAGCGAAGAAGTCGAGGTGGTGTCGCAGCGGCTGGTCGGTGAAAAACACCTGGCCCTCAAGCTCAAACACCAGGGCCAGCCGGTGGACGGCATGTGGTTTGGCCGCACAGAGCCCTTGCCCGCCCGGGTGAAACTGGCCTTCAGGCTTGATGCCGACGCCTGGAACGGTGTGCGACGGGTGCGGTTTCTGATCGAAGCAGCAGAGCTTTGAGTGGGTCAAAATGACCTTGCCACTGAACCCAGAAGGTCTCCCCATGCCCTCCCTCATCTCCCCTGCAAACTGGGTTCGCCACGCCATCGCCTTCGCCTTGGCGATGCTGGCCGGCCTGGCGCCCGCCTGGGCCGCTGACCAGCCGGTAGGCATCACCGGCGACTTGCTGTTTCTGGACGTGACGCTGGATGGCAAAGTGATCCGCATCCAACGCAACCCGGACAACTTCAACATGATCGACCCCGATCTGGCCCTCACCTCCCGCGCGTGTCCCCCCTATTGCATTCAGCCGGTGGTGATGGCGCCGGGCGTGGAAACACTGGGCGAACTGGAGCTGCTGGAGGTCATCAAACGCATTGGCCAGGGCGACAAAACTGTCTTGCTGATCGACTCGCGCGAGCCCGACTGGCTGGCCCGGTTCGGCATGATTCCTGGCAGCATCAGCTTGAGCTGGACTCATCTGCATCCGCAACACACCCCAGCCGAGAAAATTGCCGACACGGTAGAAGACCTTTTTGGCGCTTACCGGGTGGGCCCGCTGTGGAACTTCGCCAGCGCCAAAACCCTGGTGATGTATTGCAATGGCCCCTGGTGCGGCCAGTCGCCCACCAACATCCGCCAGCTGCTCGGTCTGGGCTACCCGGCGCACAAGATCAAGTGGTACCGCAGCGGCATCCAGGGTTGGAAACTGCTCGGCCTCACCACGGTGGCCCCGCAAGGCCTAAAATGATTGGGTGATTTCCATCCTCAACGCCGACCTCCATTGCCACTCCGTTGTCTCCGACGGCACCCTCACCCCCGAAGCACTGGCCACACGAGCCAAAGCCAATGGCGTGGAACTTTGGGCGCTGACCGACCATGACGAAATCGGCGGCCAGCAACGCGCTGCCGCCGCAGCCAAGGCGGCCGGCATGCATTACATTACCGGCGTTGAAATCTCGGTGACCTTCATTCACCAGACGGTACACATTGTGGGGCTTGGTTTTGATGCCGACAACGCTGCACTCCAGCAAGGCTTGCTCCGTACCCGGGGCGGCCGCGGGCAGCGCGCACGCGAGATGTCGGACGGCTTGGCCAAAGTCGGTATTCACGGCGCTTATGAAGGCGCACTGAAGTTCGCCGGCAACCTGGAGCTGATCTCACGCACCCACTTTGCCCGCTTTTTGGTGGAAAGCGGCGTGTGCCGTGAAACCAATGAGGTGTTTCGCAAGTACCTCACCGAAGGCAAACCCGGCTACGTGGAACACCGCTGGGCCACCCTGAAAGACGCGGTGACCTGGATTCGGGAAGCTGGTGGCGTCGCGGTCATTGCCCACCCAGCCCGCTACAAATTCAGCCCCAATGAGGAATTTGCGCTGTTCACCGAATTCAAAAGCCACGGCGGGCAAGGCGTCGAGGTAGTGACCGGCAGCCACAGTGCAGCCGAGTACCTGGTGTACGCCGATATGGCACGCGAGTTCGGACTGGCGGCCAGCCGGGGCAGCGACTTTCACAGCCCCGATGAGAGCCACACCGAATTAGGCACGCTCCCCTACCTGCCGGGTACGCTGACGCCGGTGTGGGAATTGCTGACCAGCAGCATCCAGCAGGCACCGGCCGCCAGCCTGGTGGCTGCAGCCCCCAGCGCGCCTTAAACGCGTGATGTCGTTCTTTCGTTCCCGCCAGGGCGGCGGCGTGATGTTGATAGTGTTGGCAGCGTTGTGCTTCGCGGTGCTGGACACGGCCACCAAATACGCCGCCCAACTCGCGCCGGTGCTCATGCTGCTCTGGTTTCGCTACGCCTTCCAGGCCGTGGTGACTTTTGGGTTGCGGTTTCCAGTGCAGGGACTGCGCCTGCTGTCCACCCCCAATCCCCGCTTTCAGACCCTGCGCGGGGTGCTGTTGCTCACCACCAGCGCCTGCTCGTTTTTTGGTCTGCAGTATTTGCCGGTGGGCGAGTTCACGGCCATGGTGATGTTGTCGCCCCTGGTCGCCACCGCCATGGCCGCCTGGATACTCAAAAACCCGGTGTCACAGCAGCGTTGGTTGCTGATGGTAGCGGGCCTGGCAGGTGTTTTGCTGGTGATTCGCCCAGGGGGACAAGTGTTCAGTTGGGCACTGCTGTTTCCGGTG
The DNA here is from genome assembly GCA_044339205.1 of Rhodoferax sp. Classification (GTDB taxonomy): domain Bacteria; phylum Pseudomonadota; class Gammaproteobacteria; order Burkholderiales; family Burkholderiaceae_C; genus Rhodoferax. The sequence goes on along the minus strand of JBIIVW010000088.1, from coordinate 79 downwards.
ATCCTGGTCAGCGCCTACGCCTGGTTTCAAGTGCTGACCAGCCGGCTTAGCGGGGACGAAAATCCCTACACCACCCACT
>JBIIVW010000087.1:0-13593 GCA_044339205.1 Rhodoferax sp. | reverse complement strand
TGGCGCTGGATCACCTGATCGAACACGCCCCGGTCAAGCGGGACGTGATTGCGCTGCCTGTCGGTGCGCCGCTGGGCATGCTGGTGATCAACAAAGATGCCTGCACGCTGTGCCTGAGCTGCGTCAACGCCTGCCCGGCCAGTGCGCTGCAAGACAACGCGGAGTCGCCCCAGCTCAAGCTGGTGGAGAAAAACTGCGTGCAGTGCGGCTTGTGCGCCACGACGTGCCCCGAGAAAGCCATCACCCTGGTGCCGCAGCTCAATTTGAGCCCGCTGCGCAAAGAGGCTGTGGTCATCAATGAGATGAAGCCTTATGCCTGCGTGCGCTGCGCCAAGCCCTTTGGCACACTCAAGGCGATTGAATCCATGCTGGGCAAGCTCGCAGGCCACAGCATGTTCCAGGGTGCTGCCCTGGAGCGCCTCAAAATGTGTGGCGACTGCCGCGTGGTCGATATTTACTCGGCCCAGAACGAAATCAAAATTACGGACCTCTGATGATCCCTACCCCCGACTCCCTGCGCTCCAGCGCGCTTGACGAAGAAACTGCCCGTTCCGAGCTGTATGGGCTGCTGGCCCTTGTCTTTTATGCGCCGCCCACATCAGAGTTGATAGCAGATCTGCGCGCGGCGGCTACCGATGCCCCTGCAGCAGGCGCTTTTCTGGAGGAGCCTTGGCGCGCGTTGGTGGGCGCTGCCCGAGAGCTCACGGATGAGGCGATTCGCGTCGAATACAACACCTTGTTTGGGGGCATGGGCAAGCCCGAGGTGTACTTGTATGGCTCCCATTTTTTGAGCGGGTTTTTGAACGAAAAGCCGCTGGCGAAATTGCGCACCGACCTGGCCAGCCTGGGCCTGGCGCGCGATGACGCCATGTCCGAGACCGAGGACCATGTCGCCTACTTGTGTGAGGTCATGCGTTACCTGATTGCCTCGGAGGACGTGGCCGTGGCCAACCTCACGCGCCAGCGCGAGTTTTTTGCCACCCACCTTCAGCCCTGGGTCAACACCCTGTGCGACGACCTGGAGGGTCATCCCCGCGCTCGCTTTTATGCCGCTGTGGCGGGCCTCACCCGCGCGTTCATGGCAGTGGAAGCCCAGGGTTTTGACATGCTGGTCTGAGTGGCCGGGGGCAAGCCATGTCAAATTCACTGGATCAAGCCCGGCAGCATTTTCTGGACGGTGTTCAGGCCTTTGAGCGAGGCCACTTCGACGACGCGGAGCAGGCATTTTCCTCGGCCCTGCAATTGGCCCCTGGGCGAGCGTCGGTGCTCCTGAACCTGGGTGTGACCAAGGTGCACCTGAGGCGTTTTTCTGAAGCCGAGCCGCTGCTGCTTCAAGCCACGGCGGCCGATGGCAGCCAGGCGGACGGCTGGGCCGCGCTGGGCCTGGCCCAAATGGAGTTGGGTCAGTGGCCACAGGCCTTGCTCAGCCACCAGCGTGCCGAGTCGCTGGGTGCCGACTCCGCCGCCTTTCAGTTGCGCCTGGGTCAATGCCTGGCCAGTCAGGGACGCCGCGACGAGGCGATGCAGGCGTTTCAGGCAGCGCTGCGACTGGACCCTGCGCTGGCTGAGGCCTGGACGCAGCAGGGGCATGCGCACCGGGAGGCCAACCGGCTTGAATCCGCCGCTGCCTGTTATCAACAGGCCCTGGGTTTGGGTGCCGACCCTGAACTGCATCGCTACTACCTGGCTGCCCTCACGCGCGGGGGCCCGGTGGTCGATGCGCCCAGGGCCTACGTTCAGACCTTGTTTGACCAGTACGCCGATGACTTTGACAACCATTTGGTGAAGCAACTGGGCTACCAGGGACACCGGGTGCTCATCGAGCGCTTGCCCGCCGACTGCCGGTCTGTGTTTGATCAGGTGCTGGATCTGGGCTGCGGCACCGGTCTGTGCGGCACGCTTTTGCGGTCGCGTGCGGGGACGTTGACCGGGGTGGACTTGTCGGGCGCGATGGTGGAGAAAGCCCGCGCCTTGGGCGTCTATGACCACTTGGTGCAGGCTGACTTGCTTGCCTATCTGAGCGATGAGCGCGTGGTCGCTGATCTGGTCGTGGCGGCTGATGTGTTCATCTATGTGGGGCGCCTGGATGCGGTCTTTGCCTTGTTGAGTCAGCGGTTGCGTCACAACGGATGGCTGGCCTTCACGGTTGAGATCTCGGATGAGGGGCAAGACGTGCAACTGCACCCCACGTTGCGTTTCTCGCACTCGCGCGCCTACCTTGAAAATCTGGCGGCACGCCATGGGTTGCGCTGGGTGGCGAGCCACCAGGCGCCCCTTCGACTGGATCAAACCAACCCGATGGCGGGTGAGTACGTCTATTTACAGAAAATATAAGCTAAATGGCCTTCTAGCCGGCGTATCTATTGACTTGATAGCTATTTATTAAGTAGCTAACTCTGGCCCCGCCCGAGGGTGTCCGGCCGTACGCTGGCCTCCGGTACTTGCGCGTCGGTCAGCAGCCACACAGTGAAACCGGCCCCTGGCCCGCTGACTGCGTTGGCTGCAGAGATGCGCCCGCCGTAACGCTCAATCAAGCCCTGGCTGATCCACAGACCCAGGCCGTTGCCATCATTTTTGGTGGTGAAGAATGGTGTGAACACTTTCTCCAGTGCGGATTCACTCAGGCCGCAGCCGCTGTCCGTCACCTCAATGCAGGCGCCTTGGGGCTGTGGGTTGGCGTTGTCGCCCGGCCAGTCTCTGGTGCTCAAGGTGAGCGTGCCGCCCTCGGGCATGGCCTGAATGGCATTGATGAGCAAATTGATCACCACCTGCTGCAGTTCCTGCGCGTTGATGCCCACCTGTGCAGTGGCCCGCAGCTCGCGTTGCACGTCAATGCGCGTGTGGGCCAGCAGGTGCCCGACCAGCAGCAGCGCGTTGTCCAGGACCTGGTTCACATCGACCACCTCCACATAGCCCGCGTAGTCGGTCGGTCGGGCGTGCTGGAGCAGCTGGGTCACGATCAGGCGCATGCGGTCTACCTGCTGGTCCATCAGCTTCAATTCGGCAGCCACGGGCTGGGCGTGCGGCCCCAGCAACTCGCGCACCAGGTCCAGGTTGCCCTGAATCACCGCAATCGGGTTGTTGATTTCATGCGCCACGCTGGCCGTGAGTTGGCCGATGGTCGCCAGCTTTTCTGATTTGATGAGTTGCTGCTGGGCGGCCTGTAGCGAGGCGTTGCTTTGCGCCAACTCGTGGGTGCGGGCAATGACCTTGGCATCGAGTTCGCCAGCCCAGCGTTGCAGCGCCTGGGTCTTGTCGTCAATCACATCGAGCAATTGATCCAGGTGGTTGGCCAGGGTGCCAATTTCGTCACGTGCCTCCACGGGCCCGACGCGCGCTCCCGGGTCGCCGTCTTCCACCCGTTGCATGGCGTGGTTCATTTGCTCCACCGGCTTGAAGATGCTGCGCGCCCAACGAACTGAAAACACGGCGGCCAGCACCATCACGAGCAGGAAGATGCCCGCAATCAGGGCCAACATGCCGTACTTCACGAACCTGAACGGTTTCTCCAGATAACCCACATACAACATGCCCACCCGCTGCCCCGTGGCATCTACCAGCGGGTCGTAGGCCGACACATACCAGTCATTCACCACAAACGCGCGGTCCAGCCAGGTGGCCCCAAGGTCCAGTACCGCGTGGCGTACAGCCTGGGAGACGCGTGTGCCAATCGCGCGCTGGTCCTGAAACAGGCGCACATTGGTGGTGATGCGCACGTCCTCCATGAACAAGGTGGCCGTGCCGTGGCTGTCAAAGGGGAGGGAGCCTTCAGGGTAAACGATCCGGTTGATGTGGTCGATCAGATCCAGGTTCTGGTTGAGCAGCACACCCCCGCGCAGCAGGGCCAAGGTCTCACCGCTGGCGCCAAGAACCGGTGTCGAGGACAACATGACCAGCGCCCGGTCCTCGTCCGTGCGGGGCGTGGGTGACGCACCGCGTGTGGCAATCAAGGGGATACGAAGCCGCTCGGCCAGGTGCGGCGCCAGGGTGAGCAGTTCGGTGCCGCTCATCAGGGCCAGGCTGGCCTGCGCTGCCGGCGACTGGCCCGCCAGCGTGGAGCCACCCTCGGTCTGAAGAGCGTCAGGCCATGGGTGTTCGGGTGGTGCGATCCAGTTGGCCGTGAGCAATTTGCCCTGCGGGCTGTACAGGTTGATGAAGTCAAAGTCGAGCCGGGCCCGTGCGTCCATCAATTGCTGCTGCAGGCCTTTCAGGTCACCGCGCGCGAGCGCCACGTGCAGGGTGTGTGAGGCCGCCACAGCCTGGGTCCCGGCGCCCACGGTATGGAGCACCTGTTCAAAGTAGCCCCGCGCGACCGCCAGATCGCTGCGCACCTTGGTGATCAGGAGCCGGTCGTAGGCGGCATTGCCCCAGATGACCAGTGCGCCCAATAGCAGGGGCAGCACCACCAGCAAGGGCAGCAGGGCCATGGCCAGCAGCTTGTTGCGAACCGAGTGGGTGATCCAGCGCCAGGTCAGCGGCCGGGACAGCGGGAACGCCCGGCGGGTCACTGCAGGGCCCACTCGGCGCAGCGCCGTTCCAGCGTTCGCCTGGAGATGCCCAGCAGTTGCGCTGCATGGGTTTTGTCCCCCTGTACCGAGTCCAGCACGGTCTGGATGTGTTGCTTCTCCAGCGTCTGCAGGTCCGTGGTGGCGTGCTCTGGTTGATGAGCCAAGGTGCCGGGGGGCGGGGAGTGCTGGCCCATCGAGTAAAGCGCCGACACGTTGAGTGCACCCAAAATAAGGGAGCGCTCCACCAGGTTGCGCAACTCGCGTGCGTTACCCGGCCAGTCGTATTGCATCAGGTAATCCATTTCGGCGGGTGTGATCTCCAAAGGCGCCGCGCCCAGCCGTGGCATGAGTTGCGCCATGAAATGGGCCACCAGCTCGGGGATGTCTTCCTTGTGCTCGCGCAGCGGCGGCAAGGTGATCTCGACCACCTGCAGCCGGTAATACAAGTCTTTTCGAAAACGGCCGGCTGCCACTTCGTCTTTCAGGCAGCGGTTGGTGGCGGCAATGATGCGGGCATTCACTGGCAACAACTGCGTGCTGCCCACGGGCCTGATGCAATGGTCTTCCAGGGCACGAAGCAGCGTGGCCTGCAATGCCAATGGCAGTTCGGCTACCTCATCCAGAAACAGTGTGCCGTCCTGGGCGTAATAAAACAGGCCATCGCGTGCCTTGGCGGCACCGGTGAAAGCGCCCTTGGCGTGGCCAAAAAGTTCGCTTTCCACCAGCTCGGGCGACATGGAGGCGCAATTGACCGGAACAAAAGGTCCTTGGGCCCGGGGACTTAAATTGTGCAGCGCGCGGGCAACCAGTTCTTTGCCCGTGCCGGACTCGCCCTGCAGCAGCACCGTGCTGTTGACGGCGGCCAGGCGCCCAAAGGACTGCGTGAGCCGGGTCATGGCGATGGAGCTGCCCACCAGTCCGCTCTCGCCATCGTGCCGCACAGCCAGCGTGTGCTTGAGCACGTAGTTTTCACGTTTGAGTCGCGAGCTCTCAAAGCAGTGCTTGATGGCGTTGAGAATTTGGGGAATCCGAAAGGGTTTGAGTATGAAGTCGGATGCGCCCGCCCGCAGGGCCTCAATGGCGGTTTCGAGGTCAGCAAACGCGGTAATCAAAATAACCTGGCCACTAAACCCCTGTTCCCGCAGCTCCTTGAGCCAGTCCACGCCACTGCGTCCGGGCAGGGAAATATCCAGAATGATCAGATCAATGTGGACCGCCTGCACGATGGCAGCACCTTCTTCGGCGCTGCCTGCTTCCGTGACGGTGTGGCAGCGAGGGATTAGCGTCTTGACCAGAAAATTTCGCATCCCCGGCTCGTCGTCCACGATCAATACGGACCACAAGGGCCAGCCCTCTCTGGATTTTTCTGGTAACTGGATTGAGCTGTTTTGTGTCACTGGATGCCGTCAAAGTTGAAAAGAATTCTATCGGGAGGCGCAAATTCGTCATTCGGACAAATTTTTTTGACATTATTTTTTTGGTTTTTTTTGCAATTTAAAGTGAGCCTGGCGCGTGCAGAAATTTTCTTCTTGCGACAAGTTGTCGCAAGAGGGTTGACAGCTTGACGCAAAAGATCCGAGGTCGGAAATGCAGCTTAAAACAAGTTATTGATTTATATTGATTTCAGTGAAATTTGGTAGATTGGCATACATTCTGCTTACTAAAAAATAGCAAGACTCCGGCCCACCCTGCCCCGCATCCCAGTGGTCTACAAGTGGACGTTTTCCGTCCTGACGGAGGGTTTCGCCTGCTTGCTGAAACGCGTGAACGTTGTTAAATTCCACGTGTCCAGTCTATGCATTTCAGTTCCTAAGGGGACTCTTGAGGAGAACCGATATGAGCCAATCCACGACCAAATTGTCGCGGCGCACGTTGTTCGCGGGCGCCAGCACTGCGGGCGCACTTGCCACGGTCGCCACCGTGCTGCCCTCCTTGAACGTCATCGCGCCGGCCCCTGCGGTAGCGGTCGCACCAAAGCCCGAGCGGGGTGGCGGTTATAGCTTGAGCGCCCACGTCAAGCAGTATTACAAGACCACGTTGGTCTGATTTTTGGCTAACGCGGCGTCCCCCGCCGACTTTGGAGAGTTACATGTTGTTGACAAAAAAAACCAATTCGCCTGATTCACAGCAACGGTCACCGTTTGTGCACAGCCTGCGCCGCGGCCTGTCCCAGGCATTGCCCACGATGGACCGCCGTGCGTTCTTGCGTCGCTCTGGCTTGGGCGTTGGTGTGGGCCTGGCCGCTTCCCAATTGACTTTGGTAAAAAAGTCCCAGGCAGCCACGGGTACTGTGGCGCTGGGTGACGGAAAAATTGAAGTCAAGCGCACGATTTGCACGCACTGCTCGGTGGGCTGCGCGGTGGATGCGATCGTTGAAAACGGCGTCTGGGTTCGCCAGGAAGCGGTGTTTGATTCGCCTATCAACCTCGGCGCCCACTGTGCCAAAGGGGCTGCTTTGCGTGAGCACGGCCACGGTGAACACCGTTTGCGCTACCCCATGAAGCTGGTCAACGGCAAGTACGAGCGCATCAGCTGGGACACGGCCCTGACCGAGATCACCGCCAAGATGCAGGAGCTGAAAAAAGCCAGCGGCCCTGACAGCGTGTATTTCATCGGCTCTTCCAAACACAACAACGAGCAGGCCTACCTGTTGCGCAAGTTTGTGAGCTTCTGGGGTACCAACAATTGCGATCACCAGGCCCGCATCTGCCACTCCACCACGGTGGCTGGCGTGGCCAACACCTGGGGTTATGGCGCCATGACCAATTCGTACAACGACATGCAAAACAGCAAGGTCGCCATGTACATTGGCTCGAATGCGGCCGAGGCTCACCCCGTGAGCATGTTGCACATGCTGCACGCCAAGGAGAACGGCTGCAAGATGATTGTGGTGGACCCGCGCTTTACCCGCACCGCCGCCAAGGCCGACGAATTTGTGCGCATCCGCTCAGGCTCCGACATTCCTTTCCTGTTTGGTTTGCTGTACCACATCTTCAAAAACGGATGGGAAGACAAGCAGTACATCAACGACCGCGTCTTTGGCATGGAAAAGGTCAAGGAAGAGGTCATGGCCAAGTGGACGCCTGAGAAGGTCGAAGAGGCTTGCGGTGTCAAGGAGGCCCAAGTGCTCAAGGTGGCAACGATGCTGAACGAGAGCCGCCCTGGCACCGTGGTGTGGTGTATGGGCCAGACCCAGCACACTACCGGCAACGCGATTGTGCGGGCTTCGTGCATCTTGCAGTTGGCCTTGGGCAACGTGGGTAAATCGGGCGGCGGCACCAATATTTTCCGCGGTCACGACAACGTGCAGGGCGCCACCGATGTGGGTCCGAACCCCGACTCTCTACCGGGTTACTACGGTCTGGTTGAAGGCTCGTGGCGGCATTTCGCCAAAGCGTGGGGCGTGGACTACGAGTGGATCAAAAAGCAGTATGCCTCCCCCGCGATGATGACCAAGCCCGGCATTACCGTGTCGCGCTGGATTGATGGGGTGCTGGAGAAAAACGAGCTGATCGACCAGGACTCCAACCTGCGCGGCGTCTTCTACTGGGGCCATGCGCCCAACTCCCAGACGCGCGGTCTGGAGATGAAGCGCGCCATGGACAAGCTGGACCTGCTGGTGGTGGTAGACCCCTACCCGTCGGCCACAGCCGCCATGGCCGCCATGCCTGGAAAGCCCGAAGACCTGAACGCCAACCGTGCGGTGTATTTGTTGCCTGCAGCCACCCAGTTTGAGACCAGTGGTTCCTGCACTGCTTCCAATCGTTCATTGCAGTGGCGCGAAAAAGTGATCGAGCCGCTGTGGGAAAGCCGCAGCGATCACATGATCATGCAGCAGTTTGCGGACAAGCTGGGCTTTGGAAAAGAGCTGTCAAAAAACTACAAAATGCAAAAGGTCAAGGGCATGGACGAGCCCGTGCCCGAGGATATTTTGCGTGAGATCAATGGTTCCCTGTGGACCATTGGCTACACCGGTCAAAGCCCTGAGCGCCTGAAGGCGCACATGCGCAACATGAACCTGTTCGACGTAAAAACGCTGAGGGCCAAAGGCGGCAAGGACAAGGAAACCGGCTACGACTTCACGGGTGATTATTTTGGTTTGCCATGGCCTTGCTACGGCTCAGCCGCACTCAAACACCCAGGTTCGCCGAACCTGTATGACACCTCCAAACACGTGATGGACGGCGGCGGCAACTTCCGCGCCAACTTTGGCGTGGAGCGCGAAGGCAAGAGCCTGCTTGCGGAAGATGGCTCGCACTCCGTGGGCGCAGACATCACCACGGGTTACCCCGAGTTTGACCACGTGCTGATGAAAAAGCTGGGCTGGTGGGATGACCTCACCGACGTGGAAAAAACTGCCGCTGAAGGCAAGAACTGGAAAACCGACATGTCCGGCGGCATTCAGCGCGTCGTCATGCAGGTGCATGGTTGCCACCCCTTTGGTAACGCCAAGGCGCGCGCGGTGGTGTGGAACTTCCCGGATGCCATTCCCCAACACCGGGAGCCCTTGTATGGCAACCGGGCTGATTTGCAGGTCAAGTACCCCACCCACGACGACAAAAAAGCGTTCTGGCGTCTGCCCACTTTGTACAAGACCATTCAGGAAAAGAACATTGCCGACAAGGTGCATGAGAAGTTCCCGCTGGTGCTGACCTCCGGACGTCTCGTAGAGTACGAGGGTGGCGGTGAGGAAACCCGTTCCAACCCTTGGCTGGCCGAACTGCAGCAAGAGATGTTCATCGAGATCAACCCCAAGGTGGCGGCTGAAAAAGGCATTCGCAATGGAGAGCGGGCCTGGGTTTCTTCGCCTACAGGTGCCCGGCTGAATGTGCAGGCCATGGTGACCGAGCGGGTGGGTCCGGACACGGTATTCATGCCGTTCCACTTTTCGGGTCGCTGGCAAGGGGCTGACATGCTGGCCCACTACCCCAAGGGAGCGGCGCCCATCGTGCGCGGGGAGGCGATCAACACCGCCACCACTTACGGTTACGACAGCGTGACCATGATGCAAGAGTCCAAGACGACGGTTTGCAATGTCGAGCGAGCATAAGGAGAACACAACATGGCACGAATGAAATTTATCTGCGACGCAGAGCGTTGTATTGAATGCAATGGCTGTGTGACGGCTTGCAAAAACGAACATGAGGTGCCTTGGGGCGTGAATCGCCGCCGGGTGGTCACACTCAACGATGGCGTACCGGGTGAGAAATCAATTTCCGTGGCCTGCATGCACTGCAGTGACGCGCCTTGCATGGCCGTGTGCCCGGTGAATTGCTTCTATCGCACCGACGAAGGCGTGGTGCTGCACGATAAGGATGTCTGCATTGGCTGCGGCTATTGCTCTTATGCCTGCCCGTTTGGTGCGCCACAGTTTCCTTCGCAAGGCACGTTTGGTGTGCGGGGCAAGATGGACAAGTGCACCTTCTGTGCTGGCGGTCCCGAGGCCAATGGCAGCCAGGCCGAGTTCGAAAAGTATGGGCGCAACCGCCTGGCTGAAGGCAAGCTGCCGGTGTGCGCGGAGATGTGTTCCACCAAAGCCCTCATTGCGGGTGACGGTGATGTCGTGGCGGACATTTTGCGCAACCGCGTTTTGCGCCGGGGTAAGGGTGCTGAGGTTTGGGGCTGGGGAACGGCTTATGGTTCCAAACAAGCGGGTCAACCTGGTGCCACGGCCGCTGCAGGAGCGAAATCATGATGCGCATTATTTTGGCTGTCTCCTGCGCCCTGGCTTTGTCAGCGTGCGGTGAATCCCCTCAACCTCACGCCTTGGGAAAGAATGACTCGGCGCCCTATACAGGCACCGGCAAGTCCTATGCTGGCAAGGATTGGAAGCAGGGCGACAAGGCCAGTTGGGAGTCTGCCCTGAAGGCGCGGGCCCAAAATACTCAAAACGACTACAGCCGAATGAACTGACCGGGAGGCCCCGATGAACAAACCCTTAACTGTTGCCTTGTCACTCCTGCTGCTGTGCGGCGGTGTCATGGCCCAAGCTACAGCGGCTGCGCCTGTCGCCGCCCAGGCGACTGCGGACTCTGGCGGCATCAAGAGCCAGAGTATTTTTGAAGTCAAACCCGATGCCAGTGAGGAACCGGGCTACGCGACTCAAACCAACGCCGAGCGCAAGCAGGTTCAACCCGGAAACAACGCCCCGATGTGGCGCCAGGTGGGCGCGGGCGTGACGGGCTACAGCAGCCTGCCCAAGAGCGAGGCGCCGGAGGCTGGCAACCTGATTCAGCCCTTCGTTCAGTACCCTGGCTCCAAAGTGACCAATGCCGGCGAGGCATGGCGGCAGGTGCGCAACAACTGGATTATTCCCTACGGGGGTGCCCTGCTGTTGATCGTGCTGGGCGCGGTTGCCTTGTTTTACTGGAGCAAGGGAATGGTTGCGCAGCATGGTGCTGATACAGGTCGCAAAATTGAGCGTTTTACGCCGCTTGAGCGTTCTGCACATTGGGCCAACGCCATCGCGTTTGTCTCTCTGGCCGTGTCGGGTGTGGTCATGGCGTTTGGCAAGTTTTTTATTTTGCCGGTTATCGGCAGCACCCTGTTTGGCTGGCTGAGCTATGCCCTGAAAAACTTGCACAACTTTGCTGGCCCCTTGTTCGCCGTGTCGCTGGTCATTGTGTTTTTCACTTTCCTGAAAGACAACCTGCCACGCAAGGAGGACTGGACCTGGATCGTCAAAGGCGGCGGTTTGTTGTCGGGGCAGGAGGTCGCCTCACACCGGTTCAATGCCGGAGAAAAAGTGGTGTTCTGGGGTGGCGTCATGTTCCTGGGTCTCATCATCGTGGGTTCGGGGCTGGTGCTCGACAAGCTCGTTCCCGGTCTCATTTACGAGCGCAGCACCATGCAGATCAGCCACATGATTCATGCCGTTGCAGCACTGCTGATGATGGTGATGTTTATCGGGCACATCTACATGGGTACCATTGGCATGCAAGGCGCCTACAAGGCCATGCGCACCGGGTATGTGGACGAGACCTGGGCCAAGGAGCACCACGAGTTGTGGTTTGATGATGTCAAGAGTGGCAAGATACCTGCTCAGCGCAGCCAGCCTCTGGTTTCTGGCCAGAGCGTTCAGGTCTAAAGACAAGGAAATTGGTATGAAAAAGCTCATCGTGACGGGTCTCTTGGTGGTTGTGGCAGCTCAGGCCATGGCCAAGCTGCCCCCCCCCGGAGAAGAGGCCAAGGCCAAGTCAGCCGAAACAGCTGCCAAAGCCGCATGGAGCGGCAAGGTGGACGCCTACCTCAGCTGCAAGTCTCAGGACAGGGTGGCGGCTTACTACTACAAGACAGCCAAAAGCAATAACAAAGAGACGAAGCCCGCTGCGGCCATGCCTCCTTGTGCCGATCCGGGCGCGTTCACCTACGTGCCTGTGGTTGCCACCAAACCGATTGAGTCGGCAGGGGCCCATTCACCACCCGCTACGGCAACCAGCCCACCCAGCAGCGTCACCCCGGCGGCATCGATTGCGCCTGCAAAGAAATCCTGAGGCGGTAATTTTTCAAAAAGCCGGCACACAGTGTGTCGGCTTTTTTCTTTATGGTTGATGCCATGCCACTACCCACACCCCTGCCTTTTTTAACGCGCGCTCTTGCCCCGCTGACAAGGAGTGTGGTTGCCATGAATGAGTTTGGCGAGTCACAGTCCGTCTCCATCCCGGCCGAACGGGCATTGACGGTGTACGTTGACAAACGTGAATTGGTCACTTTGATGACGCTGGGCGCTCACCCGGAACTACTGGTACTGGGCTTTCTGCGAAATCAGCGACTGGTGCAGTCGGTGACCGAGGTGGAATCCATCACGGTGGATTGGGAGGTCGGTGCTGCCGCCGTCAAGACGCGGGCCGGTATTTCGGATATCGAGGCCCGCACCTCCAAGCGGGTGGTCACCACTGGCTGCGGGCAGGGCAGTGTGTTCGGTGACCTGATGGCCGAGGTGGACAGCCTGGTCTTGCCTGACGCAGTTCTCACCCAGTCACAGCTTTACGGCATCGTCAATGCCATCCGTCTGCAAGAGAGCACCTATAAATCCGCCGGCTCGGTGCATGGGTGTGCCTTGTTCCAGGGGGAAGAGATGCTGGTATTTGTGGAGGACGTGGGTCGCCACAACGCCATCGACACCATCGCAGGCTGGATGTGGATGCAAGGCAACGGTGCCAACTTGCCCGAGACCAGCCTGGCTGGTGCAGACAAGGTCTTCTACACCACAGGTCGCCTGACCAGCGAGATGGTGATCAAGTCGGCCCAGATGGGCGTGCCGATTGTGGTCTCGCGCAGCGGCATCACGCAAATGGGCCATGAAGTGGCACAACGCATCGGCCTGTGCACGGTCGGGCGGGCCACCAACAAGCGTTTTCTTTGTTACACCGGCGCGGACCGACTGCACCTTCAGCCAGAACTCGCTGGCACGCGACTGCCTGCGGCTGCCTGAGCCGCACTCAGCTCTAATCCCTAGGCCTGTAGGCAAATGCCGAGTGCGCTAAGGTAGGGGGATGACTATTTCTTTTTGGCGTTTGGGTTGGCGCACCCTGTGGCGCGATCTCCGCTCGGGCGAACTCCGCTTGCTGATCGTGGCCGTCACGCTGGCCGTGGCCGCCCTGACCGCCGTGGGCTTCTTTGCAGATCGGCTCAAGGGGGGCTTGCAACGCGACGCCCGCCAGTTGTTGGGCGGTGACGCCGTGATTTCCAGCGACAACATGACCCCAGCCGTGTTTGCCGAAAAGGCCCGCGCGCTGGGCCTGGACGTGGTCAACACCTTGGGCTTTCCCACCATGGGGCGCGCGGACGACGCCAGTGGTGGCGCCACCAAACTGGTCGCTCTCAAGTCGGTGGAGGCGGGCTATCCCCTGCGGGGCAGCTTGCGCGTGGCCGACCAGCCGGGCCAGTCGGATGCACCCACCCGGGCCATTCCTGCGGCCGGTGAGGTTTGGGTGGATGCCCCCTTGCTGGACTCGCTCGCCATCAAGGTAGGTGACCCCTTGCTTTTGGGCGATGCGAGCCTGCGCATCACCAAAATCATTGTGAGCGAACCCGACCGAGGCGCCGGGTTCATGAACTTCGCGCCCCGCGTGATGCTCAACAG
>JBIIVW010000086.1:0-13612 GCA_044339205.1 Rhodoferax sp. | reverse complement strand
AATCTGCGTTTCATTTTTTCAATTCCTCAGCCTGTTTCGTTTCGGAGTTTTTGATGTTTTCAACCCAGGTGCGGGTGCGTTCCCGCGCATCCGAGAAGTCCTGGCTCACAGGGGACTTTTCCACCTCGCCGTCTTCTGGCGGGTTGCCATCGTAAACACTGTTGCGCCGGCGCTGCAGATGGGCATCGCGGGTGAAAGTGTATTTATCCAGGGCGGCCGCCTCCAGCAAGGCCGCCGTGCCCAGCAAGGACGTACGCACGTCCACCAGGCGCAGGGCGGTCATGCTGTTGCGGGTGGGAATGTGCTCAACCGATGACACCATGTTGCCTTTGGCATCCACCGGCAAGGCCAGCGTGTCGCGCAAGGTGGAGGGCCCCAATAGCGGCAACACCAGGTAAGGGCCCGGCGCCACGCCCCAGTAGCCCAGCGTATGGCCGAAGTCCTTGGTGTGGCGCTCAATCTGCATCTCGGAGGCGACATCCAGAATGCCACCCAGGCCAATGAACGTGTTCACGCCAAAGCGCGTGAAACTACTCACTGCCGGCTCTCCCTTGAATTGCAGGGCGTTGTTCACACCCGACCAGGCATCCTGCAAATTCGAGAAGAAATTGCGCACGCCCCGACGGACCAATTGCGGCACCACGTCCTGGTACACGGTGGCGACTGGTTTGATCACTGCTGTGTCCACCGCATCGTTGAACTGGTAAACACCCCGATTGAAGGGCTCCAACGGGTCATTAGGATGCCCGGCAGGTCCGCTGGCGCAGGCGGTCAGGAAGGCAAGGCACAGCACAGCGCCCGTCCCAGATACAACCCGGCGCACGCGGGCTGTCATTGATGACAAGTGCATCGTCATTTTGCGGCTCCTTCTTTTTCAGGCGCACCGCCTTCGGCTGCCTTGCTGAACAAAAATTGGCTGATCAAATTTTCCAGCACCACAGCGGACTGGGTTGAGGTGATGGTGTCGCCCGGGGCCAGGTTCTTTTCGTCCGCACCCGGTTCCAGCCCCAAATACTGCTCGCCCAGCAAACCGCTGGTCAGGATTTTGAGCGAGCTGTCCTTGGGGAACACGTATTGACTCTCCAGGGCCAGCGTCATGCGGGCCTGGAATGTTTTGTCGTCAAACACGATGCTCTCAACCCGCCCCACCACCACCCCCGCGCTGCGGACGGCAGCTTTGGGCTTGACGCCGCCCACGTTGTCAAATTTGGCGTTAACCTGGTAGGTTTTCTGAAAATTCAAAGACAACAAGTTGGCCGATTGCAGGGCCAGAAACAAAATAGCCACCGCGCCAATCAGCACAAACAGGCCCACCCACACGTCATTTTTAGAGCGTTGCATACATCATCCTCAACTAATTCGCCACCCGGGAATGCGCGCGAAGCCGGGCAGTCTTCATATCGTAAACATCATCGCGGTCAAGATGAAATCCAGACCCAGCACGGCCAGGGACGCCACCACTACGGTACGCGTGGTGGCACTTGCCACACCTTCGGGGGTCGGTTGGGCCTCATAGCCCTGAAGCAAGGCGACAAAAGTCACCGTGAACCCGAACACAATACTCTTGATGATGCCGTTGCCCACGTCTTGCCAGACATCGACCCCGCCCTGAATCTGGCTCCAGAACGAGCCAGAGTCAACACCAATCATCAAGACGCCCACCACCCAGCCACCAATAATGCCCATGGCACTGAATACGGCGGCCAGCAGGGGCATGGTGATCACACCCGCCCAGAACCGGGGCGCCAAAATACGTTTGACCGGGTCCACCGCCATCATTTCCATGACGCTGATTTGCTCACCCGCGCGCATCAGGCCAATCTCGGCGGTGAGCGACGTGCCGGCCCGGCCCGCAAACAACAAGGCGGTGACCACCGGCCCCAATTCACGCACCAGACTGAGCGTCACCAGCAGGCCCAGCGCTTCTGACGACCCATAGCGTTGCAGGGTGTAGTAACCCTGCAAACCAAACACAAAGCCAACGAACAGCCCGGACACGGCAATGATGGCCAGCGAGTAATTGCCCAGAAAGTGAATCTGGTCCCGAATCAGGCCAAAACGCTTGAGACTGCCACCCAGTGTCCCCAGCAAGCGCACAAACAAGCGGGCACCATGGCCCATGTCCGCCAACTGGCGGCGCGCAGAAAAGCCGATGTCAGAAGGCTTGAACCAACTCATGAGGCAGCTCCCGCGCCAAAATCCTCGGCCACAGTCGGGCCGGGGTAATGAAAGCGCACCGGGCCGTCTGAGAGGGCATGCACATATTGATAGACCAAGGGGTCCGTGCTTTGGCGTACCGATTCCGGCGTGCCCTGGGCTGCAATTTTTCCGTTGGCCAGAATGATCACGTGGTCCGCAATGGCAAAGGTCTGCTCCAGCTCGTGGGAAACAAAGATACTGGTCAAGCCCATCGAATCATTGAGTTCGCGGATCAACCGTGCCGCGGTCCCCAGAGAAATAGGGTCCAAGCCCGAAAACGGCTCGTCATACAACACCAATTCGGGGTCCAGGGCAATGGCTCGTGCCAGCGCCACGCGCCGAGCCATGCCGCCCGACAAATCGCTCGGCATCAGGTCTCGCGCGCCGCGCAGGCCCACCGCATTGAGCTTCATCAAAACGACATCTCGAATCAAGACGTCGGACAAATTGGTGTGTTCGCGCAGCGGAAAAGCCACATTCTCAAACACGGACAGGTCAGCAAACAAGGCACCAAACTGGAACAGCATGCCCATGCGCCGACGCGCAGCGTAGAGCTGGGTCTGGTCCATGGGCGTGATGTCTTGTCCGTCGAACAGCACTTGCCCGGACTGCGCGCGGTTTTGCCCACCGATCAGCCGCAGGATGGTGGTTTTCCCACCGCCGGAGGCGCCCATCAATGCAGTCACCTTGCCACGGGGCACGGACAGGGAAATATCGTCAAGCACCACCCGCTCACCGTAACCAAAGGTGAGGTGCTGCAGTTTGACGAGGGATGCTGAAGGAGGTAGTGCCATAAAAAAGAAAGGCCGGGGACTGCCCGGCCGCTTGATCATACGGGATTACACCTAGGCTCCAAGGTGTGCCACCGCATTAACCCAGGCTCAGCGGGGCAAATCACTGCACCCCATCAGGAACTCATCGACCGAACGCGCAGCCTGACGGCCTTCGCGGATCGCCCACACCACCAGGCTTTGACCCCGGCGAATGTCACCGGCTGCAAACACCTTGGCCACATTGGTGGCGTAGCCACCGGTGAACTCGGTGCTGGCTTTGGCGTTACCCCGGGCGTCCTTGTCGATGCCAAACGAGTCCAGAATGGACGCCACCGGGCTGACAAAACCCATCGCCAGTAAGACCAGGTCGGCCTGGTAAGTTTTCTCGGTACCGGGAATCTCGACCAGTTTGCCGTCTTTGAACTCGGTGTGGACAGTCGTCAGGCCCGTGACCTTGCCTTTTTCGCCCAGAAACTCCTTGGTCGACACCGCAAACTCGCGGGTGCAACCTTCATCGTGGCTGGAGCTGGTGCGCAGCTTCATGGGCCAATAGGGCCAGGTCATGGGGCGGTTTTCTTCTACCGGGGGCTGGGGCATCACCTCAAATTGGGTCACGCTGACCGCGCCGTGGCGGTTGCTGGTGCCCACGCAATCGGAACCGGTGTCGCCGCCACCAATGACGATGACGTGCTTGCCATCGGCACGCAACTGACCTTTGAGCTTGTCACCCGCATTGACCTTGTTTTGCAGGGGCAAGAACTCCATGGCGAAATGAATGCCTTCGAATTCGCGGCCAGGCACCGGCAAATCGCGCGATTGCTCTGCGCCACCGGTCAACAGCACGGCGTCAAAATCTTTGTCCAGCTGGGCGGGTGTGACCGTCTCTTTGGCCCAGTTGATGACCTTGGAGCTCTTGGACAAGTCACCCACCAGCACGCCGGTGCGAAAGGTCACGCCTTCGAGTTGCATCTGCGCCACGCGGCGGTCGATGTGGGATTTCTCCATCTTGAAGTCAGGAATGCCATAACGCAGCAAGCCACCCACACGGTCGTTCTTTTCAAACAAGGTCACGTCGTGACCGACCCGCGCCAGCTGTTGGGCTGCGGCCATGCCGGCAGGGCCGGAGCCGACCACAGCGACCTTTTTGCCGGTCTTGTGCTTGGCCGGGCGCGGAGGCACCCAGCCCTCGGACCAGGCGCGGTCAATGATGGCATGCTCGATCGACTTGATGCCCACCGCGCCATCGTTCACATTCAGCGTGCACGCCGCCTCGCACGGCGCGGGGCAAATGCGGCCTGTGAATTCGGGGAAGTTGTTGGTGCTGTGCAGCACCTCGATCGCGTTCTTCCAGTCGCCCTGATACACCAGGTCGTTGAAATCCGGAATGATGTTGTTCACCGGGCAACCGCTGTTGCAAAACGGCGTGCCGCAGTCCATGCAGCGAGCCGCCTGCACCTTGGCCTGCTTGTCGTCCAGACCAATCACAAACTCTTTGTAATTCTTCAAGCGCTCGGTGACCGGCTTGTAGCCTTCTTCCAAGCGCTCAAATTCCATGAAGCCAGTTACTTTTCCCATGATGCTGTTCCTGTTAGGTTGAGGGAGGGTGCCTTACTTGGCAGCAATCGCTTCTTTTTTTGTAGCTACTTGAGCATGTTCTTTGCCGGCTACAGCCTCTTTACGTGCATGAATCTCACCCAGGGCCCGTTTGTACTCATTCGGGAAGACCTTGACAAACTTCAGGCGGGCCACCGACCAGGTGTCGAGCAATTCGCGTGCGCGTTTGCTGCCGGTCCAGCGGTTGTGGTCTTCGAGCAACTTGCGCAATTGCACCTCATCGCTCAAGCCCCGGTGCCAGATGGCCCGGTCAACAGTGGCTTCCTGCTCGGCCGCAGTGAGAACCTTTTCCATGGACACCATGGCAGTGTTGCAACGCTGGGCAAAATGACCATCTTCGTCATACACATAGGCAATACCGCCACTCATGCCGGCGGCGAAGTTGCGCCCGGTCAGGCCCAGCACCGCCACGGTGCCGCCGGTCATGTACTCGCAGCCGTGGTCGCCGATACCTTCCACCACGGTGGTGGCACCCGACAGACGCACCGCAAAACGCTCGCCGCCCACGCCGCTGAAGAACGCCTCACCGCTGGTCGCGCCAAACATCACCGTATTGCCCACGATGGTGTTCTTGATGGCGTCGCCCCGGAAGTCGATGCTGGGGCGCACCACGATGCGGCCACCCGACAAGCCTTTGCCGGTGTAGTCATTGGCATCGCCAATCAGGTACATGGTGATGCCTTTGGCCAGGAACGCGCCAAAAGACTGGCCGCCGGTCCCCTCTAATTGAATGCGGATGGTGTCATCCGGCAGCCCTTCGGGGTGCACCTTGGTCACCGCGCCGGAGAGCATGGCGCCCACGGAGCGATTGACGTTGCGGGCCATTTCCATGAACTGCACTTTTTCGCCTTTGTCGATGGCCGCACGGCTCTTGGCGATCAACACGTTGTCCAAGGCTTTTTCCAGGCCATGGTCTTGCTCCAGCGTCTGGAAGCGCGGCACGTCGGCAGGCACATTGGGCATGGCAAACAAACGGCCAAAGTCCAACCCGCTGGCCTTCCAGTGGGCAATGCCCTGGCGCATGTCGAGTAAATCGGCACGGCCGATCAGGTCGTCAAACTTGCGGATACCCAACTGGGCCATGATCTGGCGCACTTCTTCAGCAATAAAGAAGAAATAGTTCACCACGTGTTCGGGCTTGCCAGAGAACTTCTTGCGCAGCGCCGGGTCTTGCGTGGCCACGCCTACGGGGCAGGTGTTGAGGTGGCACTTGCGCATCATGATGCAGCCCTCGACCACCAGGGGAGCGGTCGCAAAGCCGAACTCATCTGCGCCCAACAAGGCACCAATAGCCACGTCACGGCCGGTCTTCATCTGACCGTCGGCCTGCACCCGGATGCGGCTGCGCAGGCGGTTGAGCACCAGCGTTTGCTGGGTTTCGGCCAGGCCGATCTCCCAAGGGCTGCCGCAATGCTTGATGGACGACCAGGGCGAGGCGCCCGTGCCGCCGTCGTGCCCGGCGATCACCACGTGGTCGGCCTTGCACTTGGCTACGCCAGCGGCAATGGTGCCCACACCAATTTCAGCCACCAGCTTGACGCTGATGCTGGAATGAGGCGCCACGTTTTTCAGGTCGTGAATCAGCTGGGCCAGGTCTTCAATCGAGTAAATGTCATGGTGCGGCGGGGGCGAGATCAGGCCCACACCCGGCACAGAATGGCGCAGGCGCCCGATGTACTCGGAGACCTTGCCACCGGGCAGCTGACCGCCCTCGCCCGGCTTGGCGCCCTGGGCCATTTTGATCTGGATCTGGTCAGCGCTGGTCAGGTACTCGGCGGTGACGCCAAAGCGGCCCGAGGCCACCTGCTTGATGCGCGAGCGCAGCGAGTCGGTGGGCAGCAGCGGAATGTCGACTTCCACCACATCGTGACCAATGATGTCGGCCATGGTCTGGCCCTGCTTGATCGGGATGCCCTTGAGTTCTTGCCGGTAGCGCTGCGGATCTTCACCGCCCTCACCCGTGTTGCTTTTGCCGCCAATGCGGTTCATGGCAATGGCGAGCGTGGCGTGGGCTTCTGTGGAGATGGAGCCCAGCGACATGGCGCCTGTGGCAAAGCGCTTGACAATCTCTTTGGCGCTCTCGACTTCATCGATCGGGATCGCCTTGGCGGGGTCAATCTTGAACTCGAACAAGCCGCGCAGCGTCATGTGCCGCTTGCTCTGGTCGTTGATGAGTTGCGCGTACTCTTTATAGGTGTTCCAGTTGTTGGAGCGGGTGGAATGCTGCAGCTTGGCAATGGCATCCGGGCTCCACATGTGCTCCTCGCCACGGGCGCGCCAGGCGTACTCACCGCCAGCATCCAGCATGGTTTCCAGGATCGGATCGTCACCAAAGGCAGCCTTGTGCATGCGGATGGCTTCTTCAGCAATCTCGAACACACCAATGCCTTCCACGCGGGTGGGGGTGCCGGCAAAATACTTGGCCACGGTGGGGGTGTTCAGGCCGATGGCCTCGAACAACTGGGCACCGCAGTAGCTCATGTAGGTGGACACGCCCATCTTGGACATGATCTTGGACAGGCCCTTGCCCACCGCCTTGACGTAGTTGTAAATCGCCTTATTCGCGCTCAGGTCCCCCGCCAACTCCTTGTGCATGTGGGCCAGGGTTTCCATGGCCAGGTAGGGATGCACAGCTTCAGCGCCGTAGCCTGCCAGCACGGCAAAGTGATGCACTTCGCGCGCCGTGCCGGTCTCCACCACCAGACCAGCGGTGGTGCGCAGACCAGCCATCACCAAATGCTGGTGAATCGCAGACAGGGCCAACAGCGCAGGAATCGCCACTTGGGTGGCACTGATGCCCCGGTCGCTGATGATCAGGATGTTTTTGCCGCCCTTTATGGCGTCCACCGCCTCAGCACACAGCGAGGCGAGCTTGGCCTCCACACCCTCATGGCCCCAGGCCAGCGGATAGGTGATGTTGAGTGTGTAGCTGCGGAACTTGCCTTGGGTGTGCTGGTCGATGTCGCGCAGCTTGGCCATGTCGGCGAAATCCAGCACCGGCTGCGCGACTTCCAGGCGCATGGGCGGGTTGACCTGGTTGATGTCCAGCAGGTTGGGCTTGGGGCCGATAAAGGACACCAGGCTCATCACGATGGCTTCACGGATCGGGTCGATCGGCGGGTTGGTTACCTGGGCGAACAACTGCTTGAAGTAGTTGTACAGCGGCTTGTTTTTGTCAGAGAGCACGGCGAGCGGGCTGTCGTTGCCCATGGAACCAATGGCTTCTTCACCGGCGGTCGCCATGGGCGCGATCAGAAACTTGATGTCTTCCTGGGTGAAACCAAAGGCCTGCTGGCGGTCCAGCAAACTCACCGTGTCGGAGATGCGCTTGGGCTCCACGGCGGCAATGGTGGCTGCAAAGGCCGCATCAACGCGGCGCTCGTCAAACTGCACATCATCAAGCTTGATGCGCAGGTTCTCGATCCACTGCTTATAAGGCTTGCTGTTGGCCAGATTCGACTTGAGTTCCTCGTCGTCGATCATGCGGCCCTGCTCCAGGTCAATCAGGAACATCTTGCCGGGTTGCAGGCGCCACTTGCGCACGATTTTGTTCTCGGGCACAGGCAATACGCCGGACTCGGAGCCCATGATCACCAGGTCATCATCGGTGATGCAGTAGCGCGAAGGGCGCAGGCCGTTGCGGTCCAGCGTAGCGCCGATCTGGCGACCATCGGTGAACACGATACTGGCCGGGCCGTCCCACGGCTCCAGCATGGCGGCGTGGTATTCATAGAAGGCCTTGCGGCGCTCGTCCATGGTGGTGTGCTGCTCCCACGGCTCGGGAATCATCATCATCACAGCCTGGCTGATGGGGTAACCGGCCATGGTCAACAACTCCAGGCAGTTGTCAAAGGTCGCGGTGTCAGATTGGCCAGGAAAGCTGATGGGGTAGAGCTTTTGCAGGTCATTGCCCAGCACCGGGGACGACATCACGCCCTCACGCGCCTTCATCCAGTTGTAGTTGCCCTTGACGGTGTTGATCTCGCCGTTATGCGCCACATAGCGGTAGGGGTGGGCCAGCGGCCACTCGGGGAAGGTGTTGGTGGAGAAGCGCTGGTGCACCAGACCCAAAGCCGAGACGCATCGAACATCGGCGAGGTCCTTGAAATACACGCCTACCTGGTCGGCCAGCAACAAACCCTTGTAGACCACGGTGCGGCTGGACATGCTGGGCACGTAATACTCTTTGGAGTGCTTAAGCTTCAGGGCTTGAACATGGGCACTGGCCGTCTTGCGGATCACATAGAGCTTGCGCTCCAGTGCATCCTGCACGATGACATCGTTGCCACGGCCAATAAAGACCTGTTTTAGTATTGGCTCTTTGGCGCGCACGGTGGGCGACATCGGCATGTCGCGGTTCACCGGCACATCGCGCCAGCCCAGCAGCACCTGGCCCTCGGCCTTGATGGCCCGCTCCATCTCCTGCTCACACGCCAGTCGGGAGGCGTGCTCCTTGGGCAAAAACACCATGCCCACGCCGTATTCGCCGGGTGGAGGCAGGGTGATGCCCTGGGCCGCCATCTCTTCGCGGTAGAGCGCGTCAGGCAACTGGATCAGGATACCGGCACCGTCGCCCATGAGTTTGTCTGCGCCCACAGCGCCCCGGTGGTCCAGGTTCTCAAGAATCTTCAGCGCATTTTTGACAATGTCATGCGACTTGGTTCCCTTGATGTGCGCCACAAAACCCACACCGCAAGCGTCATGCTCTTGGGTAGAAGAATACAAACCGTGTTCCTGGAGATGCTTGATCTCGGCAGCCGTCGTCATGGCGCGCTCCTAAAAAAAATTAGAGGATTGAAGAATACTGCAATGCAACAAAAGTGCCAAGCGAAATAATTGGGGTCAGATTCCAATTAAATCTACAAATAGTCACTCAATAATAAATTGGGGACACATTGAATTTAATAGCTACCAAGTCAATAAATACGACGGCTAGAGACTTATTTAGTGCTTATTTGAGCTTGGAAACCGGCCGTCCGGCTGCCGCCTTGCTCACGCGGCGCTCTGTTCGCATTTGTAAATTCGCCACAAAATCGGGCTCACCCAGGGCCCAACCGTGCAGGGTCGCCTCAGTCAAGGCCGCTTGCTGCACCGGGCTGATGCCGCTCTGCACCAGTTGGGCGTACGCGGCCTCACGCGCAAATGGGGTGTTGCCCAACTCCCATACCAGTGGGTGCGAGGTGATCAGTTTGTCGATGCGCTGGCCGGTGTAGTGACCGTAGCTTGACCACGGATAGTCCTGCGGCCCAGTCACCAGGCCGGCGCGCACCGGGTTGAGGTCGATGTAGGCCATGCAGGCCAGCAAGTAGCGGTCGGTCTGGATCAAAGTGGACTTGTAACGCCCCTCCCACAGGGTGCCGGTGCGCTGCTGGGTGTCATTGAAATAGCGCACGTAGCGTCGGCCCACAGCCTGCATCATCTGCGGCAGACCCTCCGCCGTGGCAGGCGTGGCGAGCAGATGGAAGTGATTGCTCATCAGCACATAGGCGTGGATGGCCACGTTGAACTTCTTCGCGTTCTCGTCAAGTACATCGAGCAGGGTCTGGTAATCCGCCGCCCTGGAAAAAATCGGCTGCCGGTTGTTCCCTCGCTGGATGATGTGGTGCGGGTAACCGGGCAGTGTGAGGCGGGGAAGACGGGCCATGGTGTGCGATCAAAGAGGGTTCATCGGTCCAGGCGCATCTTAATTGGAATCTGACCCCCATTAGTTGCCATTACTCGGCGGGCAGAATGAACCGGGTCGTCAGCAGGCTGCTCAGTCCGAATTGGTCCAGCAACTCACGCAAACGCTGCGCTGCGGCGCGCTTGGGGTGGCCGGTGCGCCGGGCGATGATCAGCTCATTTTTCATGCTGTGCTCCCAGCCCACCAGCTCGGTGACGGTGACCTGGTAGCCCCAGGCCTCCAGGTACAGGCAGCGCAGCACATTGGTGAGCTGGCTACCCATCTCGCGGGTGTGCAGGGGGTGACGCCATAGTTCAGCCAGCGGGGTGCGATTCAGGCTGAGCGCTTTGCCGGCATTCAGGCTGCGCGCAATTTCAGCCTGGCAGCAGGGCACCAACACCATGAAGTTGGCTTGTTTTTGCAGCCCAAACGCAATCGCGTCGTCGGTGGCCGTGTCGCAGGCATGCAAGGCGGTGACCACGTCAATGCGGGCCGGCAACTCTGCCGCGTGGGCCGATTCAGCCACGGTCAGGTTCAAAAACGACATGCGGTCAAACCCGAGGCTCAAAGCCAACTCCCGCGACTTTTGCACCAGCTCGGGGCGGGTCTCGATGCCGTAGATATGGCCTGCCGCCAGCGCTTTGAAGAACAGGTCATAAATGATGAACCCCAGATACGACTTGCCCGCGCCGTGGTCCGCCAGGGTGATTCCGCCCTCCCCG
This sequence comes from Rhodoferax sp., assembly GCA_044339205.1. Lineage (GTDB taxonomy): Bacteria > Pseudomonadota > Gammaproteobacteria > Burkholderiales > Burkholderiaceae_C > Rhodoferax. The sequence continues at coordinate 2,642 of JBIIVW010000086.1, read as the reverse complement.
CCTTCTGCAGCAGGCAACTCCAGCAGCAGCTTCTCGATGAACTGGAACAGGTGGTACACCTGCTTGAGTTTGCGACGCGAATCCTGGTTGAGCTTGCCTTCGCGCGTGAGGATGTGCAGCGCCTTCAGGAGCTCGATCGACTGACCGGGCCTGATTTCGGGCGCAATGGATTCCTCAACAGAGGGTTGGGTCTTGGCACCGGAGGCGCGGGAGTCGGATTTTTTGGTTTTCATGGTTCTTTTTTGCGAGGACCGGTCCGGCCCACATTCAACGCGGCCCAGCCCTCGGGGCCCAGTTGCTCCATCGTGGTCATGTTGCGCTCGAAAATCGACTCGGCCTCAGGAAACGCCGCCACGGCGCGGTCAATGCTGTCTTCGCGCAGCAAGTGCAGTGTGGGGTAAGGCGTGCGGTTGGTGTAATTGGTGATGTCGTCGGCGCGGGTGCCGGCAAACTGGTAGTCCGGGTGCAGGCTGGCGATCTGAATGACGCCATCCAGGTCCAGATCCACCAGTGCCCGGTCGGCCAGCACCAGGAAATCATTGAAATCCAAAAAATCATCCAGGCAGCCGGGCGCTATCAAAAGCGTGGTATCTCGTGCAATAGGATCGCCGGCTGCAAGCTGATTTAGCTCATAAATCAGGTCTTCCAGCAGCGCCTGCGTTGTGCGGGCCTCGCTCACCGCGTAATGAACCTGCCCCTTGACCTGCACGCTTTTGGCAAACGGGCACAGGTTCAGACCAATCACGGCCCGCTCCACCCAGGCGCGGGTGTCTGCCATCACCACGTGCATGTCGGGGAGCGTGTCGACCTTAAACAAAACGGCTCTCATGCCCAACCACCAGCTTGGCTAGCTCGTCCAGCACTGAAGTCTGGATTTGATCGGCCCGGTACTCGGTATTGATGATCGCAAAACTCTGCAGGTTGGCAAGACGAAACACCACTTTGGCCGCAAGATGGTCCACGGTGACGGTGATGCCGGCGCGAGCCTGCGTGATGTAGTCGAATCGAATCGCCTGCAAGGTGTTTTTCTCGGGGTGGCGAACGTTGACGCGCTCGTGCTTGACGTTGCCGGCTGCCAGGCGCGCCTCGATGCGCTGCAGGTCCGGGGGAAAATTGGCGCTGACGGTGCCGCCCACGGGGGCGATGCTCTGCGGCACCACGGTCCAACTCAGGGCAATGTAGTCGGTCACCTCCTGATCTAGCAGCTTTTTTTTGCGGCTGTCAGCCCGGAAGTCGGTCAACTTCATCACCGGCCACGGCGTCTTGCCATCCAGACTCAGTTTTGGACCCGGTGGCTCGATCACATTGAGTTGCTTGGCCAGCTCGGTGATGTATAGCCAGGCGGTTTTGGCTGCATCCTCGGTCAGGCGGATGTTTTGTTCGCTAAGCATTTGCTCGGCAGTCTGCTCGGACTGCAAGGCACTGGCATGCGATTTAAGTTGATTGAGAAAACTCACTGGGGCTCCCGGGCGACGCTGGCTTATCTGACTTGTATGGCTCGTCTGATTTGTGAGCGAATTTTACGGCGCCGGAGCGGGCCTGACAGACCCAGCAGACCCGATAGGCGAACGCCATGGCCTCAGCCCATTCACGGCATTCACGCCAGCAACTGCTGCCCGGTCAGGCGAGCGTGCTCCCGCCCGGCAAAGCGGTCGGTCATGCCGGCAATGTAATCCGCGACCACGCGCGCATACGAGCCAGCGTCATTGGCAGCATCGCCCAAGCCCGCGGCTCTCGCCTGAAAGCTGTCCGGCATGCCTTGCGGACTCTGAAAGTAAGCCGCAAACAAATCTCGCACCATTTGCTGGGCTTGCCCCGTGGTGTGCATCACTTGGGGATGGCGGTACAACTGGCGCAGCAAAAAGGTCTTGAGCGCCTGGGACCGGGCGCGCATGCCCTCGCTGAACTGCAACAGAGGTGCCATCTGGCGAATCTCGTCCACACTCTGGGGTCGGGCTGCGGCAATCGCCTGCCCGGTGGTGTCGATCACGTCATACACCTGGGCACTGAGCATCCGGCGAATGCTCTCGTAGAGCAGGCGCCGGCCCTGGCTTTTGTCACCCAGCAGGGGGAACTCCAGCAATGTCTCGCGCCGGAAGTCATCGAATAGCGCCACGTCTTGCAGTTGCTCCAGTGTGATCAGCCCGGAGCGCACACCGTCATCAATGTCATGCGCGTTGTAGGCAATCTCATCGGCCAGATTGCACAGCTGCGCCTCCAGGCTGGGTTGCGTGCGGTCGAGAAACCGCCGACCCACGCCACCCGGCTCGGCGTCTTCCAAGGCTTGGGCGTGCGTGCGCGAGCAATGCTTGAGAATGCCCTCGCGCGTCTCAAAGCTCAGGTTCAACCCGTCGTATTGCGGGTAACGTGCCTCCAGCTGATCTACCACCCGCAGGCTTTGCAGATTGTGCTCAAAGCCACCAAACGGCGCCATGCACTCGTTGAGCGCATCCTGCCCGGCGTGGCCAAAAGGCGTATGGCCCAGGTCGTGCGCCAGCGCGATGGCCTCCACCAAGTCTTCATTCAAGTGCAGCGAGCGCGCCATGGAACGCCCGAGTTGGGCGACCTCCAGCGAATGCGTCAGGCGGGTGCGAAACAGGTCGCCTTCATGGTTCAAAAAAACCTGGGTTTTGTAGACCAGC
>JBIIVW010000304.1:0-3983 GCA_044339205.1 Rhodoferax sp. | reverse complement strand
TCCTCAAAGAAGTTTCTTTGTTCAACCAGTCGTTCGTCAAGAACGACAAGTTGACTGTCGAGCAAATGCTCAAGTCAACAGGTACAACCGTGAAATCTTTCACTTTGTACGTGGTTGGCGAAGGCATTGAGAAGAAGGTCGACGATTTCGCCGCCGAGGTCGCAGCCCAAGTGGCAGCTGCCCAACAGGCGAGCTGATCGAAGTCAGGTCTTCAAAAGCCGCACTGAACCCCACCAGATTCAACTCAATAATTTTGGCTTGAATTTGGCGTTATCCCCATAATCATCCCCACCATTCAGGAGTCCATCATGACCGTCACCAACCCAGCCTACAAGCGTATTCTGCTCAAGCTGTCAGGTGAGGCCTTGATGGGGGATGACCAGTTCGGCATCAATCGGGACACCATCGTCCGAATGGTCGATGAAGTGGCAGAGATCACTCGCCTGGGTGTCGAGGTGGCGGTAGTCATCGGCGGGGGGAATATTTTTCGTGGTGTCGCGGGTGGATCAGTCGGTATGGATCGCGCCACGGCCGATTACATGGGCATGCTGGCCACCGTGATGAACGCGCTGGCTCTGGGTGACACGATGAACAAGGCTGGCTTGACCGCCCGCGTGATGTCGGCGATTGCAATTGAGCAAGTCGTCGAGCCCTACGTCAGACCCAAAGCCCTGCAATACCTCGAAGAGGGCAAAGTGGTTATTTTTGCCGCAGGTACAGGAAATCCTTTTTTTACAACCGATACCGCAGCGGCTCTGCGCGGTGCAGAGATTGGCGCGCAGATTGTCTTGAAGGCCACCAAGGTGGACGGCGTCTATTCAGCGGACCCCAAGACGAACCCGCTTGCTACCCGTTACAGCAAAATTTCGTTTGATGAGGCCATGGCTCAGAACCTGGGCATCATGGATGCCACTGCATTTGCGTTGTGCAGGGACCAAAAGCTGCCTGTCAAGGTGTTTTCCATCTTCAAACACGGCGCCTTGCGCCGCGTTGTCATGGGTGAAGATGAAGGCACGCTGGTTTACGCCTGATATGTCAAAATTCGACGGAGTGCTTGGCGCCCTTTGAACAGCCGAGCGAGGAGAAAAATATGCCAATAGCCGATATCAAGAACACGCTGGAAGTCAAGATGGACCAATCCATCGCTGCTTTCAAAAATAACCTCACCAAGATCCGCACCGGCCGTGCAAATCCCGCTTTGCTGGATTCAGTCCACGTGGACTACTATGGCTCTATGGTGCCAATCAGTCAGGTGGCCAACGTGTCCTTGCTGGATGCCCGGACCATCAGTGTTCAGCCTTGGGAAAAGGGAATGGGCGCCAAGATTGAAAAGGCGATCCGCGACAGCGACTTGGGTCTCAATCCATCGTCCATGGGTGATCTGATTCGGGTGCCCATGCCGGCGATGTCGGAAGAGCGCCGCAAAGAACTTACCAAAGTCGTCCGCAATGAAGGCGAGAGCGCCAAGGTCGCCGTGCGCAACCTGCGCCGCGATGCCAACGAAGCGGTCAAAAAAGCGGTAAAGGATAAGTTGGCCTCCGAGGATGATCAGAAGCGATCCGAGGCAGATATCCAGAAGACCACGGATCGCCACATCATTTCTATTGATCAGTTGGTGGCTGCTAAAGAGCAGGACATCATGGCGGTCTAGGTGCCTGTCACCACGTTGGTCAATTCGCGCGCGGAGCCTTGTTCCGGGTGCTTTGACGCCGATTCAGAGCTCCACCCAGGATGCCATTTGCCATGAGCGCTGTGCCTCACCATATTGCCATCGTGATGGACGGTAACGGTCGTTGGGCGACGAGGCGGTTTTTGCCCCGTGTTGCAGGTCACAAGCAAGGCGTTGATTCACTCAGGCGTTGCGTCAAGGCCTGCGCCCAACGGGGTGTTAGCGTATTGACAGTGTTCGCCTTTTCGTCGGAAAACTGGAGCCGGCCTGCGGACGAGGTGTCTGGTTTGATGGATCTTTTTGCCAGGGCCTTGATTCGGGAAGTCCCGCAACTCAATGCTGACGGCGTGCAATTGCACTTTGCAGGCGAGCGCGCCGGTTTGTCTGAAAAGGTCGCGGATGGCATTGAGCAGGCAGAGTGTGCGACCGCGGCCAATTCCCGTTTGATTCTGAACGTCTGCTTCAACTATGGTGGTCGGTGGGATATCGTTCAGGCTGCTGCCCAATTGGCTGGTCAGGGGCAACCCGTTACCGAAGCGAATCTGAGTCGGTTCATGGCCCTGTCTCATGTGCGGGATCCGGATTTGGTGATCCGGACGGGCGGAGAGTTGCGCATCAGCAATTTCCTGCTTTGGCAATCGGCGTACTCGGAATTCTATTTTTGTGACGATCTTTGGCCTGAATTTGATGAGGCTTCGCTGGATCAGGCGATTGCCGTTTATCACCAGCGTGAGAGACGGTTTGGAAAGACATCAGAGCAACTCGAGCAACAGGGCTTGCTGCGCTAGCTTGGCGTGAAAGGAAACTATGCTGAAACAACGCGTCATAACGGCCCTGATATTGCTGCTTTTTTTGTTACCAGCCCTGTTTTACGTTTCGCCGTGGCCTCTTGTCGCATTGGCCTTGATCATGATCTCGGCAGGTGCATGGGAGTGGAGTCGGCTTAACGGGTATGGCCAAGTGATGTCACTCGCTTGGGGTGGGGTCTGCGCACTGGCATGCGCGGCGACCTGGTGGCTCGGCCTGCTGGAGCGCTCTCTCGGAGTGTTGTGGATTTTCGCTGGTGCGACCTGGGTATTGGCGGGCGCCTGGTTGTTGCGTGCGGGTGTGTCAGCTTGGTCCAGCTACCCGCGGCCTCTCAGGCTTTTGTCGGGCCTGTTTGCGCTTTGGCTGGCCTGGCTGGCTGTTGCGCAGGCGAGGGTGATTGGCATCAACTTTTTAATGTCTATTTTGGTGCTGGTGTGGGTGGCCGACATCTTTGCCTATTTCGCGGGCAGGGCACTGGGGGGACGTTTTACCCAAACCAAACTGGCGCCAAGCATCAGCCCGGGGAAAAGTTGGGAGGGCGTTTGGGGTGGAATGGCGGGTGTTGTTGTTCTCGCCTTTGTGTGGCGGTGGGCAGATTCCAAGTTGTTGGCCGCTATTCCAAGTCTTTACAGCAACGTGGGTGCCAAAGGCGCTTGGCTGCTGTTTATTGCCGCCATATTTATGGCGTCCATGAGCGTTGTCGGTGACCTGTTCGAGTCCTTGGTCAAACGCAGTGCAGGTGTCAAGGACAGCAGCGGCCTCTTGCCAGGCCACGGCGGTATTCTGGATCGGGTCGATGCCTTGCTTCCCACCCTGCCGCTGGCCATGATGCTCTACTCTTTGTTAAACCTCTTATGAATCACCTGACCTCTCCAGCAGTGCAACGCGTCGCCATATTGGGGTCGACTGGTTCTGTCGGCGTCAGTACGCTTGATGTGATTGCGCGCCATCCTGAGCGCTTCACGGTTTTTGCCTTGAGTGCGTCAACCCGGGTTGACTCGATGCTGCAGCAATGCGTTCAGTTCAAGCCTTCGTTCGCGGTCATGGCCAGTGAGGCCCATGGTCGGGTACTGGAGCAAAAGTGCCGTGATCTCAATCTGGGCACACGGGTGCTGTGGGGTGGGGAGGCCATCACTATGATCGCCTCCCACGAAATGGTCGACACGGTCATGGCTGCCATTGTTGGCGCTGCAGGCCTGGCCTCTTGCCTCGGCGCTGCCTTGTCCGGGAAGCGCTTGTTGTTGGCCAATAAAGAGGCGTTGGTGGTTGGCGGTGACTTCTTCATGCGCGCCGTTGTCAAGGGGCGCGCGAAGTTGCTCCCGATTGACAGCGAGCACTCGGCTATTTTTCAGTCATTGCCCGCCGATGAGGCCACCTGGGCGACCCAAATCGACAAGATCATCCTCACTGCCTCCGGCGGTCCTTTTCGTCAACGTGCACCGCACACGCTGCGGGAGGTGACCCCTGCGCAAGCGTGCGCCCACCCCAATTGGGTGATGGGACGGAA
>JBIIVW010000085.1:0-13707 GCA_044339205.1 Rhodoferax sp. | reverse complement strand
CAGGGCCTCATGCGCCACTGGGGCGCCCGCCTGGTGCGCGTGACGCCCGGCCTGTGTGAGGTGGCCCTGCCCTACTCGGACAAAGTGACCCAGCAGCAAAACGGTTTTCACGGCGGCGCCACGGGCGCGCTGGCCGACATTGCTGGCGGCTACGCGGGGCTGACCGTGGCGCCCGAGGGCATGGAGGTCACCAGTGTCGAGTTCAAGATCAATTTTCTCGCCGCCTTTCAGGGTGGTGAGTTGCGCGGCATCGGCCGCGTGGTCAAGGCGGGCCGCCGCTTGATCATCACCACCGCCGAGGTGATTCACCTCGATGCCGATGGCAAGGAAAGCCTGTGCGCCGTGATGCAGCAAACGCTGATGCCCGTACCCAAGACCTACTGAAATCCAAGCTATCCAAATCACAACAAGGAGTCACCATGAACATGCCCGGACTGAATTTCCAACTCGGGGAAGACATTGACGCACTGCGCGATGCTGTGCGCGAATTTGCGCAAGCCGAGATCGCCCCCCGCGCCGCCGAGATCGATAAAAATGACCAGTTTCCCATGGACCTGTGGCGCAAGATGGGCATCCTGGGCGTGCTGGGCATCACCGTGGGTGAAGAGTACGGCGGCGCCAACATGGGTTATCTGGCGCACATGATCGCCATGGAGGAAATCAGCCGCGCCAGCGCCTCGGTGGGCCTGTCGTACGGCGCCCACAGCAACCTGTGCGTCAACCAGATCAAGCGCAACGGCACGCCAGAGCAGCGTCAAAAGTACCTGCCCAAGCTCATCAGCGGTGAGCATGTAGGCGCGTTGGCCATGAGCGAGCCGGGCGCGGGCAGCGATGTGCTGAGCATGAAACTCAAAGCCGAAGACAAAGGTGGCTACTACCTGCTCAACGGCAGCAAGATGTGGATCACCAATGGGCCCGATGCCGACACCCTGGTGGTGTATGCCAAAACCGAGCCTGAACTCGGCGCGCGCGGCGTCTCAGCCTTCCTGATCGAAAAGGGCATGAAAGGCTTCTCCGTGGCGCAGAAGCTTGACAAGCTCGGTATGCGCGGCAGCCACACGGGCGAGTTGGTTTTCAACAATGTAGAAGTACCAGCGCAAAACATCCTGGGCGGCCTGAATCAGGGCGCCAAGGTGCTGATGAGCGGACTGGACTACGAGCGCGCCGTGCTCTCCGGCGGGCCGCTGGGCATCATGCAGTCGGTCATGGACAACGTGATTCCCTACATCCATGACCGCAAGCAGTTCGGCCAGAGCATTGGCGAGTTTCAGCTCATTCAGGGCAAGGTGGCTGACATGTACACCGTGCTGCAGGCGGGCCGCTCGTTTGCCTACACGGTGGCCAAGAACCTCGATTTGCTGGGCTTAGAGCACGTGCGCCAGGTGCGCAAGGACTGCGCGTCCGTAATTTTGTGGACCGCCGAAAAAGCCACCTGGATGGCGGGAGAGGGCGTGCAGATTTTTGGCGGCAACGGCTACATCAACGAGTATCCGCTGGGGCGCCTGTGGCGCGATGCCAAGCTGTACGAAATTGGCGCGGGTACCAGCGAGATCCGCCGCATGCTGATTGGGCGGGAGCTGTTTGCGGAGACCTGCTGAGGCCGATTCCCAAGATTCAGGAGTTTGCACGATGGGTATTGATCCAGCAGGCGACCGCGCGTGAATTTTGAGCATTTACAATCCGCTGCTGCCCCCAGCCCTTTGACATCCCGAGCACAGGTATGACCCCACGATTCATGACGCCGTCCTCCGTGCCCGCCCCAGGCAGCACGGCCAGCCCCACCTATCTCATCAATAAGCAGCATGTGTTTGAAGATGATCGCCTGACAGAGAATGTCATTTTTGGTCATCACGCAAGCTTCTTGTACATGCAAAACAGGTTACGTGAAGGCAGGCCGACGCCGGGCCTTTTCTGATATGGGTCTGTTCCGTGCGTTATGGGCCTTCCGTGGGTTCGTCCTGGGCAGCGTTCAGCGCGAGTTCAATGGCAAGTACCGTGAATCCTTGTTAGGGGCTTTTTGGTCTGTTGCTAATCCTCTGGCCATGATCATCGTGTACACAGTTGTTTTTGGTCAGCTCATGAGACCATCATTGGCGGGCCATGAGGGCAAGCCTTTCGCTTTCAGTATCTACTTGTGTGCCGGGCTCATTACGTGGGGCTTGTTTTCCGAAATGCTCACTCGGCTCAACAGCGTATTTTTAGAGCACGGTAACCTCATCAAAAAAGCCAGTTTCCCCCGCATTTGCCTGCCTGCGATCGTGGCTTTATCAGCGCTGCTCAATTTTTCGATTGTGTTTAGTCTGTATCTCTTGTTTTTGGTTTTCATCGGCGAGTGGCCAGGTTGGCCTATTTTTGCCGTCTTGCCGCTGATCGCATTGCAGGTCTTATTCGCGCTTGGATTGGGTATCTTTCTGGGAACGCTCAACGTCTTTTTTCGCGACGTCGGCCAGTTGACGAGCATTGTGCTGCAGTTCTGGTTTTGGCTTACGCCCATTGTTTACACGTTTGCAACCCTGCCGAAAGTGGCTCAGGACATGATCCACTTCAATCCCTTGCTTCCCTTGATTGAAGCCTACCAACGTCTATTTTTGACACACCAATGGCCAAACTGGGGTGCCCTTTGGCCTCTCACCTTGATCACGATGGGATTGCTGTTTTTGGGCGGCTGGTTTTTTCTTGCCCGTGTGGGTGAAATGGTAGACGAGCTTTGAACATGAGCGTGATCCTGGCCGTTGATGCCATTCAACCGCCACTGACTGGGATCGGGCGATACGCTTTTGAGCTGGCACAGCGCCTACCCGAGCACCCGTTGATTGATCAAATGCGGTTTTTTTCTTATGGGCGTTGGCAGGACTCGGCCGCCCTGATTCGCAACGCGGCAATGACTTCGGTGCCGGACCGGCCTGCAGTGCAACGGTCCGGTTTGCGCGCTCGCCTGTCTGGCAATCGGCTGGCGGTACGCGCTTACCAGGCTTTTTCCCCGCACCTCTATCGCTGGCGCTTGCGCCATGAAGAGGGCGCACTGTTTCATTCGCCTAACTATTTCCTGCCGCCGTTTCCCGGTCGAACGGTGGCGACCATCCACGACTTGTCACATATCTGCTTGCCTCAGTTTCATCCTGCAGTCCGGGTGGAACACATGAACCGGGCATTGCCTGATACCTTGCGTCGGGCTGATTTTTTGATTACTGATGCGCAATCTGTGCGCGAGGAAGTCATTCGCCACTTCGGCTGGCCTGCTGATCGTATCGCTGCGGTGCCGCTTGGTGTCTCAACTATGTTTCACCCACGACAGGCGCAGGCTGTTGATCCCGTTTTGCAGCGCTATGGTTTGTTGACGGGTGGCTTTGCGCTGTGTGTTGGAACGATCGAGCCCCGCAAGAATCTCGAGCGACTGCTTCGCGCCTACGAATTACTGCCATTTGCTGTGCGCCAGCGTTGGCCGCTGGTGTTGGCTGGCGCGCGCGGCTGGCAATCAGCAGAGATTCATGACCGCATTGACAAAGGTGCTGCGGCCGGCTGGGTGCGGTATCTTGAATATGTGCCGCAGGGCGATCTCCCCTTTCTGTATGCTGGCGCCCGTCTCTTCGCCTATCCATCTCTTTATGAGGGGTTTGGTCTGCCGCCTCTGGAGGCGATGGCAAGTGGAGTGCCTGTGGTTACCTCCAACATATCTTCCTTGCCAGAGGTCGTAGGTGATGCTGCATTAACCGTAAATCCTCTGGACGTGGTGGCTCTTTCTGCGGCCCTAGCCCGAGGTCTGGAGGACGAGACTTGGCGAGCCTCAGCGGTTCAATTGGGGCTCGAGAGGGCTGCCCGATTGACTTGGGCCCATTGCATTGAAAACACAGTGACCATCTACGGAAAAGTTCTTTGCAATTCGTCACCCCGCCAAAAAACTGACAGTTGACAACATCAGGGCAATGAAGAAGGGCGTATCCAACTGGACCAACACCCCAGTCATGACGCAACCTGATTCGGCGACGCGTTGAGCTCACCGCGAAGTCGCCGATGCATTCCCTGCCATCGCTTCGGGAACTCGTTTTTAGTCCAGGGTTGAAATATTCATATATGAGGCTGCTAGAATAAAGTCCTATATGAATTTTATGTTGCGCATTCCGCTGAACGCCTCTCCAGAACAATTGGTCCGCTTGCAGGACTTGCAGGTGGCCTTTGCCCGGGTGTGCAATGCACTTGCGCCCACAGTTCAGCAAACCAAGGTTTGGAACAGGGTCGCGCTGCATCACCTGATGTACCGCAACCTGCGTGACCGATTTCCCGAGATGGGTTCGCAAATGGTGTGCAATGCCATCTACTCGGTATCGCGCACCTCTCGTGTCGTGTTCCAGCACCCACAAAGTCCGTTTAACCTGGCACGGTTGGGCGACAAGCCTCTGCCCCTGCTTCGGTTTTCCAATAACTGTCCTGTTTACTTTGACCGCCACACGCTCAGCGTCAAGGCTGGGCAACTCTCGATGTACACGCTGGACGGCCGCATGCGCTTTGCTCTGGCCTTGCAGCCTGCCGATGAAGCCAATTTCAATGAAAAAAAGCTTCGTGAGATTGTGTTGTCAAACCGGCCTGATGGTGCATTTGAATTGTCCTTCCTGTTCAGTGATGGGCAGGAAGACGACGCGCCCCTGCCCAGCGTTGCCAGCGGCGCTGAAGTTCCTGAATATGTAATGGTCGAGGAAACCCCATGAAACCCAACAAGCCCGCCTCAGAACTGCGCCAAGCCGTGGCTGAGCTGAATCCCTATTTCAAACAGGCCGCTTGGTTCAGTCTGTTTGCCAGTCTGCTTATTCTGGCGCCGTCCGGTTACATGCTGGAGGTGTATGACCGCGTGGTGAACAGTCGCAGCCACATGACGTTGGCTATGCTGACGCTGCTGGTTTTGGCTGCCTATGTGCTGATGGAGGTGCTCGAATGGGTCCGCTCAGAAGTGATGCACCAGGCCTCCGTTGACTTTGATCGCCGCTTGAGTGGCCGCGTCTTTGCAGCTATTTTCGAGGCCAATCTCAAGCGATTGCCTGGCGGAAGCGTTCAACCCATGAACGACTTTCGGTCGGTGCGCGATTTTCTCCACGCACCCGTCCTGTTGGCATTGATGGAGGCGCCTGTGTCACTGGTGTTCCTCTTGCTCATTTTTGCCATCAGTCCGGTCCTGGGGTGGGCAGCCGTGGTAGCCGCCCTACTGCAGACATTTGTTGGCTGGCTCAACGAGCGCAGCACCCAGCCGCCCTTGCTGGCCGCCAACCGGAGCGCCATCGCGGCCCAGCAATATGCCGATGGCACCTTGCGTAACGCCCAGGTCATTGAGTCCATGGGCATGCTGCGCGATATCCACCGTCGCTGGATTGACAAACAGCGCGAATTTCTGGGTTTGCAAGCCAAAGCATCAGAACATGCCGGTTACTACCAAGCGGTCTCCAAATTCTTGCAAAACACCGTCAGCTCCATGCTACTGGGTCTGGGGGCTTGGCTGCTCTTGCGCAACCAGCTCAATGGCGGTGCTGCCTACATGATCGTGGGCTCCATTCTGGGGGGGCGAGTACTTGCCCCCTTGGTCCAGATCGTTGCCCAATGGCAAACCGTTGTGAATGTTCGCGGAGCATACGAGCGCCTTGAGAACTTATTGGCCTCCGTGCCCGAACGTCAAAGTGGTATGGCCCTGCCTGCGCCCCAGGGCCAGCTGATCGTGGAAGGTTTGATCGCCAGTGCCCCAGGCACGCAGTCCCCGATCCTTAAAGGTGTCAGTTTTTCCCTGCAGCCTGGCGAAGTGCTGGCCGTGGTGGGTCCATCTGCGTCGGGCAAGACCACTCTGGCTCGTATGCTGGTAGGCCTCTGGCCAGCTGCCAGTGGCAAAGTAAGGCTTGATGGCGCAGATGTATTTACCTGGAATAAAGTGGAGTTGGGCCCTCACTTGGGCTATTTGCCGCAGGGCGTCGAATTGTTTGATGGCTCCATTGCTGAGAACATCGCCCGTTTCGGTGAAGTGAATCAAGTGCAGGTCGAGTCTGCCGCGCGGGCCGTCGGTCTGCACGACTTCATCATGGCCATGCCGCGAGGCTACGACAACCCGGTCGGCACGGATGGCGCCATGCTCTCGGGCGGCCAGCGCCAGCGCGTGGCGTTGGCCCGTGCCCTCTACGGTAATCCGGCGTTTGTGGTGCTGGACGAACCCAATTCAAGCTTGGACGAGCAGGGCGATGCTGCGCTAGCCAGCGCCATTGCCCAACTCAAGTCCCGCGGCACCACGTTTGTCGTCATGACGCATCGAACCAGTGTGCTGGGTGTCGCCGACAAAATGCTGGTCCTGCGCGATGGACAAACCCAAATGTTCGGCCCCCGCGATGATGTGCTCAAGGCCCTGAACGAGGCTGCAGTCAAAGCGCGCCAACCTGCAACTCCCTCGCACGCCTGAAGATACAAACATGAAAACACCTGAATTTTTCAAACGCAGCGAACTCACCTCCACCCTGTGGAGCTTCAGGCGAGAGTTTGTCATCGTGGGCATTTTCAGCATGATTGCTAACGTCCTCATGTTGACTCCCACGCTCTATATGCTACAGGTCTATGACCGCGTGCTGGCCAGCCAAAGTGAGCTCACGCTGATTGCCATGTCTTTGCTGACCCTGTTCTTGTTTGCTGTCATGGCTTTTGCCGAATGGATGCGTTCGCGACTTTTGGTCAGCACGGGTGTGCGTCTGGATGAGCAACTCAGCTCTCAAGTCTTCAACGCCAGCTTCGAGGCGCACTTGAGTCAAGCGGGAACCAGCCCCGCCCGTTCATTTGGAGACCTGATCCAGATTCGTCAATTTTTGACAGGTAACGGCATCTTCGCGTTCTTTGACGCGCCATGGACCCCTATTTACATGGCTGTGCTGTTTTTCCTGCATCCCTGGCTCGGTATCCTGGGTGTGGTGTTCGCTCTGATTCAGGCTGGCTTGGCCTGGTTTGGCCACCGCCACACCGTAGCCCCCTCGGAGGCTGCGGTCAAGGCGGGCGCCGAGGCGGGTAGCTTCTTGCAGGGCAAGCTGCGCAACTCCGAAGTGCTGGAGTCCATGGGCATGGTGCCCAACCTGCAAAAGCGCTGGGCGAGCCGACACCAAGCTCACCTGAACAAGAGCGGTGATGCCCAGCAACTCACCCACCGTATCACGGCCGTCAGTAAATTCATTCGCTATGCGCAACAGTCCTTATCCTTGGGGGCGGGCGCACTGCTGGTTATTGACGGGCAACTCACGCCCGGCGGCATGATTGCAGCCAACGTACTGATGACGCGGGCACTGGCCCCTATCGATATGATCGTGGGCAGCTGGCGCCAATTCATTGGCATGCGCTACGCCTTTGCCCGGTTGGAAAAAATGTTGCAGGACTACCCCGCACGCGACTCCGCCCTCAAACGCGTCGCACCCGAGGGAGAGGTCACGCTCGAAGACGTGTGTGCAATGGCGCCCGGCCGCGCAGAGCCCATCCTGAAAAACATCAATTTGAGCGTACCCGCCGGCACCGTCACGGCCGTTCTCGGACCATCGGGTTCCGGCAAGTCCACTCTGGCTCGCGTGCTCATGGGCATTTGGCCCGATGTATCCGGCAATGTCTTGATCGATGGCCTGCCCATTGAAGGCTGGAACCGGGTTGAACTCGGCCCTTATCTCGGCTACTTGCCACAAGATATCGAGTTATTTGAAGGATCAATTGCGGAGAATATCGCTCGTTTTGGCGATGTTGACCCTGCCAAGGTCATTGAAGCAGCCCAGAGTGCCGGACTGCACGACATGATCCTGCGTTTTCCCAAAGGTTACGACACACCGATTGGCGAAGCCGGCAACCTGCTGTCTGGTGGGCAGCGTCAGCGCATAGGTTTGGCTCGCGCCATCTACGGCAGCCCTCAACTTGTTGTGCTCGACGAGCCAAATGCCAATCTTGATGACGCTGGAGAAACCGCACTGTTTCGCACCATCCAGCAACTCAAGGCCAAAGGCCGGACTGTTTTTCTCATCACCCATCGTCCCGCCGCCGTGGCTGTGGCCGATCGCATCTTGATTCTGCGCGATGGCCAAGTGGTTGCGAACGGGCCGCGCGATGCTGTCATCGCCTCATTGCAGGCGCCACGCACCTCAGTCAGCCCCCCAGCCCAGTTGCCCGACGCTACCGCCGTCGCTGCCTAGCCCTTTACCCTTCACATTGATTGCTGAGTCTGTCATGGCCACACAAGATACTTCGAAAAATTCCATATCCTCATCCTTGTCCTCCAGCGCGGGTAACCCAGAACATAACGCCGCATCTGAACACACCGGGCGCGCCGCTCGCGTGGGCCTATGGGCGCTGGGCATTGGCTTTGGTGGCTTCCTCTTGTGGGCCGGTTTGGCTCCGCTTGACGAAGGTGTACCAGGCCAGGGCATGATCTCCATCGACACCAAGAAAAAAACTGTCCAACACCTGACCGGGGGTCTCGTCAAGGAGGTGTTGGTGGGCGAGGGCGATCACGTCAAGGAAGGCCAGTTGATGGTCCGTCTGGACGAGGCTGTGGCGCGCGCCAACTTCGAGGCTGCGCGGCAGCGCTATGTCGGCCTGCGCGCAATGGAAGGGCGCCTGATGGCTGAGCAGCAAGGCCAATCAAAAATCGTATTCCATCCAGATGTCATCGAGGCGAGCAAGGCCCTTCAGATCAGCGACATGGTGCGCACCCAGGAGCAACTTCTGAACTCACGCCGTGCGTCATTGCAGGCAGAACTTCAGTCTATTGAAGAAAGCGTTCAGGGGCAAATGGGTTTGATTCAGGCCTATGAGGGCATGCTCGTGAACCGAAAGAACCAGCAAGCGCTCCTCGCCGAAGAGCTCGGCAACACCCGCGAGCTGGTCAAAGAGGGCTATGCACCCCGTAACCGTCAACTTGAACTGGAGCGCATGGCCTCCGAGGCCAGTTCAGGTGTGGTTGAGCTGCAAGGTAACACTGTTCGAGCCAAGCGCGCTGTTGCCGAACTCAGGCAAAAGGCCATTGCGCGTCAACAAGACTATCGCAAGGAAGTCGAAACCCAACTGGCTGATGTCAGCCGCGAAGTGCCGGGGGATGCTGAGAAATACCGCGCTGCCAAAGATGATTTGGGCCGCACAGAGATCAAGTCGCCTGCCACCGGGCAAGTTGTTGGCTTGGCGTTTCAGACGGTGGGCGGTGTTATCGGTCCAGGACAAAAGCTGATGGACATCGTGCCCGAAGAGCAGGCCCTGCTGGTCGAGGCACGTGTCGCCCCTCACCTGATTGACCGCGTTCACAAAGACCTTCCGGTGGATGTGCGCTTCTCCTCTTTTGCCCATACCCCGCAACTGGTGGTCGAAGGAAAAGTGGCCTCTGTGTCAGCCGATTTGCTGACCGATCCGCAAACCGGTATTGGCTACTACCTGGCTCGCGTTGGCGTGACCGCTGAAGGATACAAAAAGCTGGGTAAGCGCCAGTTGCAGCCTGGTATGCCGGTTGAAGTCATTTTCCTGACGGGCGAACGCTCCATGCTCACCTATTTGCTCAGCCCCTTGACCAAGCGGTTGGCCGCCTCCATGAAGGAAGAATAAGACACCATGCGCCAACATCCAACTCCCTCAACCGCCAGTACGTCCTTCAAATGGCTGCTGGTGGGCAGCGCACTTCTCGGCCTCTCGTCGACAGCCAGTTCAATGGACCTGCTCCAGGCCTTCGAGGCTGCCCAAAAGAATGACGCCACTATCCTGGCCGCCCGCGCCACGGCCGTGGCCGAACGTGAGCGTCTGCCTCAGGCGAGGGCGCAGCTGCTGCCCAACCTCAGCGCGAACTTGTCGGAAAATAAAAACCAGCTCAAGAGCGTCACCCCCAATTTTCTCGGGGTGGAGCAAACCAGCCGCACCAACTATCCCAGCAGCAACCAGACCTTGTCGCTGCGCCAGCCGCTTTACAGGCCCCAGTTGGTTGCCCAGTATCGCCAAGCTCGGGCGCTTGTGGATGACGCTGAGTCGACGCTCCAGCAGGAGGAGCAAAACCTCGCCGTGCGCGTCAGCAGCGCTTACTTTGAAGCCATGCTGACACATGACCAGTTGGCCCTGATCCTGGCCCAGCAAAGCGCTTACACCGCTCAGCTGGATGCCGCCCGCAAGTCCTTCGCAGCGGGTTCCGGGATCCGCACCGATATTGACGAGGCCCAGTCCCGCATTGACATGAACCGGGCACTCGAAATCGAGGCTCGCCAAAACGTTACTTACACGTTGCAGCAGCTCCAGACGTTGGTCAGCGAGCCTATCGAAAAGATATCAACCCTGAATGTGGCCCAACTGCTGCTGCAAAATCCCCAGCCCGACAGCCTGACGGACTGGATCGCGCGTGCCGAACTCAACAGCCCCCAACTGCAATCCCTCAAGTCCCGCGTTGAAGTCGCCCGCCAGGAAATCAAAAAAGCCCAGTCCGGACACCTTCCCACACTTGATGCAGTGGCCCAGTGGTCCAACAGCAAGAGCGAAAGTATTACCAACACCAGCTCAAGCTACACCAACAATGCGATTGGCCTGCAGCTCAACATTCCGTTGTTTGCCGGTGGCTACGTCAACTCGCAGGTCCGCCAAACGCTGGCCGGGCTTGGGCGGGCCGAGCAATCCCTCGAAGCCGCTCGGCGTGATTTCTCCCTGCGCGTTCACAAAGAATTTCGAGGCGTCACCGAAAATATACCCAAGATTCGCGCGCTGGAGCAAGCACTGCGCTCCTCCGATCAATTGGTGTTGTCGAGCCGCAAGTCCATGCAGGCCGGTAGCCGCACCGTACTGGACATCCTGAACGCTGAGCAGCAGCGCGTGTTGGTGTTGCGGGACTTGGCACAAGCGCGCTACATGTACCTCATATCGAAGGTCCGGCTGCTCGCTCTTGCGGGTGATGCAGACCACGCCGCGTTGGCATCCATCAATCAAGTCTTGCAATGATGAACCCTGGATCCCTTGAGGCAAGCTACTAAATAAATAGCTAATGACCGAATAATCGGATGGGCTGGAGAGTTATTCTGTCATTTAACCAGTCCAGGTACGGTGAACACCTCAATGGTGGTTTGTGTTCCTCGCAAACTGATTTTTCCCAGCGAAAGGGTAGGGTGCTTTGCCAGCAGCGCCTGCGTGGCCGACCCTATCACCAGCGGCGCTGGCAAGTCCCGGGCGGCAGACTCCAGCCGCGATGCAAAGTTAATGCAATCACCCACAGCCGTGTAAGTACTGCGAAATGCCGTGCCCAGGTCACCCACCAGTGCACTGCCGCTTTCGATACCGATTCGAACCCGTACCGGGGCCAGGCCTGTGGCTTCGCGCCTCACATTGAAGCCCCGCACCTCCTCCAAGATGGCCAGTGCAGCGCTCACCGCCCAGTCAGCCTGTTCCGGGCAAGCCAGCGGAGCGCCCCAAAACGCCACCAGTCCATCTCCCGTGTACTTGTCCAGCGTGCCTCGCCAGCTCAACACCGGTCGGGTTAGACAACCCAAAAAGTCTTTGGTCAGCCCTGCCGCTTGTTCCAGCGACAACGATGACGTGGTGCGGGTGTAATCCTCCATGTCGGCCACCAGCACCGTCACCTCCCGCAACGTGGGCTTCAGGCTGTGGATCAAGCCCAGCCGCACAATCTCGTCGAGCACCGGCTGCGCCACATAATGCGAAAACGTCGTTAGCAGCCGCGCACTGTGTCGCTGAGACCGCCACCACTCGTGAGGCATTGCCGTCACCAGCAGGAAAAAATAAGCCCACAGTGGCGCCGTTACAGACCACTCTGCCTGCCGTGCGGACCCCCAAAATGCAAGTCCAAGCCAGCCGGCAACCAAACCAGACAGTACCAACAAGCCACCCCAGGCAGGCAAGCCCGCAATAAAAAATACTGCCAGCGCGATACTTGCCGCGCACCACGCCACCAACTCACCCCGACCTGACCAAGGCGCGTTGGCACGGCCCTCCTTCAAGTCAAGCAAGCCTGACAGACTGGCCGCATGCACCATCACGCCGCTACTGAGTGGCGCCATTGGCGTGACCACCCGGTCCCCCAGTCCGAGCGAAGACGACCCCACTATCACATAACGACCCATCACTAGCGTGCGCGGAGCCGCCTCCCGCAGAATATCTGCCGCAGCAATCACGGTGTAGGCTGACAAGCTCCTGGCATAGGGCACCCTCCACAAACCGCTGGCATCACCCAGGGAGTCGTCATCGACCCCGTGGTTCCCACAGCGCATCAGCGTGCTGGCAAAGTGCGCGTAATCCTTGCCCTGGAAGCGTGTCCGCACCGGCGTATGACGCAGCACGCCATCGGCATCGGGCTGATAGCCAATATTGCCCACGCAGCGCGCAGTCGCCGCCAGGCCGGCATGATTGCCGATGTAACCGTAGGCGCCAACACCTCCACGCAAAGGCTGGGCCGCCACGCCACCACTTAATTCGCCCTGATAAATTGCCGGGCTTCGCGGCGTGAAGTCAAAAATCTGCGCCAGCGTCAGCGGCGCATGGGCTGCCAGCGCCGCCAACCGGTCATCGCCGGGGCCTTCGCCGGGCTCGGGAAACACCATATCCAGCCCCACCGCCCGGGCGCCATAAACCTCCAGCAGAATTTCGACCAGATCAGCCACTTTCGAGCGCGGCCAGGGCCAAGGCCCCAACTCGCTCAACGACAACTCATCGATATCTATCACCACCAGGCGATCCTCTGGCTGCCTGGTCGCGGCCAGGCGCAAGTAGATATCGCGCAGCCCCTCGTCAACACGAATTACAAACTCGGGACGCAACCACTCAGTTCCGATTGCCAGCGCAAATGCAAGCAATGCGATGCCAGTCCGGACAGCCCAACTCATGGCAGCTTGGCAGCGCGTTTTGTCAACAATTCTTCATACAGCTGGAGGTAGGCAGCTCCAACCACCTCGGGCGTAAAGCGCTGCCGCCAACGCGCCTGGGCTCCTCTGCCCAATCGGGCACAAAGGGCATCGTCGCCGGCCAGCGTGTTCATTGCCTGTGCAAGCGCCCCCGGATCGTCTGGCGGCACCACCAAGCCTGTTTCATCGTGCAAATTGACCCAGGTGGTGCCAGTCCCAATTTCACAGCAAATCAATGGCTTGGCCGCTCGTGCACCCTCCAGCAGGGTGATGCCAAATGCCTCGGAACGCAGGTGAGAAGGAAACACCACCGCGCGACACAAGGAAAACAGCACACCTTTGTCAGCATCTGACAGGGCGCCCACGAAATGCACATGGCCAAGCCCCTGGCGTTGTACCTCGCGCCGAAGCCGCTCCCCTTCCGGACCGTCCCCTAAAATGACGATCGGCAAACGAACCTGGCGAGCCGCCGCTATCAGCACATCCAGCCCTTTGTAGTACCGCAGCACCCCCACAAACAGAAAAAAATCCCGGCCAAAACGAGCCTCCCACCGTGCGCTCAACGCCGAAGCAGAAAAAGGCTCATCGGCCAGGCAATGGGGAATGCAGGTCAGTTTGTCCTGGTAAGCCTGAAGAATATCGCTGCTTTCTGCATAGTTGGGCGACGACGCCACGATGCGCGTTGCCGTGCCCAACAAATAGCGCCGCAGCGGCGCGTAGAGCTGTCCGAGACCGAATCCGTTCTGTCTCACGATATCCGACACGTACGTCACCACCACCGGCTGATTGCGCCGGCGAATGAATGGCAGCAACATGTCAGCAAATGGCCAAGGATAGTGAATCTGGATAATGT
>JBIIVW010000303.1:0-4016 GCA_044339205.1 Rhodoferax sp. | reverse complement strand
GGGCGCTCTTGGACCTTTGGTGATAACCGCCCTCATTTGGAGCTGAGAACTCTGCATGAATTGAGCTCCCACTGGCCGCCCGTTTGATGGGTATGGGCTTGGCCGACGATTCCAACATTCGGAAAATCCGCATCAATTAGTTGTATGAACAGTACCCCCCCGCTCTCCTTCACCGACCTGATGCAACGGACGCACTCCGGCTTGATGCGAAATCTCTCCCCGGATCCGGAGCAGGCCCGCCATGCGCCCAACAAGACCGCACGCCAGGTCAAGTCCGGTCATTACGTTGAGGTGGGCCCGACCCCGTTACCAGCGCCCCGCTACGTCATTCACAGCCCAGCCTTCTTTGAGGCCTTGGGCTTGGCAGACGAGGTCGCCAGTGATCCGGCTTTTATGCAGTTCTTCACGGGTGATCTGGACTCAGGCGTGGTGGCAACCAACGCCGCCGGTGTGTCACCCACCGTGCGTGCCAGCAGCTGGGCGACCGGCTACGCACTGAGTATTTACGGGCAGGAGATGGTGAACAACTGCCCTTTCAGAACCGGCAATGGCTACGGCGACGGGCGCGCCATTTCGGTGCTGGAGGTACTGCTCGCCGACGGGCAGCATTGGGAGTTCCAGCTCAAAGGTGGCGGCACCACCCCGTATTGCCGCGGTGGCGACGGTCGTGCTGTGCTGCGCTCCAGCATCCGTGAGTTTTTGGCCTCGGAAGCCATGGCGGCGCTGGGAGTGCCAAGCGCGCGGGCCCTGTGCCTCTTTGTCTCGGGCAGCGAAACGGTCAGACGCCCTTGGTATTCACCCGGTGCCAAAACCGAGGAGCCCGACCGCATGGTGGACGAGCCGGCGGCCATCACTACCCGTGCGGCCCCTTCCTTCTTACGGGTCGGTCAAGTCGAATTGTTCGGTCGTCGAGCTAGGCACAACGCGCACCCGCGTGCGCTGGCCGAGCTGGAGGCGATTTTTCTGCATGCACTCGACCGCGAATATCCAGTCTTGGCCGCCGCCCTGCACGGCCCCGAGGTGACATTAGCGGACAAGGTCGTCGCCATGGCGCGTGAGTTTGGTATGCGTTTGTCGCATTTGGTGGCCCATTGGATTCGGGTGGGGTACTGCCAAGGCAACTTCAACAGCGATAACTGTGCACTGGGGGGGCGGACGCTGGACTACGGCCCCTTTGGTTTCATGGAAGCCTATGACCCTGCGTTTCAAATGTGGATTGGTGGCGGGGAACATTTTGCGTTTATGAACCAGCCCATGGCCGCAGTGGTTAATTTCAGGATGTTCTGCACTGCCATGCGCCCCTTGCTGGGACAGGATACCCGCGCCATTGAGGCACTGGATGCGTTGGTGCAGGCGCTGCCGGACGGCATGGCGGGCACGCTGCATGCCATGTGGGCACAAAAAATGGGCTTGATCGAATTTCGTGCAGAGCTATTTGCCGAGTTGCATACCCTCATGGCACAAACCCCGGTGGACTACACGATCTTCTGGCGGGAACTTTCCAGCCTACCCAAGCAGGTGGCGGACTTGCGTCCCAGCTTCTACGCAAATCGTGGAGCTTATGGCCAAGATCCGGCGGTGATGGAGGCCCGCTGGGGCACTTGGCTGCAGAAGTGGCACACGGCCTTGGCGCAAGACGGGCGTGATCCCCTGGAGGTGTCGGTGGCCATGAAGCAGGTCAACCCCAAGTACATACCAAGAGAGTGGATGTTGGTAGAGGCCTACCGAAGCGCCACGGACGCTGGGGACTTCACCTCGGTACGGCGCCTGCACGCCCTGCTGGCAGACCCTTACAGTGAACAGTCGCCAGAGCTCGCCACGCTGTATTACACCAAGAAGCGTGATGAGTACTTTGACTTAGGCGGTACCTCGCACTGCAGTTGCTCGTCGTAGTACAGGGCTTGTTGCGAGCCGACCCTCCAACCAACCAACTCTTAGAAGTTAGCCTCTTGCTCAATCTCGGCCCCTACAAAACTCTTTTCTCTGACCGCGAACTCAAGCGCATTGTGTTGGCATCGATCCTGCCACGTCTGCCGGCAGGCATCAATGGCCTGTCGCTGACCTTGATGGTGCAATCACTTTACGGCTCGTTTGCCATCGGTGGCACCGTCAGCGCTGCCTACTTGATAGCCTTGGGCGCAGCCTCACCTTTGTTAGGGCGATTCGTGGACCAGCGTGGCCCTCGTGCGGCCATGCTGCCGTTTGGTATCGCTCACGCCATTGCCTTAATGCTGCTGGTGATTGCCGCGCTACAGCGGGTGTCGCCGTCGCTACTGATGGTGTTTGCGCTGGCAGCCGGGATGACGTTTCCACCGGTATCTATGACCGTGCGTGCGATGTGGCGCAAGTCGAAATTGCCCGACGCTACCAAGCAGCTAGGTTTTGCGCTGGAGGGTGTGATCATGGAAAGCATTTTTGTGTGCGGCCCCTTGATCGTCAGCTTCTTTCTGTTTTTTGAGGCTCCCGCTGTGGCATTGATGTTTTCTGCCTGCGCCACTTTGCTGGGCATTGTGCTGTTTGCGCGCTCGGGTGCGCTTGAGCGCTGGGGTGAGGTCGAGCTGGGTGAGCGTCATTGGCTGGGACCGCTCAAGCTCTTGGGCGTGCGCCGTGCCTTGGTCGTATCCATGCTGTTGGGGGCTAGTTTTGGCTTGCAGGAAATCGGCATGATGGCCGCAGCCAAAACGGCTGGCAGCCAAGCTGCTGTGGGCTGGCTGTTCGCGGCCTACTCCGTACCGTCTGCGATTGCCGGCTTGATGTACGGCACGCGCCAGTTTGCCTGGCCGCTCAACCGCCAAATGGCGTTAGGGCATGTGTGGATCGCCGCGCTAAGTTCGTTACTGACCCAAGTGTCCTCGCTATGGGTGTTTGCGCTGGGCTGTGCGGTGTGTGGCATGGCAGTTGGGCCAGCGATTACTGCGAGCCAGATGCAGTTGGGCAAATTGACGACGGCCGAGTACACGACCGAGGCCTTTACCTGGAGCATGACCCTGTTTATGGTGGCACTAGGCGCTGCATTTGCCTGCGGCGGCTGGCTCGTGGATACCTATGGGGTGGGTGCGCCCATGTTCTGCGCAGCTTGCACTTCCAGCCTGGGTGCACTGATGTGCCTGCGAGTGCCCGAGATATTTGCGCAACCAACGGCAGCAACCTAGCGCACCGCTGCCGCATTTTGGGATTTTGTACAACGGATGCGGATAGCAAATTCAACCGCTCCGCACCGAGTATGAGGTGCCTGGAACGGTTGACCGATCCAAATTTACCCTTGACGAGGCCAGCCGCGCATGGCTAAGGCACCTGGCGCGCCGCCAGCATCAACTCTTGACGCTCATTCGGGGCGATTCTTGCTGGGAGTGGCCAGTAGCAGCGTGCTCATTCTCAGTGTCGCCCATGGCGAACACTTTGGCCGACCCACCTACCGGCCGACAGTTACCAAGAAATGCGCTGATCGAACTGGTCTTCAGGAGTGACCTGTGGCGCAAAGTCCCAATCTGGTTCTCGCCCGTCAGCCGCCTCTGATTGCAGTTGTTGAGGTCAGTTAACGCGGCTAGCCAAGTCAACAAACGTTGCTAGCGCACCGGGCCAGGCGTCGAATGACGCTGGCGCGTTTGCAAGAGCCATCGAAATATCCAGTTCAGCCGCAATCACGGAACATGAGATCAAGATTGCCAGCGTGCTGCGCCCGCTCGGTAACGGTCCGTTGACGCGTGAGCAGGCGCTCTTGGCTGCCCAACGTGTTGGACGTCCACTGGAATCATGTTTACCGTCTACGTCGGCGGTTTCTGGCCAGCCCGGTCACGAGTTCTTTGGCGATACACAAGACAGGCCGCAGGGCTGGCCATCGCCTCGATCCGGGCGTCGAGGCCATCGTGCAAATCGCACTTCACCAGTGGATGCCCGAGCAAAACCATTTGGCCCATCCGCTGCTCGACCTCTGCAATGAAGTCGGCCAGCGCTGCACGGATGCAGACCTTCCCCAGCCGTCGCGCAATACCGTGGCCGAGCGATGGGCGCTGTAT
>JBIIVW010000084.1:0-13719 GCA_044339205.1 Rhodoferax sp. | reverse complement strand
CTGGAGTTTCCTGATCTGTGCGAAATGGTGCGGGTTTGCAAGGCTCAAGGCGTTTTGACGGCTCTGGACAACACCTGGGGTGCTGGCCTGGCTTTTGCTCCGTTTGATCTGATGCCGGGCAACAGTCCTGCCCTGGGCGTTGATGTTTCCGTGCATGCCCTGACCAAGTACCCCAGCGGGGGCGGTGATGTGCTGATGGGCAGTGTCATCACCCGAGACGCCTCGCTGCACATGAAGCTCAAGTTGACCCACATGCGCATGGGCTTTGGTGTGGGCGCCAACGATGTGGAGGCCGTTTTGCGGTCTTTGCCCAGCATGGTCCTGCGCTACCGCGCCCATGATGAAACCACACGTGAGCTGGCGCAATGGTGTCTGACCCAACCTGAGTTTGCGCAGGTGCTGCATCCGGCGTTGCCCGATTCGCCAGGGCATGCGCATTGGCGAGCGCTGTGTCACGCAGGCCCCGGAGGTGCTGCGGGCCTGTTCAGCGTGGTCTTCGATACTGCCTTCGGCTCAGGGCGGGTCGACAAGTTCTGTGATGCGCTCAAATTGTTCAAAATTGGCTACAGCTGGGGTGGTCCGGCCAGCTTGGTTGTGCCGTACCAACTTGCTGCCATGCGCAGTGTGTGGCCGTCCTGCATCAAACAAGGCACCCTCGTTCGCTTCTCGGTGGGATTGGAGGCAGCCGCTGATTTGCAGGCTGACCTCGCCCATGCGCTGGCGCAAAGTCTGCGCTGACTGAGTGTTTTCCTGACTAGCCACGGCGCCGGGTCCTCTATAGACTGGCGCTTATGAACAAAGCCAGCGATTCGACAGCCAGCACCGACCCGGACTCAGGGGCGCCGAGTGCGCCTTTGGCTGCTCCCGCACCCTACGTACCGCCACCCAGCGAGGCACCACTCAAAGAAATCATCGCGTTGCGTCTGGGCGACCCTTTCCGCTGGCTACAGTTCGGCTGGCGTGATTTGATGGCGGCCAAGGGCATTGGTCTCTTCTACGGATTTTGTTTTTTATCTATGGCATTGGTGCTGGGTGCCGTGTTTCGCAGCAAGCCCGAGTACGCCATGTCGATCGCCTCCGGGTGTCTGCTGGTCGGCCCTTTTTTGGCCATGGGTTTGTACGAGGTCAGTCGCCGGCGTGAACAAGGCGAGCGACCGGAGTTGGGCGCCTCGTTGACCTGCTGGGACAGTCATGTGCGCAGCATGGGCATGCTGGTTCTGGTGCTGATCGTGCTGGAGTTGCTGTGGGGGCGCGCGTCTATGGTGGTGTTTGCCGTGTTTTTCAATACCGGTATGCCATCTACCACTGGTGTCATCAAGGCCATCTTCAATCCCGAGAACTGGGATTTTTTGGTGGTTTATATGGTGGTGGGCAGCGTGTTTGCCGGTCTGGTGTATTCCATTGCTGTGGTGTCCATACCGATGATCCTGGATCGGGATACCGACGCTATCTCTGCCGCCATCACCAGTTTGCAGGTCGTTTTTGGCAACGTGGCCGTGATGCTGTTGTGGGGCGTCGTGTTGACTTCACTGGTGATGGTCGCCCTGATCCCTTGGGGCTTGGGCTTGTTGTTCATCGGGCCCTGGCTGGGGCATGCCAGTTGGCATGCTTACCGCGGGTCCGTGCGATGGCTCGATGACCCTGCTGTGCCCGCCTGAATCGCCAAATAAGTTGCGCAGCGGGCGCCGGGCACCGGTCTTCAAATGGTAAAGTGTCTTCAACTACAGAAAGCATACTTTGGCAACACCCAACTACGGATACGAGAAGCGTCAGAAAGAACTGGCCAAGAAGAAGAAGAAAGAGGAAAAGCTCAAGCACAAGGCTGAGCGCAAGGTAGGCGAGGGCGGCGAAGAGGGCGCGCCAGAGGATGACTCTGAGGGCGAGCCGACAGAAGCCACTCCCGACACGCCTGCTGCCACCTGAGATTTACTTGGGCATCCAGCCTAGTCCCTTGGCGTGCAAGCTCTGCACATAGAGCTTGTCCGGGGTCTCGGTGACCGCTGTGGTTTCCGGATAGGCCCCTGAAGGGTCCTGCAAATCGGCAACCACCCGCCCGTCTTCCATGAAAGCCATGACATGGCCATAAGCTGGTGGAATAGGCCACATCGCCCGCGGTAGCCTTAAAGTGAGTTTGCGCATGAAAGGCTGGCCGGCCATCTTGTCAATGGTGGGGTTGCGCGGCTTGGCAAAACCGAGCCAGATCTTTCCGTCCAGACCCCGCATCAGGTTGTCCGGGTAGCCCGGCAGGTTGTCCAGCAGCACGCTGGCCAAGGGGCTTCCCTGAGTGACGTCCAGATCATTAGCCGACACTGAAATCTTCCACACCCGGTACTTGCCGGTTTCGTTGACAAACAGCGTTTGCTCGTCCTGGCTCAAAGCCACCCCATTGGCAAAACTCAGGCCCCGCGCCACGACGCGGGTGGTGCCTGTGGCGGGGTCGTATTCCAAGACCCGCCCGGTGGCCGACTGCTCCAGAATATCGAGCACGCTGGCCTCAAAGGTACCGCCCCAACTGGCCGGTGCAAAGCGGGTGGAGGCATCGCTCACGTACATCTTGCCGTTGCGCGCCACGATCACGGCGTCTGCATACCGGATCGGGTCAGTGCCGACCTTGTCGGTCAGGACCGTTACTTTTCGGTCAGGGCTGATGGACAGCAGGCCTTTGACCGCATCGGCCGCGATCAGGTTGCCGCTGCCATCAAAGTCAAAGCCAAGCACCCGCCCGCCGGTGTTGGCGAAAACCTCTTGTGCCGACCCGTCAGGGTTCATGCGCAAGATGTTGCCGCTGGCCACCGTGGTGTACAGCTTGCCGTCTTTGGCGATGACGATGTGTTCCGGGCCTTCTTCGGTGCCCAATGCAATCAGATTCAAACCAGCCAGCTTGGTGTTGACGGCATGTACGCCGGTGTAGCCGGGTGCGGTCGACGCGGTCCATGCTACGGGGTCAATCGGCACCGGCCAAAGGCTCAAGTAAGCACCCAGTGCCACCACGGGCACACCCACGATCCAGGCTGCTTTCTTCATGCGGTTTCCTCAAGCAATTGTTGGGCTAATCGGGTCATAGCCGGCACGGAATGATCCTCGGGTGCTATTATTTTTGCATTTTCGAACTGCTGAAAGTTGCGTCGCATCGACTGCAGATACACCGGGTCGTAGTGCTGAGTGAGTAATTCTTGCACCACGGGCTCAATCTGGCCGGCCCGTACCAAGCTTGTCCAGCCATCGACCACCGCTTTGCCCCGAAATTCGGTCAGCACCTCCAGGCGATTGCAAAAATGCTCTACGTCCTGCACAAAAAAATCATAGTCTTCCATCAGCAGCGTCACCCGCTCGGCGTCCGGCAGCACCAGGTTCAGGCACGGGCTTTGGCGCATGGCCTCGATCAACGAGACCGGCACGGCTACATTGCCCACCTTTTTGCTTTCGCTCTCAATGAAGACCGGGCGCGTGGGGTCCAGATGCCGCAAGGCGTCCCACACCAGCGTGTCAAAGCGTTTTTGCGTAGGTTGCGGTAAGCCCGGAATGGCGCCCAGCACCGAACTGCGGTGGTTGGCCAGGGCCTCCAAGTCAACCACCTGCGCGCCCTGGGCACTCAGTGCCTGCAGCAGCCGGGTTTTGCCCGACCCCGTGGTGCCGCAAATCACGCGAAATTGCATGCTGCTCGCCCAGCGAGGAATATCGGCCACCACCGCTGCCCTGAACGCCTTGTAGCCGCCCTCCAGCAGCGTCACCCTGAAGCCGATCTCGGACAGGATAAGTGACAGCGAGCCACTGCGCTTGCCTCCACGCCAACAGTAAGCCAAGGGTTTCCAGTCCTTGGGCTTGTCGATCACCTCGCGGTCAATGTGACCGGCGATGTTTCGGGCAGCTATGGCTGCGCCACGCTTCTTGGCCTCGAAGGCATTCACCTGCTTGTAGAGCGTGCCGATCTCGCGGCGCTCGTCGTTGTTGAGGGTGGGCCAATTGATGGCCCCAGGCAAGTGGTCTTCGTCAAATTCGCCTTCGCTGCGCGCATCGATGACCGTATCGAACTCGTGCAGTTGACCGATCAGGTCCGTGGCACTCAGGGTGGTCAGGCTCATTGCAGTAGTTTCCTGAGTTCAGGCCAAACATTGGCGAGCATGATGGGATGGGCTTCTTCTTTGGGGTGAATGCGATCGGCCTGAAACAGGCGGGTGCTGCTGGCACCCCCCGATTCGTTGGCCACGCCTTCGAGCAAAAACGGCACCAGGGCGGCCTTGTTGGCCTTGGCTACATCAGCAAACAGGGCGGCAAAGCGCGCGCCATAGTCCCGACCGTAGTTGGGTGGCACCTGCATGCCCACCAGCAAGACGCGGGCGCCCGCCTTTTGGGCCGCCTGGGTCATGACGGTCAGGTTGTCTTCGGTGAGTTGGAGCGGCAGGCCGCGCAAGGCGTCGTTGCCCCCCAGCTCAATGACCACGTGCGTGGGGCGGTGCTGGGCCAGCAGCGCGGCCAGCCTGGCACGCCCACCCGAGGTGGTGTCGCCGCTGATGCTGGCATTCACCACGGTGGCCGTGAGTTTGCTTTCTTTCAAACGCTGTTCCAGCAGCGCGACCCAACCCGTGCCCCGCTTGAGGCCGTACTCTGCGCTAAGCGAATCACCCACGACCAAAATGGTTCGGGCTGGCTTGGCTACCACGGCGGCGCCCGAGGCGGCGGATATCCCCGCTGCAACGGCCAATACGGCCGCTGCGATAAAGTGTCGTCGATACAAAGAGAGCCCCATGTCTGATTCAATTATTTCTGTAGAGCACGTTTTCAAGTCGGTGACTGATTCAACGGGCACGCTTGACATTTTGCGCGATATTGATTTCTCCCTGAACGCGAGGGAAACAGCGGCCATTGTGGGCGCCTCCGGCTCGGGCAAGAGCACGCTCCTGTCCATTATTGCCGGGCTGGACACACCCACCCGGGGCACCGTGCGCTTGGCCGGGCAAGACCTGTTCGCCTTGAACGAAGATGAGCGGGCGGGGTTGCGGGCGCAAAAGGTGGGTTTTGTGTTTCAGAGTTTTCAGCTGCTGGGTAATCTCACCGCGCTGGAAAACGTCATGCTGCCGCTGGAGCTGGCTGACCGGCGTGACGCCCGCGCCACGGCCACCGAGATGTTGGCCCGGGTTGGTTTGTCGGAGCGGCTGGGCCATTACCCCAAGGTGTTGAGCGGCGGTGAACAGCAGCGCGTGGCCCTGGCCCGCGCCTTTGTGGTGAAGCCGGCATTGTTGTTGGCCGACGAGCCCACCGGCAGCCTGGATTTCGCGACCGGCGAGAAGGTGATGGAACTGATGTTTGACTTGAATCGCGAGTTGGGCACCACGCTGGTGTTGGTTACGCATGACCGCGCCATTGCCGCCCGCTGCGCACGCTGTATCACCATTGAGGCGGGCCGGGTTTTGGATACCTCAGTCGACGTTTGAAGGATTTTGGCCTCTCGCCGGCGAATTAATTACCTGGGTAGCTATGTATTTTGAATAGATCGCCTAGCCGCGATAATGATGCCATGTCTTCATCCAAAGTTTTATTCGGCTTTCATGCCGTGGGTGTACGCCTTAAAACGGCGCCCAAATCCGTTATCGAAATCTATTTCGAACCCACGCGCCGTGACGCGCGCATGCGTCAGTTCATAGACAAAGCCAAAGATATGGGTTGTCGGCTGATCGAATCCGATGGCGACCGTCTGGCCAAGTTGTGCGGTGGCCACGGACACCAGGGCGTAGCCGCCCGCGTGGAAGAACTCGCGCAGGTGCATTCACTGGACGAGTTGCTTGAACGCCTGGAGGCCGCGCAAGCCGACAAACCTCTGGCCGAGCGTGAGCAGCCGCTGATTCTGGTGCTGGACGGCGTGACCGATCCGCATAACCTGGGTGCCTGCCTTCGGGTGGCCGATGGCGCTGGCGTGCATGCCGTTATCGCCCCCAAGGACAACGCCGCCGGCATCAACGCCACCGTGGCCAAGGTGGCCAGTGGCGCGGCAGAGACCGTGCCGTATTTCATGGTCACCAACCTGGCGCGTACCCTGAACGAGCTGAAAGAGCGCAACATCTGGGTGATTGGCACCAGCGATGTCGCCACCAAGACCATCTACCAGGCCGATCTCAAGGTCCCGGTGGCACTGGTGCTGGGGGCGGAGGGCGATGGCATGCGCCAGCTCACGGCCAAGACCTGCGATGAACTGGTGAGCATCCCCATGCGTGGCGCAGTGGAGAGCCTGAACGTGTCGGTTGCCAGTGGCGTGTGCCTGTATGAGGCGGTTCGTCAGCGCAGCTAAGGCGCTGCTCGCTGTTTACTTCAGGGGGATCGGCTGCGAGGCCGGCACGGGCACCGCCGTCACGCTGTTCTTGGGGCTGCCGTCAATGAGCTTGTCGGAATACACCAGATAGATCAGCGTGTTGCGCTTGCTGTCGACCATACGCACCACCCGCATCTGCTTGAACAAGAACGACGAGCGGGCGTTGAACACCTCGTCTTGCTTGTCGATCTTGCCCTTGAATGAGATCGGTCCGACCTGACGGCACGCCACCGCCGCATCTGACGTGTCTTCCGCCAGGCCCAGGGCGCCCTTGTAACCGCCGGTCTTGGCATGCGACAAATAGCAGGACACGCCTTCAACTGCCGGGTCATCGAACACATCCACCACGATCTTGTCATTGGGGCTCAGCAACTTGAAGGTGGTGCTGACTTCCCCAACGGTCTCGGCCAGCGCGCCCATGGAAGCCGTGAGAAAAAAGAGGGTAGAGAGGAATTTTTTCATATGAATGTCGGAGTTGTTCAGGGTTGATTTTTCGGTGGAGCCGCCCGTTGTTGGCGGCATTAGTGGCGGTAGCGTCAATCGGTCAGACCCAGCCGACCCAGCCCAGCAGGGCGCCGGTCCCCAGCAGCCACAGTAAGTGCAGTTTGGTGCGCCACACCAGCAAGGCGCTGACACCGGTGAGTAGCCACATGGGCCAGTTCTTGAGGTCGCTGCCGTGGCTGCTTGCCAGAATCCAGCTGGTGGCTATCAAAAGCGCGATCACGATGGGGCCCATGCCCTGCTTGAAGGCACGCACCGCCCTCAGTTCCCGGTTGTTGTGACCCCAGCGGGCTGCCAAAAAGGTCAGTGTGGTGCTGGGCAGCATGATGCCCACCATGGCAATGGCTACGCCCAGCGCGGCGTAGCTCCAGGCCATCACGCCTGTGCCGCCGCCCGCATTCAAGCCGATGTTCCAGCCCATAAGGGCCACAAACAGCACGTTGGGGCCAGGGGCGGCCTGCGCCAGGGCAATGGAGGAGGTAAATTGGCCCTCGGTAAGCCAATGCCGCTGGTCCACCAGGTAGCGGTGCATGTCAGGCGCGGTGGTGATGGCGCCACCCACGGCCAGCAGGGACAGCGACAAAAAGTGGATGAACAGGTCGAGCCAGTCCGAGTGGGTCAGTGACAAGCTAAGGCTCATGGCGCCCCCACCTTTGTCCTGGCCAGCCCCAGTTGCCGGTAGGCCCAGCCACAGGCCAGCGAACCCACGACAAGCAGGACCCAGGCCAGGGGAATGCGCAACAGGGCAATAGCCACAAAGGTGACCCCCGCCAGGACCCAGCACACCAGTAGCCCCATGACATTGGATTTCAGTGCGCCCACCAGTTTGAGACCGGTGGCTCCGATCAGGCCCGCGGCCACGGCCCCCATGCCCTGCAATGCGCCTTGCACGCTGGGCGAGTCGGCCACACCGGCAAATGCCGCCGCCAGAGCCAAGGCCAATATCAACGGGAAAGTCAGTATGCCGGCCAGCGCCGTCAGCGCGCCCCGCATGCCAAAGTAGCGGTCACCAATCATTAAGGACAAATTCACCACGTTGGGCCCGGGCAGGATTTGCGCCACGGCCCAATCCTCCACAAACTCTTCGCGGGTGAGCCATTTCTTCTTTTCAACCAGCTCCCGTTGCACCACGGCCAGCACGCCACCAAAACCTTGGAGCGCCAGGTGGGTGAATGACCAGAACAGGTCGCGCAGGGACTCGGGTTGGGGCCGACGGCTGGGCGGGGTGGGGATCTGAGTGGTGTCGCTCGGTGTATCGGATGTCGTCATGCACCAATTATCAAGGGCTTGATGATCGTCACGGCGTGTCGATCCATTGAGTACCGCCCGAGTGACCTATTTGGTAAGGGGGACAATACTCCGCACTCAAATCAAGTCCTGAATCCTCTGGTCCTGACCAGGGTGGTGCAGCTGCAATTGGCTTGAACGTCAAAAATGTGCATCTTTTCACATCGAAAATAGTTAAGCACAAGTGGTGGTGGCTTGATCAACGCGGCTGGAAGTCTGGTCTGCTGAGCGCGCCATCGATTGGGTTTTCGCTGGTCGGCCCTTTACTGCCGCCCAATGAGATCCCTGTTTAGCTTTAACTTCAGTCTCTGGCCGTGACGGCACCTCTCGTTCAAGGTGTCTTGGCTGCATGTCTACGGATCAAGAAGCTTCAATTTATTTGACGGTTTTGTCATTTTTTTTCACAGTTTTTTATTTGATGCTCTAGCGCCTAAGTCCAATCAAACAGGCGACCCTCAAAGCCGCACTAAGTGGCTGATCTAGGGATGAGATTTGGCGTGGCGAATCTCGTTAAGCCTCGATTGACGAGCGCGCGCTGAGGGCCCACAAAAGGCAATTAACCTAGAATTTCCCGAAGAGCAAGTTTGGCGATTTTGTTCAGTGAACTGAATTCAAATCCGTGTCTGAAACCTTTGCCGCTCACCAAAGTTGCGTAAATGCAGTGCGCTTGCACGTCAAATATGTAACTTTTTCCATGCCGGAAAATGCTTAGCTGCAAGGAGTAGTCACCAGAAAAGCGAAGCTGAAAGTCAAGAAAAATTGAAAAGCCAGATATCGACAATTCATTGACTCGAACAGCAACTGATTCAGGACGCCCGTCGTGAATGTGGGCCCAGCCCGTGACCGCAATTCGGTTGGATTGGCGATCTTGGGTGGATTTTTTGCCAGACCGGACATCAGCAGGACTGACAGTGGAATTGTTGATGTGCGCGCCACTCGGTGGCTTTTCACTTTCCTGCGCTGCGCTGGCACCCGTTGGGC
Organism: Rhodoferax sp.; assembly: GCA_044339205.1. GTDB lineage: Bacteria > Pseudomonadota > Gammaproteobacteria > Burkholderiales > Burkholderiaceae_C > Rhodoferax. The sequence continues at coordinate 4,646 of JBIIVW010000084.1, read as the reverse complement.
TGATAGTCTCCATTCCAATGAACCGGTTGCCGCGGTGAAGTACCGCGCATCAACTGAACTGCATCACCGGGGAAGGTGCTTGCACCAAGCCACTTTGTAAGGAATACCGGATGCATTTTCTGGGAATTCGCACCGATTTATTCATTTGGTAGGTCCATTAAATCGTCATTTTCTTTCGGCATCAGAAAAAAAATACCCGTAAATGCTTAGCGATCAAGATGATTGTTTTGATTTTTTGCACCGGCCTGGCCAAGAAGCTGGTGGCTAGGTCGCTTTCAAAGCTTGAGCTCCCACGTTTCCCCGACGAGATCTTGGCCAAAGCCCCGGTAGGGCTCGCTTTGCAGCAACTCAAACCCGCGTTTAACGTAAAGGGCGCGGGCGGCGGTGAGGCAACTGTTGGTCCAGAGCACCATTTTTTTGTAACCCTTTTGGCGGGCAAAGGCGATGCACTCGTCCGCCAACCGGCCACCCAAGCCCAGGCCCCGGGCTTGGGGTGTCAGGATGAGCATGCGCAGCTTGGCCACCTGCCTGGACTGGCGCACCACAAACACCGAGCCCACCCGCTCGCCTTGCCACTCGGCGATCCAGCAGCGCTCCCCATCCGGTTGATGCTTGCGCACATAGTTGGCAACAATCTCGGCCACCAGGGCCTCGAACTCGGCGTTCCAGCCGTATTCGCGCGCGTAAATCTCGCCGTGCTGCTGAACCACCCAGCCCATGTCACCGGCTTGGGGTGCGCGCAGCACAATCTCATGCAACTGCATGGCGGCGGCGTCGTTTCAGGGTCGTGGGCAGATGGTCGTTGGGCCCGAAAAACAGCTTGGCCAAGCCTTTGGGCTTATAAGGTTGCCAATGGTCCTGGGGTTGTGCCAGCCGGTCAGCGATCAAGTAGAGGGCGTTGGGGCTGCTGCCCATGCCAATATGGCTGTTGCCTCGCAGGTTGATGCTTTCCCCACCGGGCCGGCCCTCTTCAATGGAGCACTCCCAGGCGACTACGCCGTCAAGCTTGCTGTAGACCGAGGTGGTTGGCACGGGCGGCTTGATGCGCATGGCCAAGTGTTGGTTGAAGTCCAGGTCTTCCAGGTTGTCGCCAGAGAGCCATTCGTACAAATGGGTGCCGGTAGAGGCCAGCGGATGGCCGGTAAAAGGCGAGCCCAGCGTGATGACCTGGCGCACCATGGCCGGGTCCAGTCGGGCCATCTCCCGGGCGAAGACGCCGCCCAGGCTCTGGCCAATCACGCTGATCTTGGCGCCGTGGCGATCAAAGATGAATTGCAGCCGCTGGTGCATCAGCTCCGGGCCTTCCTCCGTGAGTCCCATGTTGCGCCCCAGGCCCCAGGGGTAAGTGATGTAGCCCAAACCATCCAGAAACCGGCGCAACAAGGCAGTGGAGGTGTCGGAGGCACCCAGCCCGGGGATCACAAGCACCGGGTGGCCGTCTCCCTTGGGCAAGAGCCGTTGCACCAGCCGGTGGCTGGCCAGCCCCGCCCAAAATTCCCAAACCGCCCGGGTCTCTGAAGCCAGCAGCCACGCTGACGGGGGGGCGATGTCGGGAAATTGGGTCATGGAGGCTTTGATGCGTTTCATGCGAGACATGGTGGTGCTCCTGAGGTGTAGCTTTCTGATTGGATTAAGAGGGATTTTTGGTGCGGGGCAAATCTTTCAGCTCTTGCAGCACCCAATTGATGACGGCATCGTCCAGGCACAACTCCAAGTGGCCTCGCCCTTCAAAGACCGTGACCGGCACGCCATCAAGCACTTGCGCCATCTGGGGGAAGACGATGTTGTCCTGCGGTGTGAGCGCAATGCGCATCAGGCTGCGGGCATGGGGCGTCTCGCCTTGTGCCAGTGTCTGCAGCCAGTGGCTTTGCCACTCCATCTGTGCCCCGTTGGGCGTGCGACCACTGGGCGCGACCTGGGTGCCGGCGTGGGGTGTGCCCAGGGTCAGTACCCGCGCCACACGGGCGTGGCCGTGGGCCCGCATCCAGGCCCGAATAACGAGGCCGCCCATGCTGTGGCCGACCAGCGCCACCTGGCTGGCATCCGTGCGGCGGCGCAGTGTTTCAACCGCTTGTTCGATGAGGGGCGCATAGCGGTCGATGGACGTGAACAACGGCTCCAGGTTGACTGCCAGCACCGGGTGCCCGGCCTCCAGCAGCCGCCGGGTGATGGCGTCCCAGACCCGGTGGTTACACAGGTAGCCGTGCACCAGCACTACCGGAACGCGGACCGGCCTGGTGTTGTCGGGTAATAAAACCTCTGGCGTTTTCGCCCAGGGCTGGCGCAGCATGAAGATCACCAGGCCGGCCCAAAACTCAAACACCAGAGAGCGCCACCACAAGCCAGGTTGCCCCGGCGTTCTGGACTTGATGGCAGTGAGGACGGTGGCCGCCAAGGCCCCAAGCAAGGGCAGGGCGAGGGCGCCCAACCAGGCCAGCCAGCTTGGTGCCTCGGTTTGCCGGGTCACAAGCCACCCCAACAGGGCGCCTGTCAAGATTTGAGCCAGCAAAATTCGGCGCAGCAGTGTGGACAACATCGGTGGCTCAGCCTCTCAAAGTTTCTGGGGCCGGGAGGCAAGCGTTGGAACCTGGCATGTCAATACACCGGCTGGTAGCGCTGGATGGCGGCTTTGACCTCGTCGGTCAAGGCAAAGCCCGCACCAAACCGTGCTGCCAACTCGTCAGTGCGTTTCACAAACGCGTCCATGCCCATGCCGTAGATGAACTGCATGGCGCCCCCGGTCCAGGCCGGAAAGCCGATGCCAAAGATTGAGCCAATGTTGGCGTCATGCACGGTGGTGAGTACGTTTTCGCTCAAGCAGCGAGCAGTCTCCACGACTTGGCGGTACAGCAGGCGGTCTTTGAGGTCGGTGATGTCCCACCCTGTATCGGCTTTCTCAAACAAGGGCTTGAGCTGGGGCCACAGCGATTTCTTCGCGCCTTTTTCGCTCGGATAGTCATAAAAACCGCCGCCGCCAGCGCGGCCGGGCCGGTGGTGCTGTTTGACCATCTCGGCGACCAGCAGCTCACCCGGTGTGGCGGTGTAGGTTTTGCCCTCGGCCTCATAGTCGGCACGGGTCTGCTCCATCACATGCAGGCTCAGGGTGAGCGCGGTTTCATCCAGCACCGCCAGCGGGCCGACCGGCATGCCGCACTGCATGCCGGCATTCTCAATGGCGGCAGCGGGAATGCCCTCGCCCAGCATGGCCGCACCTTCCATCACAAAGGTGCCAAACACGCGGCTGGTAAAAAAGCCACGCGAATCGTTCACCACAATCGGGATCTTGCCGATGGCCTGCACGTAGTCAAAGGCGCGGGCCACGGTCTCGTCGTCGGTCTGCTTGCCGCGAATGATTTCGACGAGCTTCATCTTGTCCACGGGGCTGAAGAAGTGAATGCCGATGAATTTTTGGGGCGCTGCACTGGCCTGGGCCAGGCCGCTGATGGGCAGGGTGGAGGTGTTGGACGCAAAGAAGCCATCTGTGGCCAGCATGGGCTCGGCTTCCCGGGTGACTTTGGCTTTGAGATCGCGATTTTCAAACACGGCCTCGATGATCAGGTCGCAGCCCGCCAGGTCATCGGCTTGGTCGGTGGCCTGGATGCGGTCCAGCACGGCTTTTTGTTCGTCTGCGCTCATGCGGCCCTTGTCCACCCTTGCCTGGGTGAGCTTGGCGCTGTAGGCCTTGCCGGCGTCGGCCTTCTCCTGGCTCACATCCTTCAGCACCGTGGCAATACCCTTGCTGGCTTGTGAGAAGGCAATGCCTGCGCCCATCATGCCCGCGCCCAGCAAGCCGACTTTGGCCGGCTTGAAGCGCGGCGCGCTGCCAGGGCGGCTCTGGCCGCTCTTGATGGCGTTGAGGTTGAAGAAAAAGGTGTTGATCATGGCCTTGGCATTGGGGCCGCTCATCAGCTTGGCCAGGTAGCGGCTCTCAATGCGCAGGGCGGTGTCCAGGTCCACCTGCAGACCCTCGACCATACAGGCCATGATGGCCTCGGGCGCGGGGTACAGGCCGCGGGTTTGCTTCTTGATCATGGCGGGTGCCACCACCAGCAGGTTGGCCACGGCCGGGCTGGACGGCAGGCCGCCCGGCACTTTGTAGCCCTTGGCCTCCCACGGGTGCTGGGCGCTGGGGTTGGCAGCAATCCAGGCCAGCGCCAGAGTGCGCATCTCGGCCGCTGCGGTCTCACTGGGGGCAACCAACTGGTGCACCAGGCCCAAGGCTTTGGCCTCTTTGGGCGAGAACAATTTGCCTTCGACCAGGTAAGGCTGCGCGCCCATCAGGCCCAAGTGACGGGTCATCTTGGTCACGCCACTGGCGCCGGGCAGCAGGCCCAAGGTTACTTCGGGCAGACCGAACTGGGTCTTGCGGTCATCAATGGCAATGCGGTGGTGGCCCACCAGCGCCACCTCCCAGCCACCACCGAGGGCCGTGCCATTGAGGCAACTGACCACCGGCACGCCCAGCGTCTCCAGGGTGCGAAAGTTCTTTTTGACCAGCTCAATCTCGGTGAAGATGGCCTGGGCGTCCGACGCCTTCACCCGCATGGTGGCCTTCAGGTCGGCGCCGGCAAAAAAGGTGGTCTTGGCGGACGCGAGGATGATGCCTTTGATGGCAGCCTTGTCCTGCAGCACCTGGGCTGCCAGCG
>JBIIVW010000302.1:0-4021 GCA_044339205.1 Rhodoferax sp. | reverse complement strand
CCAGGCCAGCGGCTCGCCGCAAGCCATTGCTCGGTCAAACCGAAACGGTCGAGCCTGACCCGGCGGGCATCGCTGTGCAGTGCGTCACGTGCGCTCTGAGCAACATTACCGCAGGAGATCATGTGGTCCGTCACCTCCACGCCAGGTGCCAGTAGCCCGGGTAACTGTGGCCGCCTTGCCTGGGTTGCAAGCGGGGTATAGGCCATGGGCAGACCGAAGAAGCCGGCAAACCCGATGGTCTGGATGGCTGGCCACGCAGCCTCCAACGCGCGGCGCATAGGCTCGCTGCGCACATCAATGCAAAAGGCCGCCTGGACTTCGATTTCCTGCGCTGTTGTGCTTGCATTGGCGGCCTGTGAAAGTTGGGATGCCAGTTTTCGCTGGTACGCCAGCTCCAGCGCGACTTGCCAGACCTCATCCGCCAGCAAGGCCTTTTCAGCCTGCTTCAACAATGCGGGCGCGCTGCTCCATTGGGCTTGCAATTTGGAGAAAGCCTGGCTGTGTGTCGAATTGCTCTTGCATTCCAGCAAGATGACACCCCATGCCAGCCGGATGGCCAGCAGATCACGCAAATGATCGTCATGGCGGCCCTCCAGACGGGCCTGCCAGCCCAGGTAGGCACACCAGGATGCCCATCCGTTGACGGTGAGCAGCACGGCTTCCAGGTAGTCAGCCCACACCGCCTGCGGCAGGCCCAGCCGTTGCAGCACCCAGCGCTCTGCGTCTTGGCGGGTCGGTGGCAGTGCTGCAAGCGCGTGCCCCAGCTTGGGTAAGCCCATCAACATGCCGATGCCGTGATCGTGCTGCAATGTGTCGTGCCAAAACGCATACAGGCCTTTGGAACGCTCGGGCTGCCAATCTGCCTGATGTTCATCAAAGTAGGCGGCACAGGTTTGACTCACCTGGTGGGTAATGGCTTGCCGCCATGACAGCCGGGTATGGCGCTTCGGATCGTTGTCGAGCACCTCGATCAGCAGCGGCAGCTGCGCAATGTGAGGTGCGGTGCGCAGTGCGTCCTGGCATTGCGCATGTGTCAGTGTTGCGGCTGTCGCGCCACAGACCTGGGCCAGCGCACGGTCCAGATCGGCAGCGCTGATGCGGCCTTCATTCCAGGCCTGTTGCTGGCTCGCGCGCGAGGGGAACACTTGGATACCTGCCAGCACTGCCATGCGGGCCGCCACCTGCCGCACCGGCATGCCAATGCGTGACCAGTGCGGATTCACACCAATTGCCCGGTCCAGTGGCCACGCCGGTGCAATGGCCCCGCAGGCCTGCTCGCAAGCGGCCTGAATTTGCGTGTCCCAGTCCGGGGTGGTAGCTGCAAGCTGGGCCACCGGGGCGGTCAGTTCCGCCGTCGACGCTGCGCTCGGGCTTGATGTGTTTATGTCTGGGTCCTGGTGCAGAGTTTGGCGGGCTTGGGCTGCCATGGCGGGCCAAGCTGACGTGTCTGTGTCGGGTGCTTGCGGGGTCCAAGGTGCGGGCCAGAGTTGCAGGGCCAGACGGGTGTACAACTCGTCCACATAAAAGCCCGCATAACTCCACTGTCGCCAGGTGCGCAGTGACTGTGGACGCAGCTGCAGGATGACCAGACACAGATACAGCGCCGCCATGCCCAGCAACGCAATCAAGCCCAGCGTTTGGTGCGGTTCATCCTCAATGCCCAGCGGCAGCGCATGCGCCAACAGGGCCGCTGCGGTCAGGCCGGCGATCAGCAGCAGGCCCGAGATGCTATGGAGCAAGATTTCACGGCTACGCGTTCGTTGGACATCGAGCCACAACAAGGGTGCCCAGGCCAAACCCATGACCGTGCTCCACCACCAAGGCCAAGCCGTGGAGTCAGCCACGCCCGTGACCCATGACACCGTGGCCACAGCCAGGACCGGGGCCAGCAGCAGGCTCAGCGGTACGGGCGACCTGGCACCGCGCATGCCCTGTAAGCGCGTCTCGCGCACCACGCTGGATGCGGACAGAAATGCGTGAGCCTTGTAGAGCGAGTGACCGATCAGATGCAGGGCCGCGAGGGTGTACAGACCCAGGCCACATTCGAGCAACATGAACCCCATTTGCGCTACCGTCGACCAGGCCAGTCTCACCTTGATGCTGATGCGGGTCAACATCACCAATCCGGCCAGCACTGCAGCGCACAGCCCGAAGGCGATCAGCACGGAGCGCGCGGGTGTGGAGTGCTCCAAAAGCGGCGCAAACCGGATCAGCACAAAGCCACCCAGATTCACCACACCCGCATGCAACAGGGCGGAAACAGGGGTCGGCGCTTCCATGACCTGAATCAACCAGCCATGGACCGGCAGCAGTGCTGTACGCAGGACCACAGCCAGCACCAGACACATCGCGCTGAGGTGCAGCGCAGTGGACATGGTTTCACGCCCGACGTAGGCCGACAGGTCTGACAAGGACCCGCTGCCCACCTCGCTCCATGCCAGCGCAGCGGCGCTGATCAGCAAGGCGTCCGCAAGCCGGTCCGCGATGCGTTTCTTGTGCGCCGCCAGCAGAGCGAAGGAGCGGTTTGGATAGAAACAAAGCAGGTGCTGCAGTGCCACTCCGACCACAAACCAGGCGACGATCAACACCACCCAGTGGTCTGCCAATAGCAAAACATGTACGGCGGCCAAAACGCCCGCCAGCGCTGCCATATAGCGCTGCTGGCGATGTTCCCCTTCAAGGTAACGGGACGAAAACACGCCAATGACCGTGCCAAGCAACTGCACCAGTACCGTCAGGCCGCTACCCAGCAGCGTCGGACGCAGCCATGGCAGCAAACTTGGGACGTTTGCTGTCATGAACGCAGCCAGCACCGCACAGATCAGGGCGGCACTGGAGAGCGCAGTGAACGTGCGCCATAGCCTGGAGCTGGGTGCGGTCTGAGGCAGTGGCACCCGCATGGCCAGCAGCATCAGCAGGCCAGGAATGCAGACGCTGACCGTCGCAATAATCTCAAGCAAAGTCATGAAAAAACCCTTGGTTAGAACTTGGGCCATGGTGCGGTGCATTTATTGTTCTGTAAAATACATTGATAGTTATTAAATGTTCTTAAAAACAGATCAATGAACCTAGAGCATTTGAACTTCCACCATCTGTTCTACTTTTGGCGTGTCGCCAAGCTGGGCCACTTGACCCGTGCTGCAGTGGACTTGCATACCTCGCAGTCGGCACTGTCGGCCCAGATCCGCCAGTTGGAAGACCGCCTAGGGGAGGATTTGTTCTTGCGCGAAGGGCGTCGCCTCGTGCTGACGGATACAGGTCAGCTTGTGCTCTCGTATGCAGACACCATCTTTGGCTTGGGACAGGAGATGCTGGGCCGATTGCAGGGGCAGAGCCAGGGCATTACGCGGCTGCGGGTCGGCAGCATTGCCACCATGTCGCGGAACTACCAGGAAAACTGGATTCGCCCCTTGCTCGCCGACTCTTGCGTCGTGCTGACGCTGGAGTCGGGCCTGCTCGAGGGGCTGTTGGTGCGCCTGGCACAGCACCAGCTTGATGTGGTGTTGGCCAACGAAACCGTCCCGTCGGACCCCGACCGTCCTTTGCACTGCCGCTTTCTGGGCACGCAGGCGGTCTCGCTTGTGGGTCCCAGCCCTCGCTGGAAAGCCAACAGTTTGCGCTTGCCGGAGGATTTGGAAGGTGTGGATCTGGCCGTCCCGGGGCCGCGCACCGCAGTCAGAGCGCAGTTTGATGCGCTGTGTGCTTCTGCAGGTGTCACACCGCGCCTGCGCGCCGAGGTGGATGACATGGCCATGTTGCGCCTGATCGCGCGTGACAGTGGCTGGCTCACCGTCGTGCCTGATGTGGTCGTGCAGGACGAGTTGCGCTCTGGAAGTCTGGTGGCCGTGGGCCAGTCCCCTCAGTTGCACGAGCGGTTCTATGCCATCACCACCCCGCACCGCCATCGCACGGACATTGTGGAGCGACTGCTGTCGCTCTCTCCCGAAAATCAGATGCCCGAGGCAGAGTCGGACCCTGTCTGACGACACGGACTTCCATTGGCGCAGGTACGTCTGTCGCC
>JBIIVW010000301.1:0-4024 GCA_044339205.1 Rhodoferax sp. | reverse complement strand
ATAAAGGTGCCTTGTGCGCCCAGCGCCCGGGCCTTGAGCACGTCTTGCCCGGAACGGATGCCGCCATCCATGTGCACCTCAATCTGCTTGCCAACGGCGTCCACGATGGCGGGCAGGGCGCGAATGGAGGACTCGGCACCGTCGAGCTGGCGCCCGCCGTGGTTGGAGACAATCAGCGCGTCGGCACCGGAGTTCACGCCCAGGCGGGCGTCTTCCACGTCCTGAATGCCCTTGAGGATGATCTTGCCGCCCCAGCGCTTTTTGATCCACTCCACGTCGTTCCAGTTCAGGGCGGGGTCAAACTGCTTGGCGGTCCACTCCGACAGTGAACCCATGTTTTCCACGCCCTTGACGTGACCAACGATGTTGCCAAACCCATGGCGTTTGGTGCCCAGCATGCCCAGGCCCCAACGTGGTTTTGTCATCATGTTGAGGATGTTGGCCACGGTGAGTTTGGGTGGCGCTGACAAGCCGTTTTTGAGGTCTTTGTGGCGCTGGCCGATGATTTGCAGGTCCAGGGTGATCACCAGTGCCGAGCATTTGGCCGCCTTGGCCCGCTCGATCAGGCGCTCGATGTAATCGCGGTCCTTCATCATGTAGAGCTGAAACCAGAAGGGGTGGCCGCCGGTTTCCTGGGCGACGTCTTCAATCGAGCAAATGCTCATGGTGGAGAGTGTGAACGGGATGCCAAAGCGCTTGGCGGCCCGCGCGGCCTTGATTTCACCGTCGGCATGCTGCATGCCGGTGAGGCCCGTGGGGGCAATCGCCACCGGCATCGCCACGTCTTGCCCGATCATGGTGGTGCGGGTGCTGCGGTTTTCCATGTTCACGGCCACGCGCTGGCGCAGCTTGATCTTCTGGAAGTCGCTCTCATTAGCGCGGTAGGTACTCTCGGTCCATGAGCCGGAATCGGCATAGTCATAGAACATGCGGGGTACGCGTTTTTGCGCCAGAACGCGCAGGTCTTCGATGTTGGTGATGACGGCCATGGGTGTCTCCTGATGTTTGAGTGAATGGTATCGGCAGGCCGACGCGCGCCGTGTGAAATCTGCTGGAAGGGGGATGAAATAAATTGAAGAGGCTCAACGCGCTCGCCGGCGCAGGTTTGGCCGCATGCAAGTTTTGCATGAACTCCATGGGTAAACCCTAGTGGGCCTGCGGGGCAACCCGAATACAGTCTGCGTGTTGGTACTATAGTTGCCCGGTTGATGGTCTGAGCATGCTTCTTGCGTGTAGTCGATGAACAGGGTTTCGATATGTTTTCCAATTGAAGACCTTCTCTTACTTCAATCTTTTTTATTTAAGGCAATCCATGAAAAAGCAATTTATTGCACTGGCCGTCACTCTGGCCATCTCCTCGCTGGCCCAAGCGGACACCATCGCCAAGGTCAAGGCATCGGGTTCCGTGACCATGGGCGTGCGTGATTCTTCGGGCGCCTTGTCTTACACGCTGGGTGATGGGAAGTACACCGGCTACCACGTTGAAATTTGCCAGGCAATTCTGGCTGACCTCGAAAAAGCAGTTGGCAAAAAAGTTGACATCAAATACCAGTCGGTGACCTCACAAAACCGTATTCCATTGGTGCAAAACGGCACCGTCGACATTGAGTGTGGCTCCACCACCAACAACGCGACCCGTCAAAAGGACGTCTCGTTTGCCAACACCACGTTCGTGGAAGAAGTGCGCATTGCCGTCAAGGCCAACTCCGGCATCACCTCCATCGCTCAGTTGAATGGCAAAAACGTGGCCACCACCACAGGAACAACGTCGGTCCAGACCCTGCGCAAGAACGAGCGCGCCACGGGGGTTGACTTCAAGGAAGTGTTCGGCAAGGACCACTCCGAGAGCTTCCTGTTGCTCGAATCCGGTCGTGCTGATGCATTCGTGATGGACGGCTCCATTTTGGCGGGCAATATCGCCACGTCCAAGAACCCGGCTGACTTCAAGATCGTCGGCGAAGTGTTGTCGGTTGAACCCATCGCCATCATGATGCGCAAGGACGACCCTGCGTTCAAGAAGCTGGCCGATGAAACCATCGCCGGCATGGCCAAATCGGGCGCGCTTGCCAAGCTGTACGACAAGTGGTTCATGCAGCCCATTCCTCCCAAGAACACCAAGGTCGGACTGGCTGCCAGCGATGGCATCAAGGCTGCCTGGGCAACACCGAACGACAAGCCCATGGAAGAGTACGCCAAGAAGTAAGCATTTGGTGTCGATTTGAATGACCCCGCCAGGGCGACCCTTTGGCGGGGTTTTTGTTTAAGGGCGCATCCTGACTGATGGTGCCCTGACCCCTGTTGCAGGGGGCAGTAAGAATTTTTGTGGAGAAGGCAATGACTTGGGATTGGCAGGTATTTTTGAACGACGACGGCAGCGGTGGGCGCACCTACCTGGCCTGGATGATGGACGCCTGGGGTTGGACCCTGGCGGTGGCTGGCACGTCCTGGGTTGTTGCCGTCAGCATTGGCGCCCTCATGGGCACGTTGCGCACGTTGCCGAACAGCCCCTGGCTGGTGCGACTGGCCAATGTCTGGGTCGAATTATTCCGAAACATCCCCTTGTTGGTGCAGGTGTTCCTCTGGTATTTTGTGGTTCCAAAGGTGTTTCCTGCGTTTCAGCAGGTGTCCGGCTTTGTGCTGGTGGTGTTTGCACTCGGGTTTTTTACATCCGCCCGGATTGCCGAGCAGGTGCGTGCTGGCGTGCAAGCCTTGCCCAAAGGCCAACGCATGGCCGGCATGGCCATGGGATTCACTACGGCCCAGACGTACCGCTATGTCATTTTGCCGATGGCTTTTCGTATCATCCTGCCGCCCTTGACCAGTGAGTCGATGAACCTTTTGAAGAATTCATCCATCGCGTTTGCCGTGTCCATTGCCGAGCTGACCATGTTCGCCATGCAGGCGCAGGAAGAAACATCGCGGGGCATCGAGATCTATCTGGCCGTGACGGCGTTGTACGCGTTCTCCGCGTTTGCGGTCAACCGAATCTTCAGCTTCATTGAGAAGAAAGTTCAGATCCCCGGCTTCATTGTGGCCGGTGGTACAGGCGGAGGACATTGACATGATGGGCCTCGAATTCTCATTTTTCAACCTCGAAGTCATCGGCAAGTTCATCTGGAATGGCCTGTGGTTCAGTGTCTACCTCACGATCATTGCCACGCTGGGCGGTATCTTTTTTGGTACGGTGCTGGCGCTGATGCGCTTGTCCGGCAACAAGTGGTTGATGGTGCCGGCCACGTTCTATGTGAACGGCATGCGCTCCATTCCACTGGTGATGGTCATTCTGTGGTTTTACTTGCTGGTGCCCTTATTGACCGGCAAACCCATTGGCGCGGAGATGTCCGCCATCATTACCTTTGTGGCTTTTGAGGCGGCTTACTTCAGCGAGATCATGCGGGCGGGCATTCAGTCCATTCCGCGTGGGCAGGTGTTTGCCGGCCAGGCCCTGGGCATGACCTACAACCAGAACATGCGTCTGGTGGTGCTGCCGCAGGCCTTTCGCAACATGCTGCCGGTGCTGCTGACGCAGACCATCGTGTTGTTTCAGGACACCTCGCTGGTGTATGCCATTGGCGCCTATGACCTGCTCAAGGGATTCTCACTCGCCGGCAAAATTTATGGCCGACCTGAGGAGGCTTACATCCTGGCGGCTGTCACCTATTTCGTGATCTGCTTCACCTTGTCCTGGTCGGTCAAGCGTTTGCAAGCCCGGATTGCCATCGTTCGTTAAGCATCGGAGAAAAATAATGATTGAAATGAAAAATGTGTCCAAATGGTACGGCCCGGTGCAGGTGCTGAGTGACTGTTCGGTGAGCATCAACAAGGGTGATGTGGTCGTGGTGTGTGGCCCGTCCGGTTCGGGTAAGTCCACCTTGATCAAGACGGTTAATGGCCTGGAGCCGATTCAAAAAGGCTCCATCACGGTCGATGGTGTTTCGCTGTATGACGCGGGCACCGACTTACCCAAGCTGCGTTCCCGCGTGGGCATGGTGTTTCAGAGTTTTGAGCTGTTCCCGCATTTGTC
>JBIIVW010000300.1:0-4025 GCA_044339205.1 Rhodoferax sp. | reverse complement strand
AAAACGCCGGCGGCTTTCACGCCAGCGTCGGTGACGATCATGGGGCGGCTGATGCCCACCCGCTCGCACTCCTGCTGGAGGAGCTTGATGGCCCCAAATTCGAACTGGATTTGTGTCACGTAATAGATAAGTGCCATGAGGTTCTGCGGTGTAGGATGAAAACATGCACTTTAACAACAAGCACTGCTGAGATGAGTCATCACCGTCACCCACGCGCCCTGCTCACCCCCGCCATGCACGGCGTGCTCGACCGGATGGCGCGTGCGCCCCAGGTTCCCCTGCACGCATTGACACCTGTGCAGGCCCGCGCTGCCTATGAGGTGGGGGCCGGCGTGCTGGATCTCCCGGCACCCAAACTGCATCGGGTTGAGAGCTTCACCTTTCAGACGCGAGACGGGCAGGAGGTGCCTGTACGCCTCTATGCGCCAGCCGGTGAAGCCTTGCCTGTGCTCGTTTATTTTCATGGCGGCGGCTTCACCATCGGCAGCATCGCCACCCATGATGTGTTGTGCCGCACCCTGAGTCACCTGGCGCACTGCGCCGTGCTCTCGGTGGGGTACAGGCTGGCACCCCAATTCAAGTTTCCGGTGGCGCATGACGACGCGTGGGACGCCGTGCAGTGGGTCGCCCGCGAAGGCTCGGCGCTGGGTCTCGATACCGGGCGCCTGGCGGTTGGCGGCGACAGCGCCGGTGGCACGCTGGCGGCAGCCTGCGCCGTCGAGGCGCGCCGTGCTGGCTTGCCGCTGCGCCTGCAACTGCTGTTTTACCCCGGTTGCGCAGCCCACCAGGACACACCCTCGCACAAGACCTTTGCCAAGGGCTTTGTGCTTGAAGAAACCCACATCACCTATTTCTTCAACCAGTACCTGCGCACCCCGGCGGACCGGGATGACTGGCGCTTTTCGCCCCTGAGCGCTTCGGATGTGGACGGTGTGGCCCCGGCCTGGTTCGGTTTGGCCGAATGCGACCCCTTGGTGGATGAAGGCGTGATGTACGCCGACAAACTGCGTGCCGCTGGCGTGCCGGTGGACCTGGAAATCTACCGGGGCGTGGTGCACGAGTTCATCAAGATGGGGCGCGCCATTCCCCAAGCCCACACAGCGCATGCCGATGCTGCACGGGCGCTGCGATCCGCTTTTCAATAGACCCAAAGACCCACCACCATGACTGAACTTTCACGCCAAAACTTTCGCTTTTTTCACCGCCTGCGGGTGCGCTGGGCCGAGGTGGACATGCAAAAAATCGTGTTCAACGCCCATTACCTGATGTACTTTGACACGGCCATGGCCGACTACTGGCGCGCGCTGGCCTTGCCCTACGACACCACCATGCTGGCCCTGCAAGGCGATATTTATGTCAAAAAAGCCACGATCGTATTTCATGCCTCAGCCCGGGTGGATGACCAGCTCGATGTGGCCCTCCAATGCACCCGCATCGGCAGCTCGTCCATGCTGTTTACCGGCGCTATTTTCCGGGGTGACGAGCACCTGATCAGCTGTGAGCTCATCTATGTGTTTGCTGACCCTGCCACCCAAACGTCCAAACCCGTGCCGCCTGCCTTGCGCGAGGTGATGACCGGCTATGAGGCCTGGGAACCAGTGGTGCGGGTTCAGATCGGTAGCTGGCATGAACTCGGTGCAGAAGCCCGCCAAGTGCGCGAGGCAGTTTTTGTCCAGGAGCAGGGCATTGCGCTGGCCTTGGTGCATGACGCGCTGGACGCCACCGCCGTGCATGCCCTGGTGTGCAACCGTCTGGGTCTGCCGGTAGCCACGGGCCGTTTGCTCCAGCATGCCCCGGGCGTGAGCCGTATTGGCAGGATGGCGGTGCACCGAGTGTTGCGCGGTGCCAACCTGGGGCGCGACGTGCTGCGCGCCTTGATGAATACGGCCACGGAGCGGGGTGACCACATGGTGATGCTGCATGCCCAGCTCGGCGCTCAAGGGTTTTATGCCCGGCTCGGGTTTGTGCCCCGGGGCGAGCCTTTTGAGGAGGCGGGCGTTGTCCATCTCGAGATGACGCATCCTTTGCCAGCGCCCCGGGTGTGAGGGCGCCTGGTGCCGGCTCCGTTAAATGTCGGCCAGCAGCGGGTAGGGCGCGGGAGCCAGGTTGAGCAGGGCGCCACTGGCCGCCCCCAGATGCACCGCATTAGCCTCAAACGCGGACACCTGCATGGACACGATGGCGTCAAATCCACCCAGCGGGGACGCCGCAGCTTCAGCCACCATCCCGCAGGGCTGGCTGTCATCATCGGCTTGAAACACCTCGTCGCCGGTCTTCATGGCTGCATCCGCGTGCGCCAGGTAAGCGCGACGCTTCAAAATGCCCCGAAACTGGCTGCGCGCCACGACCTCTTGGCCAGGGTAACAACCTTTCTTGAAGTTCACACCACCGACAGACTCGTAATTCAGCATTTGGGGCACAAACGCCTCCTGGATTGGCGTGCTCACCATGGCAATGCCGCTGCGCACCTCGCTCCAGCACCAGTCTTGCGTGCTCAAGGCAGCACCACCGGGCGCAGCCTCAGCCACGGGGGCCAGCCAGAGTGCGCGCCGAACTCCATCAGCCGGGTACAAACCAATCACCGATGTGCAACCCAAATCAAGCTTGGCCCAAGCATTTAATGGGTCAGGCGCTATCAAATCCAGTGCATCGCCGGCTAAACCAAACAGCGCATAGTCGGCCGTGGCATCCGTCAATTTGGCTTTGGCGCGCATGACAAACATGGCCAAGCGCTTGAGCGTGGGCGCCAGAATATCCCGCTGGCACACCAGCAGCACCTCGGTCGGGCTGCGCTTGAAGCCAATAAAGCTGGCCTGCATGCGTCCTTTGGCAGAGCAAAATCCGGCCAGACGGGCCTCGGACAAACCCAGCAAGGAGAAGTCTTGCGTCAATTGGCCATGAAGAAATTTACCTGCGTCGTCGCCTTCAACCCGGATCACACCGAGGTGGGGCAGTGGGGCAACCCCATTTAGTTTGTAATGCATGGCTTGAATTATCATGCCCCATCAATTTTTGGTGAGGCTGTAGGGCTGTGCGTCGACTCTTTGGTTTATTTGTGGTGATGGTGGCGTTGGCCGGGGCCGGGGCCGCGTGGTGGCTGAACCACGGCTTGCGCTTGAGCAGTGAGACGGTCGACCTGTCGATTGAAGCGGGCACCTCCGCGCGGGGTGTCGTCCAGGTGGTCATTGACAGTGGCGTCGACACGCATCCCCTGCTGCTGTATTGGTGGTTCCGTTTGTCGGGCGACTCTCGCCAGATCAAGGCCGGCAGCTATGAAATCAGCCGGGGAGCCACACCACGTAGCTTGCTGGACAAGCTGGTTCGGGGTGATGAGGCCTTGCGCGCCGTGACTCTGGTGGAGGGCTGGACCTTCAAGCAGATGCGTGCAGCACTATCAAAAGCTGAGCAGTTAGGGCAAGAAACATACCGGCTAGAGCCCGATATGATCATGAAAGCCCTCGGCAGGTCGGGTGTTCACCCCGAAGGCCGGTTTTTCCCTGACACCTACACCTACGCCAATGGCAGCAGCGACCTGGCGGTGTTGGCGCGGGCGATGCGGGCCATGGACAAAAAGCTCGACGCCGCCTGGAGCCAGCGTGCTGCGGATACGCCCCTTAAAACCCCGGAGCAGGCCCTGATTCTGGCCAGCATCGTGGAGAAGGAAACCGGGCGTGCCAATGACCGCGCCATGATCGCCGGCGTGTTCTCAAACCGGCTGAAGATTGGCATGATGTTGCAAACCGACCCCACCGTGATCTACGGTCTGGGTGATGCCTTTGACGGCAACCTGCGCAAACGCCATCTCCAGGCCGACACCCCGTGGAACACATACACCCGCACCGGCTTGCCACCCACGCCGATTGCCATGCCCGGCAAGTCGGCCCTGCTGGCGGCAGTCCAACCCGCCAGCACAAAAGCCTTGTATTTTGTGGCGCGTGGCGACGGCACGAGCCAATTCAGCGCCAACCTCGATGAGCACAATCGTGCGGTGAACAAATACCAACGCGGTCAATAAGGCACATGAC
>JBIIVW010000083.1:0-13777 GCA_044339205.1 Rhodoferax sp. | reverse complement strand
ACGACCATCTCACCCTGGATCGTGACCCTGGAAGCGCTGGCGCCTTATCGCGTGCCGTTCACCCGCCCCGAAGGCGATCCGCAGCCTTTGGCTTATCTGGATGCCCCAGCCAACCGGACAGAAGGCGCGATTGACCTGCAGCTGCAGGTCTTGCTGCAAACCCCGGCCATGCGCAGTCAGAGTCAAGTGGCCGCCCCGCTGACCCAGACCAGCTACCGCCACGCCTACTGGACCGTGGCCCAGTTGGTGGCGCACCACACGGTCAATGGCTGCAATTTGCAGCCCGGAGACCTGTTTGGCAGCGGCACCTTGTCGGGCCCGACGCTGGACCAGGCCGGGGCGCTGATTGAGTTGACGGCAGGTGGCAAGAACCCGGTGACGCTGCCCAATGGCGAGACTCGCACGTTTCTGGAGGATGGCGATACGTTGGTGATTCGTGGCTGGTGTGAAAAACTCGGCGCCGCTCGCATTGGCTTCGGGGAGTGCGTGGGAACGGTGTTGCCAGCGCGTGATCCACGCCCGACCTGATTGGTGCCATTTAAAGGGTATATCAACCTCTAGCTGTCATATCCAAATGGTTTTTATAATTATTTGTATAGCAATAAAAGCAAATCAGCACCGATTCAGTGGGGGTTAAATGCCCTTCATTTGCGTTTTCTCAAGAAACCAGGAGCACCCAGGCAACAAACTGAAAAAACTCTGATTCAAACGTTGTCGACGGATCAGACTTTTTGTTGATTGGAGATACCATGTTGCATTTGTCTGAATACAGTAAATCGCAATCTCAACTTTTTGACAGGCTGAAGCCGTTGATGGCGTCTTCAGACGCCACCGGCCATATCTTGTCGGATGCCGCCAAGAGTCTGCTCACCATTCAGTCTGAGTTGGCAGCCACGTCGTTTGCCAAAGCGCTCACCCGTCTGGTGCCGGCGTTTGCGCCCGGCGACCGTCGCTACGCCCTTTGGCAATTGCATGCCGACTATCAAGTCGAGGCCGAACGCTGGGTGAGCGCCCTGATGGAGTCGATGGGCGTTTTGTCGCGTGTGCAGCAGCAAATGGTTGAACTGCAAGGCGAGTTGCTGACCCTCAAGGTGCATGACGCAGCCACGGTCATAGCCCGGGTGAATGGCGTCTTGGCCACCCGCCGGCATTCTGCAGAAGTCATCAACTTCTCGGACCGCCGTGCTGCGTCAGAGGCTCAGGCGTTATTCCAGGCCAATCAAGAGGTTGAGGCTGAACCGGCTGCCCGCCCGCGTGCCAAGCATCAGGCTGCCGGTTAAGCCGATTGCTTGGCCGGCGGTGCCCGGGCTGGCTGGTTCTTTTACAAGGATTTGAATACTTCGGCCGCTATCGCCACGGTCTGGGCTATATCGGCCTCGGTGTGCGCGGCGCTGACAAAGCCCGCTTCATACAAGGCGGGCGCGATGTACACACCGCGGTCCAGCAGACCGTGAAACACGCGGTTGAAGCGGGTGCTGTCGGTGGTCATGACAGTGGCGTAGTTTTGTGGCAACTTGTCAAACAGGAAAAAGCCGAACATGCCGCCTTCGCTGTCTGCGCTGAAGGGCACGCCGTGTGTCGCTGCGGCGGTTTTCAGGCCCTCGGTCAGGTTGCGCGTCTTGCGGGCGAGATCCTCATAAAAATCAGGTTTTTGAATCTCACGCAAGGTGGCCAGGCCGCACGCGGTGGCCACCGGGTTGCCGCTCAAAGTGCCGGCTTGATAGACCGGACCCATGGGCGCCATCATTTCCATCACGGCCCGTTTCGCACCAAAGGCGGCCAGCGGCATGCCGCCCCCAATGACCTTGCCCATCACGGTCAGATCGGGCTCAAAGCCGGGGATGGCGCGGGCGTACACGCTCTGCGCCCCGCCCAAGGCCACCCGAAAGCCGGTCATGACTTCGTCAAACACCAGCAGGGCGCCGTATTCGGTGCAAAGCTCGCGGCAGCGTTTCATGAAGGGAATGGATGCGCGCACGAAGTTCATGTTGCCGGCAATCGGCTCAATCATCAGGCAAGCCAGTTCGCGCCCATGCAGCACAAAGGCTTCTTCCAGTTGTTCCAGGTTGTTGTATTCCAGCACCAGGGTGTGTTGCACCACCTCCGGGGGTACGCCCGCGCTGGTGGCGTTGCCAAAGGTGGCCAGGCCTGAACCGGCCTTCACCAAGAGTGCATCGGCGTGGCCGTGGTAGCAACCCTCAAACTTGATGAATTTGCTGCGCCCGGTGGCGCCGCGTGCCAGGCGGATGGCGCTCATGGCGGCTTCCGTGCCCGAGCTGACCAGGCGCACCATGTCCATGCTGGGTACGATTTTCAGGATTTCTTCGGCCAGTTCCACTTCGCGTTCAGTGGGGGCGCCAAAGGAGAAACCTTCCAGCACGGCTGCCTGCACGGCTTGAACTACGGCGGGGTGACCATGGCCCAGAATCATCGGGCCCCAAGAGCCAATGTAGTCCGTGTAGCGCTGGTCGTTGGCGTCCCAAAAATACGCCCCTTGGGCCCGTTTGACAAAACGCGGTGTACCGCCCACGGCCTTGAAGGCCCGTACGGGCGAGTTGACACCGCCGGGTATCACTTTGCGGGCGCGCTCGAAAAGCGTTTGATTGTGGTCAGTGGTGAGTGTCATTGGGTTTGAGCTCCAGAAGGCTTGCGGTAAAGGGAGGCGAGACAGGGGCTTCATCGGACTGAACGTCTGCTGCCGGCTCATGCTCGGGTTGTGCCCAGAATAGCCGGTCGGGCACAAAATTCCCCATGCCGGGATGAAAACCACCTTCCAGACAACGGTCTAGGTAGCTCAATGCCTCGTGCAGGGCGTCTGCCAATTCGCAGCCCATGGCCAGCAGGGCGGCGAATGCAGTCGACAGGGTATCGCCCGCGCCGGAGAAAACCGCATCAAAGCGCTCGAACTTCTCGCTGGCCAGGACGGCTTCAGGCGTTGCCAATACGTTGTCAATGAAATCGTCAGGCAGGGCAATGCCCGTGATGATGGTGTATTGCACACCTAACTCCTGAGCGGCGCGGGCAATGTCCCGGGCGCTGGGTCTGCTCTCGGCGCTCCAGTCGGGGAGTAGCCAGCGCCACAGGGTACTGTGGTTTCCAACCAACACAGTCGTTTGCGGCAAGATCAACTCTTTGAAGGCGTCGTGGTACTGATCGATGTGCATTTCATCCCACCAGGACAGGTTGGGCATGTAGGCAATCAGGGGGATCTCGGGGTAGTCTGCCGCAATGCCGGCGATGGCCCCGAGGTTGTCCGGCGAGCCGACAAAACCCACTTTGATGACCTGAATGGTCATGTCCTCCAGCGCTGCGCGGGCCTGCGCCGTGACGGCATCTTCATCCAGCGAGAAGTGATCAAAAATTTCTGCAGTGTCACGTGCATAGGCGCCGGTGACGACGGGCAGCGCGTGACCACCTACCGATGCAATGGTGCTGATGTCTGCGGCCAGACCACTGGCTCCGCTGGGATCATTGGCATTGAAGACCATGACGCAAACGGCTTGCACCAAGTCATTTTCTTTTGCATCTATAGGGGAAACCGTGGGGGGGTGCATGAGGCAGCCTGACTTTATATTCAGGCAAAATAACAAATGTTTTAGGTCGGGGTGTCGTAGATGCCCACGGCTTTTATAATGATTGCATTCTATTCGAAGGCCCCGTAAGCTGTGAGCGAGACTAAAACCTGGATGTGTTTGATCTGTGGGTGGATCTATGACGAAGAATCAGGAGATCCTGAACACGGTGTAGCTCCGGGTACTCCATGGGCCGATGTGCCCATGAACTGGACCTGCCCCGAGTGCGGGGCACGCAAAGAGGACTTTGAAATGGTCCAAATTTAAACTACTGTAGTTGGGCTGGGCACCATCATCAGTGATAAGTGTCAATACTGGAGCAATATTCCGTGAAAACGACTGAGTCGACTTCCAAGGTTCTGGTGATAGACGACAGCAATACCATCCGACGCAGTGCCGAGATTTTCCTGAAGCAAGGCGGACACGGGGTCATGCTTGCGGAGGACGGCTTTGATGCGCTCGCCAAGGTCAGCGACTACCAGCCTGACCTTATTTTTTGTGACATCATCATGCCCCGTCTGGATGGTTATCAGACCTGTGCGATTATCAAGCGCAACCCGAAATTTTCCGGGGTTCCCATAGTGATGCTGTCCTCCAAGGACGGTGTTTTCGACAAGGCGCGCGGCCGGATGGTCGGCGCGCAGGACTATTTGACAAAGCCGTTTACCAAAGACCAGTTGCTGCAGGCAATTCAACAGTTTGGCAGAACGGCGCAAGGAGTTAATTGATGGCTATTCAAAAAGTATTGATCGTGGATGACTCAAAAACCGAGTTGATGTACCTGACCGATCTATTGCAGAAAAAAGGCATGTCTGTGCGCACGGCAGAGGGCGCTGAAGAAGCCTTTCGCCGCCTGACCGAAGAAAAGCCCGATCTGATTCTCATGGACGTGGTCATGCCGGGCCAAAACGGGTTTCAGTTGACCCGGGCCATCAATCGCTCGCCTGAGTACGCAGACATCCCCATCATTCTTTGCACCAGCAAGAGTCTTGAGACGGACCGGGTTTGGGGTATGCGCCAGGGTGCGCGTGACTACATCACCAAGCCAGTCGATCCGGTTGAACTGTTTACCAAGATCAAGGCTTTGGGCTGATAACGCCAGGCTCCCATGGCAAATCGCGAAGCTCTCCGAGAACTCCAGACTCGCCTGGCGAGTCGACTTCAGGCCGCCCGTTCCGAAGGGGTATCCGCTGCTTGGTTGGCCGTCAGCACGGGTGGTGAGAACTACCTGTTCCCGCTGGTGCAGTCCGGCGAGATTTTTCCATTGGCCAACATTCAGGCCGTTCCTTACTCCCGCCCCTGGTTCATGGGCGTCATGAACCTCAGGGGTGGCCTGTTTGGCGTGGTTGACCTGGCCAGTTTTCTGGGCGATGGTGCCCTGCGCGCGCGCACCGAGCAGTCATTGACTGAGTCAAGCGTGGTGACTTTCAACGTCGCGCTGGACATCAATTGCGCGCTGATGGTGGATGGTCTGGCGGGTCTGCGCAAAGCAGAAGCATTTACCAGCGCTTACGCACCCACTGCTGGTTCCCCGAGTTGCTTTGGTAACCGTTTCGCTGATCTCAACGGCGTGCATTGGCAGGAAATCAACCTGCAGGCTTTGGCCCAGACACCCGAGTTTCTCAGCATCAGTGCTTAAGTTTTTTCTTTAAGGTTTCACTATGTCCGTCGTCGAACAACTGAAAAATCTGTTTTCCAAAAAGGAGCCTGACTCCGAGATGGATTCCCGGTTGAGTCTTGGCATGCCCGACGCCGGGCCTGATCCGCTGGCCACGATGCAAATGCCGGACAGTGCCAGTCAGGCCTCAGTAAATGAAGCCCGAAAGGCCTCGCCCAGGGAGGCTGCCAAGGACTTGAGTGATCAGATCACGTTGCCCGTGCTGGGGGCTGGAACCGTGGTGCAGCATCAGCGCCGACTCTCGACGCTGTTGGGTTTGTCGCTGGTGGTGCTGGCGGGTGTCACCGTTTTTACATTGAATCAGACCGACAAGGTTGCTCAACAATTGGGCGCCACAGGGCAGTCGCTGATGCAGTCGCAGCGGTTGGCCAAGTCGGTCTCTCAGGCCTTGGTGGGTGCTCCCCAGGCCTTTCCAGACGTGTCCGAGAGCTCGGGTGTGCTTGCATCGTCGGTTCGCGGTCTCAAAGATGGCGACACGGCAATGAGCCTGAGTGCATTGAGTGAAGACTACTCCTCTCAGCTTGAAAAGATCACGCCCCTGATGGAGCGCGCTGAAAAGAATGCGGCCATCGTGATGGCTCAGCAGAAAATTTTGACCCAGGTCGGTTCAGCGCTTCGCCTGATCAATCGCCAGTCGTCTGACCTGCTGGAGATCGCCGAGACGGTCTCCTCTCTCAAGCTCCAGCAGAACGCAGCTTCCACCGAGATTTCTGCGGCGGGTCAGTTGGTGATGTTGACTCAGCGCATTGGCAAATCTTCGAATGAATTCCTGACCGTGGAAGGCGTCAGCCCCGAAGCCGTGTTCCTGTTGGGAAAAGATCTGAATTCTTTCCGCGAGATTGCGCAAGGCATGCTGGATGGCAGCCCGGAGTTGCGTTTGATTGCCACCAAAGACCCGCAAACGCGTGAACAACTGCAGGCCTTGGTTGCGCTGTTCGAAGAAACCCGGACTCAAGCCGGTGCCATTTTGGGTAACCTTCAGGGACTTGTCTCAGCGCGCGAGGCTCAGTCGTCGATCATTGCCGACAGCGAGCCCCTGCGACGCAATCTGGAAGAGTTGCAGCTCAAGCTCTCATCGCGCACCGGCTTGGGTGCCACTGCACTTGCATCGCTGGTGGGTGCGGCTTTGTTTGCTTTGCTTTGCGCGGTTGGTTTGTCGTATGTTCAGTTGCTAGACAGCCGCAAGCGCCAGTCCGCGACCGATGACCAGCTGCAAGATGCCGAGCGCCAGGAGCAGGAAGCCAAGCGAGTGAACGATGCCAATCAAGCAGCTATTTTGAGATTGATGAATGAGTTGCAGACGGTGGCAGAGGGCGACTTGACTCAGGAGGCCACGGTGACCGAGGACATCACCGGCGCCATTGCCGACTCGGTGAATTACACGGTCGAGGAATTGCGCTCGCTGGTGGGCAACGTGCAAAGCACGGTGGCCCGGGTGGCCCAAACCACGGCGGAGGTGGACACCACATCGACTGAACTCCTGGCGGCATCCAACGAGCAGCTGCACGAAATTCGGGAGACCGGGCGCTCCGTTGTGGACATGGCGTCACGCATCAATGAGGTCTCTGTTCAGGCGCAAGAGTCGGCCTCGGTGGCCCGCCAGTCGCTGCAAGCGGCCGAAGTGGGTTTGCAGGCGGTGCAAAACGCCATCGGCGGTATGAACTCGATCCGGGATCAAATCCAGGAAACCTCAAAACGAATCAAGCGTCTGGGTGAGTCGTCCCAGGAGATTGGTGAAATCACCGAGCTGATTTCAGACATTACCGAGCAGACCAACGTGTTGGCGCTGAATGCGGCCATTCAGGCTGCATCTGCCGGCGAAGCGGGTCGTGGCTTCTCGGTGGTGGCGGAAGAAGTGCAGCGACTGGCTGAGCGGTCTGCCGATGCGACGCGCCAGATTTCTGCGCTGGTGAAAGCGATTCAGACCGACACCCAGGATGCGGTAGGCGCGATGGAGCGATCCACGCAGGGTGTGGTTGAGGGAGCAAAGCTGTCAGACAACGCCGGTACAGCCCTCACCGAGATTGACCAGGTGTCGCGCCGATTGGCCGAGCTGATTGAGCAAATTTCAACTTCCACTTCCCGCGAGGCCGATCTGGCCAATGTGGTGGCCGAGAACATTCAGCACATCTTCGCCGTGACGGAGCAGACCGGTGAAGGTACGCGCTCAACGGCAGCTCAAGTTCGGGAGCTCTCAAAAATGGCTGAAGAGCTTCGTCAGTCTGTGGCTCGGTTCAAGATCGCCTGATCCTCAACCAGTTGATCCCGTTTTCTCCAGGAGTGCACGAATCCATGCAAGCAAACGCTGCCCTGACTGGCACCCATGAAATGGCGACTGGTGACTTGGGGCCGTTGGCCTGGGTTCTGGACGAGTTGCGTAAATCTCTGGATGGTGCGACCCGCGCCCTGCAGCGATTTGTGCGGGATGCCGAGCTGGCGCGCGGCTCGGATCTGGCCGCGCTGGATGCCAGCCAACTGCGCATCGCCCGGCAGCAGCTTCATCAAGCCGTCGGTGCCCTCGAGATGGTGGGTCAGCCCGCACCTGCCAAGGTGCTGCGGGCCATGGAGGCACTCGCCCAGCGGTTTGTGCAGCGGCCCGAGCTCTGCAGCGATGATGCTGCCAACAAGGTAGAAAAGGCCAGCTTCGCTCTGATCGAATACCTCGAAGGTGTGCTCAAGGGGAAAAATGCTTCTTCCGTCGCGCTGTTCCCTCAATATCGCGACGTGCTGGAACTGGTGGGGGATGATCGTGTGCATCCGGCCGACCTGTGGTCCACGGACATGCGGTGGATCGATATGGCCCTGCCCAAGTCCGCCGCCCCCCTGGCTTATGACTCATCGGTTCGTGCCCGGATCGATCGCTATGTTTTGCAAGTGGTCAAGTCTGGTGATCCGGTGGCAGCCAAAGCGTTGATGACGATCAGTCTGGGGTTTGCGGCGGCGCAGGAGTCGCTTGAGCAGCGAGTTTTCTGGAAAATATGTGCGGCCTACTTTGAGGCGGTATCCAAGGGCTTGTGTCCAGCCGATGTTTACGGCAAGCGCACGGCGTCGCGTGTTCTTCTGCAGTATCGGATCCTGGCTCGGGGCGAATCTGCCATTTCTGAGCGTTTGGTGCAAGACATGCTGTTTTTCATTGCCCAAGCTGTACCCGGGGCGGACACTGATGCGCCTGTTCTGGCGGCCGTGCGAACTGCTTACGGTTTGACGCAGACCAAGTCATTCAATTACGACAAACCCCAGTTCGGGCGCTTTGATCCCGCCTTGTTGGTGCAGGCCCGCAAGCGCCTTGCTGCAGCCACCGAGACCTGGTCAGCGCTGGCAGGGGGAGATACCAATCGCCTGAAGGTGGCTGTTGACCAGTTCAGCCTGGTGACTGATTCGGTGCTGAAAATGCATCCGGAGAGTACTGACCTCGTGAACGCCCTGACCCATGCCATCGAGCTGACCGCTCGCTCTGGCGAGGCGCCGAGCGCCCCGCTGGCGATGGAGGTGGCGACCGCGGTGCTGTACCTTGAGGCCGCGTATGAGGACCTGGACCCGACCGATTCTCATATGGCCGAGCGTGGCGCCAACTTGGCCAGACGGCTGGAGCATGTCAACGCGGGTGGGCAACCTGAGCCGCTGGAGAGCTGGATGGAGGAGCTGTACCGCAGGGTCAGCGACCGCCAGATCATGGGCAGTGTGGTGGATGAGCTGCGCACCACCCTGGGTGAGGTCGAAAAATCACTGGATGCGTTTTTCCGCAACCCGATGGACAAGAAACCGTTGCACGAGGTGCCCAGCCAACTTGCCCAGATGCGGGGTGTGTTTTCGGTTTTGGGTCTGGACCAGGCGGCTATTGCCTCGTTGCGCATGCGCGACAGCGTGGAGCGATTTCTGGTGGACGATATTGATCTGGAGACCGCGCGAACCGGTATTTTTGAGAAACTGGGCAACAGCTTGGGCGCATTGGGATTTCTTATCGACATGCTGAGTTATCAGCGTGCGATGGCCAAGAAGCTGTTTTTTTATGACGAGGAAGTGGGTGAGTTCAAGCCCTTGATGGGACGCGAGAAGCCGGCTGCTGTCGAGCCTGCGGCAGCCCCTGAGCCCCTGGCTGATATTGACTTTGACCTGCAGTCTGATGCGGTGGAGGCGCACCTGCTTGAGGGGGTAGAGCTGCCACTGGGCAGTGGAAAGCAGCAGTTGGTGCCAGAGGTGCCCGTGACTGCAACGGAGCCGCTGGACGATGATGACTTCGATATCCGGGATATTTTTCTGGAAGAAGCCCGAGAAGTAATTCAGACTGGCCAAGACGCGATCCGCAGCTTGGCCGCTGATCCATCTGACCTGAGCCAGCAAGCCACGCTTCGCCGAGCCTTTCACACGCTCAAAGGCAGTGCACGCATGGTCGGATTCACTGAATTCGGGGAAGCCGCCTGGTCTCTGGAGCAGCTACTCAACAACTGGCTGGCCGAGCAAAAGCCCGCCAGTCCGGACCTGCTGTCTCTCTCAGACCGAGCCATGCAAGGTTTTGGCCGCTGGGTCGAGGATATTGCAGCGGGTACTGACAGCCATTGGGATGGCGAGGCCTTCCGCAAGGCAGCAGACGGACTGCGTGTTGACGGCGAATTGCTGGCATTGCCGCTTCCCGGCGATAAGTTGCCTGTGGCAGATGAATTGCCTGTGCCTGAAGAGATGCCTGTGCCTGAAGAGATGCCGGTGGCGGTCGAGTTGGAGCAACCGGACTTTCTTCAAACCCAGCCATTTGATCTTGATGATGTGGAGGCATTCAATGCCAGCCTTGGAGCCACGCCCGGCCCCGCGACGTCAATCCCGCAGGAACCGGCCACGCTGAACTTCGATGACTTTGATTTTGGCGACATGTTTGCGCCAGTGCCAGCCCCGGTTGTGGCCCAAGCCTTACCAGACGACGAAGAGTTTGCCATTACCGAATTAGGCGCCTTGGTGACCGATCTGGCTCCAGCCGAGCAGCCTGACGAGCCCGATGCACTGCCGCCCGAACAGGTCGAGGAAGTCGCAATTGAGGCAGAAGCCGTGGAGGCCCAAGAAATTGAGGTGATGGCGCCAGAGAAAATAATAGAGATTGAGGAAGAGGTTGAACCAAAGATAGAGCAAGAGATGGAGCCCGAGGCTGAGCCTTCGGATTTCATGGGCTTGGACGATGAAGACGAGGATCAGATCAAGGTGATCGGCGACCTTCGAATCGGCCTGCCACTTTACAACGTCTATCTGAACGAGGCTGACGAGTGGTCCCGACGTCTGTTGACCGAGTTGACCGAGTGGTCCTTCGAGTTGGATCGCCCGCTGAGCGGGAGCACCGTCGGCTTGGCGCACTCGCTGTCTGGCAGTTCGGCCACCGTCGGATTTTTTGCGCTCTCCGAGATCGCCCGGGCTCTGGAGCAGGCTTTGCGCCATGTGCAGCTGCATGGCCAAGGCGTTACTGAGCACGCCCAGGTCTTTATCGAGTCGGCCGAAGATATCCGTCGACTGTTGCACCAATTTGCCGCTGGATTCCTGAAGAAGCCTGACCCCGCCCTCATCGAGGCGCTCAAGGAAATCCTGGATACCGAATTTCCCTCTGTTCTGGATGCCCTCAACGACAACTTCGAGTTGGAGTACGGCCCGCTTGATGACTGGGACGTTGAAGCATCTGCCGCCAACGATGCGGTGCAGGCGCCTGATGCCGAGTTGGAAGTGGAGGCGGTAACCGAACCTGTTTTCGATCTTGAACTGTCCGATTTGGTGCCTGAAGCGGATGGCCCTGTTCCCGAGGTCGAACTTGAGGTCCTGCTTGACCTGGAGCCCGATTCAGAGCCCGAGCCGACGGCTGAAGTGGGCGTGCCTGTGGCTAACACCTTCAGCGCAGTGGTGTCGCCGCTGATGATTGATGACAGGGACGACGACATCGACGCCGTCGATCTGCTGGATGTGGATCTCTTTCCGATTTTTGAAGAAGAAGCGCTGGAGTTGCTGCCCAAGCTCGGCACGGCCTTGCGGCAATGGATCGCTGACCCTGATAAATTGGCAGCCCGCAGAGAAGTGCTGCGCGTAGTGCATACCTTGAAGGGCAGTGCCCGCCTGGCGGGCGCCATGCAAATGGGCGAGATGACCCACCGCATGGAATCCGCCATCGAATACCTGGGCAGCGAGTCTTTGCAGGCGTCCCAACTGGAGCCTTTACTGGCTCGTTTTGACGCGATTCAGGCCAATTTTGGCGCCTTGCGCGCCTTGCCAGAGCAATTGTTGAGTCTGCCGGAAGCCGCACCCGCAACCGCTGGCGAGGCCGCCCCGGCTGAGTCGCCTGGAGTCGACGCGGGCTTGCCTCAACCGCTGGCGACGGTACAGGTCAATGCCGAGGCTTTTGCGCCGCTGGCGCCGGCACGCCAACTCTCCAATCAAAGCGTGCGCGTGCGTTCGCAGTTGCTGGACCGCATGGTGAACCAGTCGGGTGAGGTCATGATCACGCGTTCGCGACTTGAGGCCCGTGTGGGTCAGTTGCGCGGCTCCCTGAATGAATTGACCGGCAATCTGGATCGGCTGCGCAACCAGTTGCGAGACATTGAGTTGCAATCCGAGTCGCAGATGCAGTCACGCCTTGCGCAAGCCAAGGATTCGGCCCAAGGGTTTGATCCGCTGGAGTTTGACCGATTTACCAGGGTCCAGGAACTGACCCGAATGATGGCGGAGTCCGTGCACGACGTGGCCACGGTGCAACGCAATTTGCAGCGCACGGTGGAGGGCACGGAAGATGACCTGATCGCCCAAGGCCGCCAGGCCCGGGAGTTGCAGCGCGACCTGTTGCGCACCCGGATGGTGGAATTCGACGGCATCTCCGAGCGCCTGTACGGCGTGGTGCGCCAAGCCGCCAAGGACGCTGGCAAGTCCGTCAAGCTGGACATTGTGGGCGGCTCGCTGGATATGGATCGTGGCGTGCTGGACCGTATGGCGCCCGCGTTTGAGCACCTGTTGCGCAATGCCGTCGCCCACGGAATCGAGGAACCTGCAGCGCGCGTGGCGGTGGGCAAGCCGGCGTCAGGCACGATCAAGATTCAGTTGCACCAGCAAAGCAACGATGTCACGGTGGAGTTTTCGGACGATGGCGCAGGCCTGGACCTGGACCGGATCCGGGACAAGGCCATGGCTGACGGGCAGTTCTTCGAGTCCGACGACCCCACCGACGCCGAACTGGCCGCGCTGATCTTTGATGCGGGTTTTTCTACCGCGTCGCAGGTCACGGAGTTGGCAGGCCGAGGCATTGGCATGGACGTGGTGCTCTCCGAGGTTAATGCCCTGGGCGGGCGCATCGAGACCGCTACACAGCGCGGCCTGGGCACGCAATTCAAGCTGGTGCTGCCGCTCACCACGGTCGTGACGCAGGTGGTGATGTTGCGGATTGGCGACCTCGTTTTTGGCGTTCCAGCCAACCTGATCGAGATGGTGCGCCGGGTGCCCGTGGCCGAACTGGAGCGGGCGTACCGGAACGACGAGTTTGAGTATAGTGGCGAGAAAGTTCCGTTCTACTGGGCGGGAGCCTTGTTGCAGGCCTCTACTGGCAGCAGCGAGGTCCGCACCAAGACGCTGGCCGTGGCTGTGTTCCGCAGTGCGGGGCAGCGCCTGGCGGCGCACGTGGACGAGGTGCTGGGCAATCAGGAGGTGGTGGTCAAGAATCTTGGGCCACAGTTGTCCCGCTTACCTGGCCTGGCCGGCATGTCGGTGCTGGCATCGGGTGCCGTGATCCTGATTTACAACCCGGTTGCGCTGGCGTCGGTTTATGGTGAGCAGGCGCGCCTGCTCAAGCCAGCGCCCACGCCCGCCGTGGGGCAACTTGCAGCGCCTGATGCACTCTTGATGATCCCGCGCGGTCAATCGCCTTTGGTGCTGGTGGTGGACGATTCGATCACGGTGCGGCGCGTGACCCAGCGCCTGCTCAAGCGTGAAGGGTTCCGGGTGACCCTGGCTGCCGATGGGCTGCAGGCCCTGGAACGATTGCAGGAAGAAAAACCGATGCTGGTGTTGTCCGATATCGAGATGCCGCGCATGGATGGCTTTGACTTGGTGCGCAACATCAGGGCCGATGCCAAGCTGCGCGATCTGCCCATCATCATGATCACGTCCCGCATTGCAGAGAAGCACCGCGAGCACGCCCGCGCCTTGGGGGTTGACCACTATCTGGGCAAGCCGTATTCAGAGGACGAACTCGTCGGGCTGGTACGGCAGTACAGTTTGACGCCGGTTAATGCCTAAAAATGCTTCTAGCCGGCGTATCTACTGACTCTGCTGCATCATATTGATAGCAGTGGAGTCCTTTAAATTCAAACCGATTTCTTGACGACCGCGTAACGCTGCAACGTGAGCGCACGCGCCTCATCGTGGGCCACGACGGGTCGGGGATAGTTGTGGCCCAGCGTCACCCCGGCCATCGTCAACTCGAGCGGTTTGGCAGTCCACGGCGCATGCAAGACCTTATTGGGCAATTCTGCCAGTTGCGGCAGGTAGCGGCGGATGAACTTGCCTTGCGCGTCGA
>JBIIVW010000299.1:0-4039 GCA_044339205.1 Rhodoferax sp. | reverse complement strand
CATTTTTTTCCTCTCCGCCAGGCACTGGCAATGACGTCATCGGACAGCCCGCCAGTCCGCACAGCACAGCACAGCACAGCACAAGCATCTACATCAGGCCGAGTCAGTGTGAACTGACTGTTACCGGGCTCGATTGAGAATTCACAAGGGGTTGCCTGGCCCTCCAGCCAAACTGAAACCTCACCCGACGTTTGTGACACGGCAACGTGCTTTGTGAATCTTGATCACCAGATGTCGATATTTCAACCTCACTATTTGGAGGTAACTCATGCTGATTCGAATACCCCTCGCCGCGACGATCACGGCCCTTGTTTTACTGACCGCCACGGGCTGTGCAGTCACACGGGGGCAGGAAACGGTGGGTGCCTACATTGATGACACCGGCATCACCACGCAAGTCAAGGCCCGCTTTGTGGAGAGCAAGGAAGTGGACGCTGCTGCCATCAGCGTGGAGACGCTCAATGGCGTGGTGATGCTGTCCGGTTTTGCCAAAAACGGCGTGGAAAAAGCGACGGCCGAGCGAATTGCCCGTGGCGTCAGCGGCGTGAAATCAGTCAAAAACGAGATTGCCGTGCGACCTTGAGTGCAGCCGTCCGATCTCATCCCATTCATTGAAGGAGAAACACCATGCTTAATAAAAATCAGGTCAAGGGCGCCATCAAAGACGCCGCCGGCAAAGTTCAGGAAGAAGCCGGCAAATTGATTGGTAACCCGACGCAAGAAGCCAAAGGCCTGCAAAAGCAGGCCGAAGGCAAGGCACAAAAGGCCGTGGGGGATGTCAAAGAGGTGCTGGAAGACGCGAAAGATGCGCTTAAGGACGCGGTCAAGAAAGCGTGAAGGCAGTCACTGGCATTCGACAATACATCAAGCTCCCGGCCCGGGCCTGCGGGTCAGGCGCCGGGACCGCAGCAGCACCACGCCACACAAGGCCAGAGGAACCGCCAGCGCCAGGTAACCGGCCCGGTAACTGCCAAACGCTCCGGAGATCGCGCCAAATGCAGGCGGGCCGAGCACCACGCCAAAGAAGGTGAACGCCAGCGTACCGCCGGTGGCGATGCTGGCCTGGCCAGCAGGCGCCTGGCGCGCGACTTCAGCCAGATACACCCCGTTCCAGCCCACGGCTGAGGCCCCAAAAACCACCAAAACTGCCAGCACCAGAACATGGGGCAAGCCGGGCATGAGCGACGCCGTGGCCACGGCGCTCAGGGTCATGACCCCCGCCAGCACCACCAACATACGCCGCGCTCCTAGCCACCGATCCGCCACCCAGCCCCACAAAATGCGCCCGGCCACACCGCCAAACTGCGACAGGGACAGCGCCAGCCCGGCGGCCACCAGCCCGTAAGCCAGCGTCTCGTGCAGATACACCACCAAATAGGTGGTGAGCGACAACTGCGCGCAGGAGAACACAAACGAGCAGCCCGCCAGCAGGGTGAGTGCCGGATGGGACAGCACCAGCTTGATGGGGTGCGCCAGGTTGCTCAAGGCCAGTGAGGCGTGGGCATCTCTATCGGCATCCAGGGTCTTGCGCAGCGGCTGCGCCACCAGCGCGCACAGCAAACTGCCAGCAGCAACCACCAACAACGCCCCCTGCCAGTCCAACAACAGCAACAAACCCGGCACGCCGGCGCCCGCCAGCACACCGCCCAGCGGCACGCCGGTCTGCTTGACCGAGAAAACGACGGACATGCGGCTCGCCGGGGTGGTCAGGGACAGCAGGTGCGAGCTGGCCGGGGTAATGGGGCCGTACCCCAAGCCGATCAATAAGGCACCCAGCGCAATCGCCACCACGGACGGAACAGCACACAATGCCAGACCCGCCGAGCACAACACCAGCCCGGCCTGGCTGACGCGAATGGCACCAAACCGCGCCACCGTCGCGCCAGCGCTCAGGCTCGCCAACATGGCGCCCGCATACACCACAGCCACATACAGGCCGGTGTAGGTCGTGGACACGCCCAAAGCCTGCGCCACGACGGGCGCCATCACCGGCAGCGCCAGCAAGGCCATGGACACCATGGCCTGGATCGTCAGCGTCACCACCAGGGGAAGCCAGGTGCCTTTCATTCAAATCCTTTTGGCATGGTTTTATTGCTCGTTTGCTCTGTGGCACCGAGAAACCCGGGCGACCGATCTTAAGTGACGGGGTCACCCTAAAATACCCTCGGTGAACGCCCCCCTTTCCCCCTCCCCCCGCCGCCCGATTCGTGAACTGCCCGATGAGCTGATCAGCCAGATCGCCGCAGGCGAGGTGGTGGAGCGCCCAGCCTCCGTGGTGCGGGAGTTGGTGGACAACGCGCTGGACGCAGGCGCCAGTCAGGTCACGGTGCGACTCCTGGCCGGCGGCGTACGGCTGATTTCGGTGGAAGACGACGGGGCGGGTATCCTGCGCGAGGAGCTGCCAATTGCCCTCAAACGCCACGCCACCAGCAAGATCAGCAGCCTGATTGACCTGGAATCGGTGGGCACGATGGGTTTCAGGGGCGAAGCGCTGGCCGCTATTAACTCAATAGCAGACTGTTCAATTTACTCGAAGGCCAGAGGCGAAAAAAATGCCTATGTCTTGGAGGGGCAAACCGGCGAACTCAAACCTGTGGCCCGCAGCACCGGCACAACCGTGGAGGTGAAAGAGCTTTTTTTCAGCACCCCTGCGCGCCGCAAGTTTCTTAAAACCGATGCCACCGAGTTGGCGCACTGCGTGGAGGCCGTGCGCCGCCATGCGCTGGCTCGCCCGGATGTGGGTTTCGCCATCTGGCACGAAGGGCGCATGGTCGAACAGTGGCGGCGCTGCCCGCCTGCCAGCCTGGAGCACACCGGCATGAGCGATTTGCCGGGGGGCGAATCAGCCCCAGATCACGCCACGCTCAACCAGCGCTTGGCCGATGTGCTGGGGGCCGAGTTTGTGGAGCGGTCTGTAGCGGTGAATTACCGCACCAGTGCCAGCCGGCAACAACACGTGCCCGCCGTGCGGGTGTGGGGCCGCGCCGGCATTCCGGATGCCGCGCGCTCGCGGGCAGACCAGCAGTTTTGCTACGTAAACGGCCGCTTTGTGCGCGACAAGGTGCTCACCCACGCCGCCCGCAGCGCCTATGAAGACGTGCTGCGCGGTCATCGCCAGCCCGTGTATGCGCTGTACATCGAGATTGACCCGACCCGCGTGGACGTGAACGTGCACCCCACCAAGATCGAGGTACGCTTTCGGGACAGCCGGGAGGTCCACCAGGCCGTGCGCCACGCCGTGGAAGACGCGCTGGCGGCACCGCGCGCGGGGGCGACCCTGGCGCTGGGTCTGATCGCGACGCCCTCCGAGGCCTCCAGCGACTCGCCAGACGGCTCCCAGGCGGCAAATACGGGATTTTATGCATCAAACAGGCCTCTAGCCGGCGGATATATTGCCCAGACAGCTATTAATTTTAATAACGAGAGTGGACACCGGGTGAGTGACTTGGGCGCGTTGTGGCAGCCCGGCCTACCCGCGCAGCCCGGGATGGCATCACCGTTGGCATCCCTGGTCGCCGCACAGTCGTCGACCCAGACTCCAAGCGTGCCAAGCGCCCTGCCCGAAGGTGACTGGCCTTTGGGGCGCGCGCTGGCCCAGCTGCAAGGCGTCTACATCCTGGCGGAAAACAGGCAAGGTCTGATCATTGTGGACATGCATGCGGCCCATGAGCGCATCGTGTATGAGCGACTCAAGGCCCAACTCGGCAATGAGGCTGGCAGCCCGATGAGCCGCCTGATCAGCCAGCCGCTGTTGATTCCGGCTACCTTTGCGGCCACACCAGCCGAGGTTGCCACGGCGGAGGCCCATACCGACGCCTTGGCCATACTGGGCCTGGAGATCACACCGTTCTCCGCCAGAACGCTGGCCGTGCGCGCCGTACCCAGCACCCTCGCCCAAGGCGATCCCGTGGAGCTCGCCCGCAGTGTGCTGGCCGAACTCGCCCAGCATGAAGCCAGCACGGTCATTCAGCGCGCCCACAACGAACTGCTTGGCACCATGGCCTGCCACGGCGCCGTGCGCGCCAACCGCCGCCTGACC
>JBIIVW010000298.1:0-4046 GCA_044339205.1 Rhodoferax sp. | reverse complement strand
AATCGGCGGAACCCAGTCGAAGATTGAAAACATCGGGGCCAGCTTCGCCCTGCACCACACGCCCTGACACACCACCGCCAGCGACTTCTGCCACATCAGTGGCGGTCCATGGTGCGCGGGAACTGGCACAGTCAGCGGCCGCCACAATAGCTCTGGAAACAGGGTGCAAGGACTGCCGGGCCAAAGCCGCAGCCATGGCCAAGGCGCGCTCAGGCGAAAAACCTTCCCGAACCCGGGTGCTGCCCAACACCATGGCGTCTCGGGTCAGAGTGCCGGTCTTGTCGAACATCACCGTATCAACCTCCGCCAGCGCCTCGAATGCGTCCAGCCGGCGCACCAACACGCCACTGCGCGCGAGCGTGCCTGCTGCTGCAAGCATGGCTGCAGGTGTTGCCAAAGACAGGGCGCAGGGGCAAGTAACAATCAGTACGGCCACCGCCACCATCAAGGCATGACCGGGATCGGTATCCCACCAATAGGCACAGGCCAAGCCCGCCGCCACCAAGACCGCAATCAAAAAGGGCTTGGCGATGCGGTCCGCCAGCTTGGCCATCGGGGGTTTGCTGATCGACGCGGTTTCCATCAAGGCCACGATCTGGGCAAACCGGGTCTGCTCCCCCACCCGTTCCACGCAGACATGCACCACGCTGGCCAGGTTATGGCTCCCCGCAATTACCGGCGCGCCGACGAGTTTTGCAACCGGGCGGGACTCCCCCGTAAGCAACGCTTCATCGACCAGCGTGTCGCCCAGCGTCACCACGCCATCGGCAGGGAAGGCCTCACCTGGCAAGATGCGAATCACGTCGTCGGGCACCAGCCGGCGTACCGGCACCAACTCATAGGCACCATCCGGCAGCTGTCGGGCCACACTGTCGGGCAGACGGTTCATCAAGGCCTCCAGCGCACCGGCCGTGCGGTTGCGCAGACGCAACTCAAGCCACCGCCCGCCCAGCAGGAAGAATACAAACATGGTGAGCGAGTCGAAGTAGACCTCTCGGCCAAAAATGCCCTGCGGCTCAAAAGTGCCAACACTGCTGACAACAAACGTGATCAGCATACCCAGCGCCACCGGCAGATCCATGCTGACCCGGCGATTCAAGATATCCCGCAAAGCGCTGCTGAAAAAAGGGCCGCACGAAAAAAAGACAACAGGTAAGGTCAACACCCAGGATGCCCACCGCAGCAACTGCTCCATCTCGGCTGACAGATCTCCAGGTGCAGCGACATAGGCCGGCCAGGCGTACATCATCACTTGCATCATGCACAGGCCAGCCACGAGCAACCGCCACAGCGCCTTGCGTGCCTCAGCCGCGCGACGCTCGCGGGCGAACGAGTCATTGGCAGGCAGCGCACGGTAGCCAGCGTTTTGCACCACCTTCATCCAGCCAGAGGGCTTCACAGAGGCCTCTGACCAGACAATGCGCGCCCGGTGGCTTCCCGCACTCACCTCAGCACGAATCACACCGGGCACGCCCAGCAATACGTCTTCAATCGTCAAGGCGCAGGCCGCGCAGTGCATGCCTTCGATGATGAGATTGGACTCCCAGCAGCCTGCATGGACAGCATCTGGACGGCTAAACGCTGACCACTCCAGGGGGTCGTCCAGAAGGCGCAGCATCTCTGGTGGATCGACTGACACTGCCGCACCCCTGCCTTGCGCCTCGCTCATGCTTGGGACGGACAGGACTGGGTCAACTGGATGGACGGACGACATAGGCTGCAAGGGTATCCTGACTTACGGTCACTTCACTTGATGCTGATCAAGACACGGGAACAACAGGGGAGTAAGCTTTGTGTTTTTATGACAAAGGAGCATCCCATGTACAAAAAAATTCTGGTAGCAACCGATGGATCAACACTCTCCAAAAAGGCGGTCGCCAGCGCCATAGACCTGGCTGCACTGGCCGGCGCCGAGTTGGTCGCTTTGAAGGTGATACCGCGCTACCCTCAAAGCTATTTTGAAGGTGGGCTGGCTTTGCAGGTGGAAGAGGTAAGCCGGGTTGAACAACAGTGGGCCGATGACGGTCAGGCGGTCGTCGACGCCGTTCAGAAAGCGGCATTGGCCAAGGGCGTTAAAACCAAAGCCATTACCGTCAAGTCGGATCTGGTCTCAGACGCCATCATTGCGGCCGCCAAAAAACATAAATGTGATTTGATCGTCATGGCGTCACACGGCCGCAAGGGCATCAAGCGCCTGTTGCTGGGTAGCGAAACCCAGCAGGTACTGACTCACGCCACGGTTCCGGTGCTTGTTTTGAGGTAAAACCGACCTCTAGCCGCCGTAGATAAATGACTTCTTGCTATAAAAATAGCAAGACTTTCACTCAATGCTCCTCCTTGAAACACTGCCGAATGTCCAGTACGCCCGCCCAGTGGTCGAAGAAAACGGCTACACATTCGGGATCAAAATGCCTTCCGGAGTTCGCCTTGAGGTGATCGGCAGCCTGTTCAAGCGACCAAGCTTTCTTGTATGGGCGTTCAGAGGTGAGCGCATCAAACACATCTGCCACCGCAACAATGCGGCTGAATACAGGAATGTCCTTGCCGATTGTTCCGTTGGGGTAGCCTGAACCATCAAATTTTTCATGGTGAGCCAACGCGATCTCGGCCCCTGCCTGGAGCACCCTGGAGGAGCTGTCCTTGAGGATTTCATACCCCAGGATGGCGTGGCGCTTCATGATCTCGAACTCGCCAGGGTCAAGCCGTCCAGGCTTGAGCAGGATATTGTCTGCGATGCCCACTTTGCCAATGTCATGCATGGGAGCCGCCTCCAGCAACAGCTCCTGATCGGCAACCGGCAGGCCCATGCCCTTGGCAATCAGCTCTGAATAATGCGCCATCCGCAGAATGTGCGCGCCCGTCTCAGGGTCCCGAAACTCAGCTGCCCTGGACAGGCGAATGACGGTCTCGCGCTCGCGCTGCCTGATTTCAGTCGTGGCCTTGCGGACCTCTTCAGCCAGCCAAGCCGCACGGTCTGCCAGCTTTTTACGCACGTCGCTCAGCGCCAGCATGTTAGTCACCCGAGCCAAAAACTCGATTTTGTCGACCGGCTTGGTCAGAAAATCCGACGCGCCGACATCCAGCGCCCGGTAACGCACCTGTTTTTGGTCATTGGCGGTGATCATCAGGATGGGGATACCATCTTTGGCAGGGGACTCCCGCAACCGGCGGATGAATTCGATACCGTCAAGCTCCGGCATCATGAAGTCGACAATGATCAGATCAGGGTCGTTGGCCCGCGCCCAGTCCAGCGCCTTGACGGGACTGGAAAACGTGACCGACTGACAATTACCCAGTTTCCTGACCAGCGCGTCAAACAAAATGAGATTGACTTCAGTGTCGTCAACAATGAGAACCTGGTGTTCCATGGTGTTTTAGCCTTTGCTGCAATAAATCATGATGTCAAGACGCAGCGCGTCGCAGGGCGGCAATCAACTGCTCCACCTCAACCACCATGTCGGCTACCAACTCATCCAGTCCTTCAGACTCGCCCCGGCCTGACTGGGCCTCAACCCGGCTGGCAATCACGATGGCGGGACGGGCACCAAACATGGCCAGGGTCCCCTTGAGCGCGTGGGCCACGTGCATCACAGGCTTCAGGTCGCCTGCTGCAAGTGATTGGTTCAACTTGTCAAGGTCAATGGGCC
Source organism: Rhodoferax sp. (assembly GCA_044339205.1). Classification (GTDB taxonomy): domain Bacteria; phylum Pseudomonadota; class Gammaproteobacteria; order Burkholderiales; family Burkholderiaceae_C; genus Rhodoferax. The sequence goes on along the minus strand of JBIIVW010000298.1, from coordinate 399 downwards.
ACTGATCGGCAAAGACGTCGGCAATAATTTCAACCACCTCTTGGTCAGATTCAGCCAAAGCGGCGTCATAGTCAAACGGCGGTTCGCGGGAAATGGGAGGCACGGGTTCGATCATCTTCATTGTGTCGGGAAAAAGGAGGCCTGCTGCAGAGCCAGGCATGTGCTGTTTCAGCAGGCGCTGCAACTCGGTCGTCTCTATGGGTTTGGAAATATAGTCGTCCATACCAGCGGCCAGGCAGTCGGCACGGTCTCCCGGCATAGCATTGGCCGTCATGGCAATAATTGGGGTGCGCGGGCCCTGCTCCGAGGCCCGGTAGAGCCGGGTGGCTTCCAGGCCATCCATGACAGGCATGATCATGTCCATCAAGACCAGATCAAATCGATGCTGTGCCAAAGCCT
>JBIIVW010000297.1:0-4054 GCA_044339205.1 Rhodoferax sp. | reverse complement strand
TGCCTTTTTCAACTCCACACCCAACTCCGGCTTGTGGCTGAACGGGTCGGTCGGGTTGCGAGCCTGCAAGATATCTTCCAGGCGCGTCTGCACCGAGCCAATCGCCTTGGGGTGGCTGTAGATGTAGAACTGGTTGGCAGCAAGTGCGTCAAACACTTTTTGAGCCACATCGGCCGCACTCACCTTGCCTGAACCCACGGCCTTGTCGCTCATGGCCTGGCCGATCAACTGGCTGCGAGTCGGCTTGGCCACGGGGACGTCCTGTGGGCGGTTGCGGTGGCTCTGGCTGATGCCGGTGGGCACAAAGAACGGGCACAGCACCGAGGCATGGATCTGGTCGGTGACCAGCGCCAGGTCTTGTTGCAGGGTCTCGCTCATGCTCACCACGGCATGTTTGCTGGCGTTGTAGATTCCCATGTTGGGCGCATTGAGCAGGCCAGCCATGCTGGCCGTGTTGACAATGTGACCCTCGTAGGCGGGGTCTTTTTTGGCGGCGTCGAGCATCATGGGCGTGAACACGCGCAGGCCGTGAGCCACGCCCATCAGGTTGACGCCAATCACCCATTCCCAGTCGGCTGCTGTGTTTTCCCAGATCAGCCCCCCCGCTCCCACGCCTGCGTTGTTGAAAATAAAGTGCGGCGCGCCAAAGCGCTGCGCCACAGCTGCGCCCAGCGCCTCTACCTCGGCAGCTTTGGAGACGTCCACCCGCATGGCCAATACCTGGGCACCTGCGGCCTGCATCTCGGCGGCGGCCCGGTCCAGCGCATCTTGCTGCACGTCAACCAGCACCAGATTCATGCCCAGCTTGGCGCCAATGCGGGCGCACTCCAGGCCAAAGCCGGAGCCAGCGCCGGTCAATACGGCAGTCTTGTTTTTGAAATCAGTGATCATGAAAAACTCCAGGATGAACAGGTGAAAAAAAGGTGGGGTGAGGGTAAAAGGCTCAGGCCGCGCCAAGTCAGGTCAGGGCTGGCGAAGCATCTCAAGATGGTCAATACCATCTTCAAGGTAAGGCATGCCTATGTCCACAAAGCCGTGGCCGCTGTAAAAATTCTTCAGCCGGGCCTGCGCACCAATGCGAATCGCCTGCGGGCCCCACTGAACGCTCACCGACGCAATGGCCTTGTCAATCAACACATGGCCCAGGCCCGTGCCGCGCAGACTCTGGCAGGTGATGACGCGGCCAATGCTGGCCTCGGCAAACTTGACCCCTGCGGGAAAGCAGCGCGCATAAGCCACCAACCGCGTGTCTTGCACGCCTAACAAGTGCATAGCTTGCGCGTCTGTGCCATCCATGTCCTGAAACACGCACTGCTGCTCCACCACAAACACCTCGGTGCGCAGGTGCAGCAGGTCGTACAGTTCTTGCAGGCTCAGGGCGTCAAAAGCGCAGAGCTTCCAGTGAATGGCACCCAGTGCGGTCATGCCGGTGTGGCCGCTTTCAACACATAACCCACACGGGGGAAATGCACATGCACGGTACCGGCCCGCTCGTCGGTGCGGCGCAGGGTGTAGTGCATGCGGGTGGCGGCAATGAGTTCACCGGCCGTCAACTCCGCGCCAAAGCTCTCGGCAGCGATGGTGACCGGGCTGCCCAGGGCAATACCATGCTCGTCCTGAAACGGCTCGTCACTGACCGGCACGGGTGTGGATGCAGCCGCCAGCGCTATGGCCTGCGTCGCGCTGAACTTCTCCATGCTGCCGTGGCCCAGCGCCGCCATGCGGTCCATCCAGCCCAGCACGCCGGGGGTGGCATCCAGAATATCGGCCATCACCGACACCCGCTTGCGCGAAAACCATAGCGGGTGGTAGACCGCAAAGTCCGCCACACAAGGCGCGCTGCCCATCAGGAAATCCTGGCCGTCAAGCATGTTGGCAATGCGGCGCAGGTAGGATTTGTAAGCGGCAGTAGCGTCCGGTGAGCGCAGACGGGTCATGCCGGTGGTCATGGCGGCGCGGTCGGCACCAAAGGCTTTGGCCGCCTCGGGCGGGGCACCCTCAAACATGGTGGCGGCGCCCTTGGGCTGCAGGTTGTAAGCCATGGCGGCCCAAAACAGGGTGGTGTCGGCCCACTGCGCCAGCACGCGGGCCAGGCCTTTGTGTTGCGCCGGGTACAGCGTGGGCTCGGGCTGCCTGTGCTCCAGCACATCACAAATCAACGCGCTGTCGCAGTAGATATCCGCGCCGATCTGTATGAACGGTGTCTTGCGGTAGCCTCCGGTCAACGCCAGTACATCGGGCTTGGGCATGATGCTGGGGATGACCACCGACTTCCAGGCCAAGTGTTTATAGCCCATAACCAGCCGGATTTTTTCAGAAAACGGCGACGTGGGGTAGTGGTGAAGAATGATGTCGGTCATGGTGACGCCCTCAGGTCAATGAACAATAGATCACTAAACGATTGATCGCAACTTCAGTCAATCAGCTTGACGAGTTGCTTGCCAAAGTTCTTGCCTTTGAGCAGGCCCAAAAAGGCCTCCGGGGCGGCTTCCAGACCCTGCGCAATTGACTCCCGGGCGCGCAGCTTGCCGGTGGCAACCGCAGTGCCCAGCTCTTTGAGCGCCTCGGGCCAGACCTCCATGTGCTCACTCACGATGAAGCCCTGGACTTTCAGGCGATTCATCAAAATCAGCGCGGGGTAAGTCAAAGGCAGCGGCGCACCGTTGTAGCCGGCAATCATGCCGCACACTGCTATGCGGCCAAACGCGTTCATGCGGCTCAGCACCGCGTCCAGCACCATGCCGCCCACGTTCTCGAAGTAGCCGTCAATGCCGTTGGGGCAGGCGTCTTTCAAGGCAGCCGACAGGGAATTGGCGTCTTTGTGCAGTTTGTAGTCAATGCAGGCATCAAAGCCCAGTTCTTCCACGGCGTATTTGCATTTATCCGGGCCACCCGCAATGCCTACCGTGCGGCAGCCGCGCGCCTTGGACAAGGCCGCAAAGGCACTGCCCACCGCGCCCGTGGCGGCACTCACCACCATGGTCTCGCCGGCTTTGGGCTCAATGATCTTGACTAGGCCATACCAGGCGGTAACACCGGGCATGCCCACGGCACCCAGATACGCGCTCAGGGGCACATGGGTGGTGTCGACCTTGCGCACGGCACCCAATACGTTGGCGTCCACCACGCTGTACTGCTGCCAGCCGCCCATGCCCACCACCTTGTCGCCCACGGCGTATTTGTCGTTTTTGGACTCCACCACTTCACCCACCGTGCCGCCGCCCATGGTTTGGCCAAGGGCCTGGGGCACGGCGTAGCTTTTGGAGTCGTTCATGCGGCCGCGCATGTAGGGATCCAGGCTTAAAAAGTGATGACGCACCAGCACCTGTCCGTCCTGCAAGGCCGGGGTCTCGGTGGTAACGAGTTTGAAATTGCTGGCGACAGCCTCGCCAACTGGGCGGTTGTCGAGATGGATTTGTTGGTTGGTCGGCATGGTGTGCTCCTTGAATACGATATTAAATTGCTATAAAAATAGACTGTACTTAGCTATATATCACGCCGGCTATACGCCAGAATGTCATAAATCAAGCTCAATCAGTCGGTGGCGATGACTTGGAGGTCATTCGCGCTCTTGGGCCCGGTGGGCAGACGCCGCACAAACTTGAAGGTCCCCGTGGCATGGGCGCAGGCCCGGCCTTGTTCGTCAAAAATCGTGCCCTCGGTGAACGCCATGGTGGCGGTGCGGTGCATCAGTCGCCCCTTGCCCGTGAGCGGGCCCCGGGCAGGTTGCATGAAGCTTGTTTTCATCTCGATGGTGACAACACCCATATCGGGTTGGACACTGCGCGCGGCCGTGGCCATGGTCACATCCAGCAGCGTCATCAAGGCGCCGCCGTGGGTTACCGCAAAGGAATTCAGGTGCTCGGCCAGTGGCGTGTAAGCCAACTCCGACGAGCCCCCTTCAAACTTCTTCAGCTCAAAACCCAAGTGGGTGACAAAGGGGATTTCGACGCCAAACCCCCCGCCCAGCAAATCTGTCATGCGCTTAACCGCCCGTGACCACGCTCACGCCGCCATCCACCGCCAGCCACTGGCCGGTGATGTGTTTGCCGGC
>JBIIVW010000082.1:0-13889 GCA_044339205.1 Rhodoferax sp. | reverse complement strand
GGCCCCAGAGGTTGCCAGCCCATGGCTTCTCCGGCCAGCGCCTGAATCTCGGCCTGGCTGGCGGCGTCCAGTGAGGTCAGGTGGTTCTCGCAAAATGTCAGGTAAGGGGGCATGGTCAGTATCAGTTGAACGTCAGTGTTTCGCTGGCTTGCGCGCAGCGGGGTCGGTGGGTGAGTTTACCGAAACCGCTGCGGGTTAAGTTAGCTGAACACGCCGCCGTATTGCTTGCGCAGGTCGCCTTTTTGCACCTTGCCGGTGCCGCCCACGGGCAGCGAGTCAACAAAAATCACGTCATCGGGCACCCACCACTTGGCCACGCGCTCGGCCAGGAAGGCCAGCATGTCGTCACGTTCCAGGGTTTGGCCGGGCTTGCGCACGATGAAGATCAGGGGCCGCTCGTCCCACTTGGGGTGTTTGACGCCAATGACGGCGGCCATGGCCACGGCAGGGTGGCCCATGGCGGCGTTTTCCAGGTCAATGGAGCTGATCCATTCGCCGCCGGTCTTGATGACGTCTTTGGCGCGGTCGCGGATTTGCATCATGCCCAGGGCATCAATGGTGGCAATGTCGCCGGTGGGGAACCAGCCGTCTACCAGGGGCGAGACTTCGCTTTTGTAGTAGCCAGTCACGATCCATTGCCCGCGCACCATCAGCTCGCCTTGCGTGACGCCATCGCGCGGCAAGGTGGCGCCGGTATCGTCCACGATCTTGATCTCCACGCCAAATACCGATCGACCCTGGCGGGATATGATGGCGTGGCGTTCGGCGGGGGGCAAAGCCAGGTCTTTGGGGGTAAGGGAGCTCATGGTGCCCACCGCGGTGGTCTCGGTCATGCCCCAGCCGTGGCGTACCTCCACACCGTAATCGTCGGCAAACTTGGCGATCAAGGATACCGGCATGGCCGAGCCGCCCACGGCCGTGCGGCGCATGGTGGAGAAGTGCAGACCGTGTTGCTCCAGGTGTTGCATCAGGCCCAGCCAGATGGTGGGTACGCCCGCGCTCACCGTGACCCGCTCGGTCTCCATCAACTCGTACAGGCTGGCGCCGTCCAGTCGTGGGCCAGGCAAGACCAGCCGGGCGCCGCCAATCGGCGCAGCATAAGGAATACACCAGGCGTTGATGTGGAACATCGGCACCACGGGCAAGACGGTGTCTTGTGGCGAGATTGACAAAATACCGGGCAGGCAGCCCGACATGGCGTTAAGCACAATCGCCCGGTGCGAGTACAGAGCGCCCTTGGGGTTGCCGGTGGTGCCCGAGGTGTAGCACAGGGCCGCGCCGGTGCGCTCGTCAAACTGGGGCCACTCGAACTGCTCGCTGTGCGGTGCAATGAGTTCCTCGTAGCACAGCACATTGGCCACGCCTTCAATGGCCACCGTGTTGGCCGAGCCGCTCAGGCAGATCCAGGCCTTCACCTGGGGGCAATGCGTGGCAATGCCTTTGACCAGCGGAGCAAAGGTGGTGTCAAACAGCACCACCTGGTCTTCGGCGTGGTTGATGATGTAGATGAGTTGCTGGGCTTGCAGGCGGGGGTTGCAGGTGTGCATCACCATGCCGCTGCCCGACACAGCGTAATACGCTTCCAGGTGGCGGTGGTTGTTCCAGGCAATCGAGCCTACGGCGTTGCCAGGCTCCAGCCCCAGGCCCTTGAGGGCGTTGGCCAGTTTGCGTGCGCGTGCGGCGCATTGGGCGTAGGTGTACCTGAACAGGGGCCCGTGCGTTTCGCGCGAGACCACTTCCACGCTGCCGAACTGGGCGGCGGCATGTTCGATGATGTTCGAGACAAGTAACGGGCAGTCCATCATGAGGCTGGATTGAAGCATGGTGCATATCTCCTGAGTGGGGGGTGAACAGGAAGCCCACGGCTCAACGGTCATGTGGGTTCCTGGCGTAAACCGGGTTCGCCAGCATACCCCCAAGCCGGCGTTTGGCGTGTTGATCGCTGTCGCCTGGGGCGCTGGTCGGGCCGGTGAGACAATTCCGCTCATCTTGGCAAGTTCTGCCACCCCTGCCCCCAGCCCCCAGCCCTTCACCGGAGTGACTCATGTCCACGCCAACGCCAACATCCACGCAGCGCTCAGCCCTTCCTTCCAACATCACGCTTTTTGAGCGCGGCTGGCTGTCGTCCAACAACATCCTGATTGACAGTGCCGAAGGCTCGGCGTTGATTGACAGCGGCTATGTCACCCACTCTGCCCAAACCCTGGCGCTGCTGGATGACGCGCTGGAAGGCGAAAACCTTGATGTGCTGGTCAATACCCATTTGCACAGCGACCACTGCGGTGGCAACGCAGCGCTGCAAAAAGCCTACCCCGGCATGACCACGTTCATTCCGCCTGGGTTGTCCGAGCATGTGCGTACTTGGAACGCGCAGGCGCTCACTTACGCGCCCACCGGCCAGAGCTGCCCGCAGTTTGGCTTTGATGCCGTGCTGGTGCCCGACACCGAAATTCGCCTGGGCGGCATGCAATGGCAGATTCACGCAGCACCTGGCCACGATCCCCACTCGGTGGTTTTGTTTGAGCCCGAGTCTCGACTGCTGATCTCGGCCGACGCGCTATGGGAGCGCGGCTTTGGGGTGGTGTTCCCCGAGCTGGAGGGGGTGGATGCGTTTGAGGCCGTGGGCAAGACCATCGACCTGATCGAGTCCCTGAAACCCCTGATGGTGATCCCCGGCCACGGTCCGGCGTTCAGCGAGGTGGCGCCCGCCATTGCCGTGGCGCGCGAGCGCCTGGCTGGTTTTGTGAACAACCCCGGCAAGCACATCAATTACGCGGCTAAGGTCTTGGTCAAGTTCCGTTTGCTGGAGGTGCAAAGCGTCAAGCTGTCCACCCTGGTGGCTTGGGCGCAGGCCACGCCGTACTTTGCCATGATTCATGCAACCCACTTTGTCGACCGTGCGTTTTCTGAATGGGTGGGGTCGCTGGTGAACGATCTGGTGCGCTCGGGTGCAGCCTCGGTGGACGGGGCTATTGTTCGCAACGCGTAAGAAGCGCAGGACGCATTATTTGCGTTTTGTTCAGCGTTCGTTCATGCAGCGCGCCGCAGACTACGCTCCATACCAACTCAAGGAGCTTTCATGAAACGTCTTGTCATTGCAGGTGCGCTGGCCGCAGGTGTGCTGGGCGCCCAGGCGCAAACCTATGTCGACCAAGCCCGTGTGCGCAATGTGGATCCGCAGTACGAGAACGTCATCCAGCCGCGTAACGAATGCACCAGCCAATGGGTGCCTGAGCGGGGCAATCCATACGGTCGCGAGCCGCAGGCCCGCCAGTACGGCGGAGCCATTGTGGGGGGGTTGGCAGGGGGCGTGCTGGGTAACCAGATTGGCGGAGGCAGCGGCAAAGATGCGGCCACCGCCCTGGGGGTGGTGCTGGGCGCCATCACAGGGGATCGCATTGAGAATCGCAACCAGGGCGACCCACGCGGTCAGTATGCCCAGGGTCCATACGGCAATGGTCAATATGAAACCGCCCAGCGAGAAGTCCAGCGCTGCCGCACGGTGAACGACACCCAAACCCGCCTCACCGGCTACCGCGTGACCTATGACTACCAAGGCCAGCAGTACACCACCTTCATGCGCAACCACCCTGGCCAGAGCCTGGCGGTGCGGGTGACGGTGGACCCGATTGAACGCTAGCCCGACGCCCGGGGCGCGGGTACGATGCACCTGTATTGATTGACTCAGCCCCACCGCGCCATGAAACTTTTGCTCACTCTCTTCGCCGTTCTCCTGATGGCATTGGCCCCGTCCGCCTGGGCCGACGTCAGCCGCGATGATGCCACCAGTCTGGCGCAACGAGCCACGGGCGGGCGGGTGCTGGCCGTCGAGAGGATTGAGCGCGAGGGCCGGCCGGTCTGGCGCGTAAAGGTGCTCACGCCCCAGGGCGAGGTCAGGCTGGTGTTGATTGACGCCGCCAGCGGGCGCACGCTGTAGTTGCCAGTTGAAACGGGGACCGCATGCGCTTGCTGTTGATTGAAGACGATGCCATTGTGAGACTCGGCCTGAAGCGCCAGTTGGAGGCCGATGGCTACCGGGTTGATTTGGCGGTTGACGGGGAAGACGGCCTCTTTCAGGCCAGGGAGTACCCGCTGGACCTGGCCATTGTCGACCTCGGGTTGCCCAAGGTGAATGGCCTGACGGTGGTTCAAACCCTGCGCGCTGAGGGCTGCACGCTGCCGATTCTGATTCTGACCGCGCGTGGCAGCTGGCAAGACAAGGTGACCGGGTTGGAGGCGGGGGCTGACGATTATTTGGTCAAGCCGTTTGAATACCCGGAGCTGGCCGCACGGGTCAAGGCGCTGCTGCGACGCTCGCTCAAAGCCACCTCCGACTTGCTCACACTGGGGGCCTTGGAGCTGGATTTTTCAGCTCAGACCGCGCGGCTTAACCACGAGGCACTGGAACTCACCACCTTCGAGTACCGCGTGCTTGAATTTCTGGTGCGCGAGCGCGCCCGGGTGGTGAGCAAGCAGGAGTTGTCGGATTATTTGTACCCGCACGACGAAGACCGGGACAGCAACGTGCTGGCGGTGCTGGTGGGGCGGCTGCGCCGCAAGCTCGACCCCGACGGCACGCGGGTGCCCATCGAGACCCTGCGTGGGCGCGGTTACCGCTTTGTGATGCGGTGAAGCCGCCTCTGTCCATTCGCGCGCGGCTGGGCCTGGGCGCTGCGCTGGTGTTGTTGGCTTTTCTGGCCGGGGCCGGTTGGGCGGTGCAGCAGGCCCACGCCGACAGCGTGCGCGCCGCCCGCTTTGCCCGCTTGCAAACCACGGTGTACCTGTTGATGGCCGGGACCGAGCTCAATGCCCGGGGCTCGCTGCTCATGCCCGCTGCGCTGGCGGAGCCCCGCTTGTCCCTGCCCGCCTCTGGCCTGTACGCCAATATTGCCAATCTCGATAACAACCAGGAGTGGCAGTCCTTGTCCACGCTGGGGCTGAGCCCCGCTGCTTTGTCGCCGGGGGTGTCGCCTTTGCCACTCGCCCAAGCTGGACCGGCTCTGCCGTTTCAGCGTCGTCTGGCCATCGGGCAGTGGAAGTTTGAGGTGGTGGCGGCGCCGCCGGCCGGACAAGGCAGCGCCTCGCCGCCGGGGACGGTATTTTTGGCGGCCAGCTACGCCGTAAATTGGTCTGACAACGACCGCACGGCGCCACTGGTGTTCTCGGTGCTTGAAGACGCTTCGGCCTTGAGCCGCGAGTTACGGGCGTTCGATCGCACTTTGCTGAGTTGGCTGGGCGGCACAGCGCTCTTGTTGCTGCTCACCCAGGCGCTGTTGCTGCGCTGGGGCCTGGCGCCCTTGCGTGGCATGGCCCGCGAAATCCAGCGCATTGAACAAGGCGAGCAGGGCAAGGTGCAGGGCCGCTACCCCCAAGAGCTGGCCAGACTCACCCACAACCTCAATGGTTTGATTGACCAGGAACGCGCGCGCCAGACCCGCTATAAGGAGGCGCTGGACGACCTTGCCCACAGCCTCAAAACACCGCTGGCCGCCTTGCGTGCCACGCTGGATGAGCCCGATCAATTGCCCGCCATGGTGGCGCAGCAAGTCACCCGCATGGATGGCATCGTCATGCACCAGCTCGGCCGCGCGGGCGCCAGCGGGGCGGCGCGTCTGGGCCCGCAGTTGGCACTTGAGCCCATCGTGCAACGGATTCAGGGCACGCTGGCCAAGGTTTACCTGGACAAGAACCTGACCTTTACGGTGGACTGCGCGCCCGGATTGAGCTGGCGCCTGGACGAGGGTGATGCCTTTGAGTTGCTGGGCAATCTGCTGGATAACGCGGCCAAATGGGCCCGCAGCGCGGTCTCAAGCCGTGTGTGGCTGCAAGACCAAGCCCTGTGCATCAGCATCACCGACGACGGTCCCGGCTTTGCCGACGAGCAAGTGGTGCCCGGGCGGCGGGTGCGCCTGGATGAACAGGTGCCCGGCCACGGCATCGGGTTGGCCGTGGTGCGCGATCTGGTCGCCAGCCACCAGGGTGAGCTGCGCGTGTCACGCGCGCCCGGTGGTGGGGCGCAGGTTGATGTGGTGTTGCGGGCGGCTTGATCAGCTTTCCTGGTGCCCAGACGTCTTCGGTTTCGTTTTGAGCTTCATGCGCCAAAGGCTGGTCGCCAGCAGCACCAAGGGAACGGTGTGCAGCGCCAAATCAAAGATATCCAGGGCTTGGGTCAGTGTGCCTTGGCTCAGCATGCGCAGCTTTTCAATCAGGTGAGATTCCGGCCCGACGGGCAAAACCGCCAGCCACCCCGCCACCGCCATCAGCCATACCAACGGAAACCGGTTCAGCCAGCCCATCATGCTGCAGCCCCTGAGGCGCGGGCCGTGCAAATGCAGGCCAGGCCGCGGGCAGGCGGGGGAATGCGCGCGAGCAGTTCCGCAGTGACTGTGGCCCGGGTGCACCAGCACGGGGGCTGCTGGATGCCGGTCACGCGCTGGGTTTCCATGGCGCATTGGTTGGCTTGGCCGCACAGTGGGCAGTCAGCTGAATTGGGAGTTGCAGGGGCTTGCATGGGGCGTCTCCGTTATCCGTGGTCGAGTTGGTCAGCGTAAGTCGCGTCGCGTTCAGTCAACACCTCTGGCGGGCTGACAAGCGCAGCGCTGACCATTGTTCACTCGATAGAGGTACTTGCAGAATTCAAAAACTGACGCAGCCTGCAACTGTCTCAGTGCTTAATTGTTAGGCACTTTTTATAAGTTGACCCCAAGTCAGATACGTTACTTCATCAACGTCCCCTTTTTTGTTCACGCGCTACCTTCGCAAGGCGCTGCGAACTGGTTTTGAAGTTGATTTTGGTTGATGTGTTGCGTTTTTGCATCACATCATCAACCTTGTGAATTGATCAGCGCACAGAGCCACCATCCCCAGCATCAGGTGGCACATCACCTTGGCATGTCCACGCACCTGAACGTGACGGGCTCCAAATTCATCTTTGAGTCGCGCGTTGCAGCGCTCAGCCCCAGAACGGGTCTTGTAGCGTTGTGCCTCATGGGGCGCGAACTCGCGCTTGTCCCCTTTACGCGGGTTGTGGTCAATCAAGGGCCCGCATCCCGTAGCTTGAATGTCCTCGCGGATCACCGTGCTGCGATAAGCTGCATCCATCAATTCGTAGCAAGTATCGACCCGCTGGGCACTGATGCGTGTGAGCGGTAAATCGCAAGTCAAAGCCGCACAGTCGGCGCAGTTTGCTGTCTGCCTGTAAGCGATCCATCAGCGCACGCGTGGTCTTCAAGTCGAGAACTGCTTTGGCAAGAAATGCACAGGCCAGCGCACAGCGGTCTGCCTCGGGTTGCCCCACGCCACGGCCTTGTGCATAGCCCCGATCACGGTAGACCGCCAACTCGATCTGCGTAAATTCGAAAGCGCGAATGGTTTGCCCAAGCTTCGGAGTGAGCCCCGTGACCGTCCAAAGATTTTCTGCCTTGCCAGGAGAACTCATTGGGTTGGTTGAGCAAGCCGACACGGGGCTCAGGGTACTATTCATGGGCGAGCAGCGATTTATTGATTCAGTGCATGAATTTTCCCGCACTTTGGCCGGCTGCTCTCAATTTTTCCGCCTCAGATTGCAGCTAATTCGACTGGTTATTGGAATTCTGCAAGTCCCTTTGTAGACATGGAAATAAAATTAGCACACCAACCTGGATGGCATGGAAATAAAATTAGCACTCCAACCTGGGTGGCGTGGCGGCGCGACAGGTCGCCACGTTTAAGTCCTTTAACCTGTGAATCGGCACCATCTGGCGCTTACCAACGCTCCGCCTGCGTGCGCAATTGGCTGACCTGCGCCATTTCCTTTTGACTCAGGTTAAATTGCTCCAGTACCTGCAAGGCGTTGCCTCGCACATCCTTGCTTTCCTGCGCATCAGTGGCCAGATCGATCAATGCTGCCTTCAGCGCATCGGATTGCATGCCCGATTGTGCGACCGCTGTCACGGCGGCCTGCCGCACTGGCACTGATGGATCCATCAGTGCCCGCGACCATTGAACGCCACTGCTGTCTGCCCGGTCCCACTGGGCCAGCTGCAAAATGCTTTGCAGCCGAATATCGGGGTCAGCATGGCGGGTCAAATTCTGCAACTGCGCCACGATGGCGGCCGCGTCCGGCGCGGGGACCAGCGGGTCCGAATGGACGTCGCCGGCAGCGGGCGGTTTGAGTGCAGATAGCGCCAGCATCAGTACATCGGGTGAATTTTCGTTGGCCAGCGTCTTGACTAAGATGGGATGGATTTCGGGCACATCGCTGCTCAAGTTTTGCAGCATGCGCAGCCCATCCTTGCGCTGCGTGATGTCGGCGCTGCTGGCCAGTCGCTTGGAAAACGTCAGCACTTCGGGCGTTTCACTATTGGAAAGCAGCGACACGATCAACTGTCGGACCTGCGTACTGGACTCCTTGTCATAGCGGCCCATGAGGCTCTGCCGTACGGCATGATCTTGTTTTACCAGCGTGTTCAGCTCCTCGCGCGAATGGTCATCGGTGTGCTGGTTGCGGGGCGGCGCGAGCGCGCGCCTTATCAGATCATCCACCGAAATGCTTGATGCACTGGCGCCGGCACTGTCATTGCCGCTGGCACTGCCGCGCACACTGGCACCAACGTCTCCCCACTCCCACAGGCTGGCAATAGGGCGGTCCGCGGCCGCACGCCCTGGCAAGATGGTGGCCGCGGTCAGTGATGCATGGTCGGGCGCGTCACTGTCCCACCATATGACCACGCCCATAGCCGTACTCAGGCCAAGCACCCCCAACCACCCCCAGAGATTCTTCATGCCATTCGTTACCATTTCTAGCGTCCGTTGCCGCTCCTGCTTCTGATGGCCTGCGCGCAATGGTAAGGCCGTACACGGCCATCATCGCAGACTCGGTCTAGCGTGTTGCAGCCAGTGAACCCGGGGGTTGCCGTTTAGTAAGCGACTTTCGGCCCGGTCGTGTAGGTCGCCGCGCAATCGACGCCTGTACAAGTGGTCAACAGCATGCGCTGAATGATGGCACCAGTATTGGTCTTGGAGCGATAGTGTCCCACGCCGTTGGACGTATCACCACCCTTTTGATTGAATGGCGTGCCGTCGGACCAGTTGTAATCCGCTTGCGTCGCATCGCTGCCCGCGCCCACGTTGATCTGCGCTTTGACGTTCGACGTCGTGCTGGCAAACTTCGCGGTCAAATTGCACCCCGTCGAAAACGAATAGGTCGCGCAACCGATCTGGTCTTTGAATGCGGCGGAAAGCGTGTAGAAGGACACGCCCGCGCGACTGGCGGGCATGTCGCGCATCGATTTGGCGGAGCCGCTGCCGGTCCAGTTGTTGGTGACCCACGTGCCGTAGTACCAACCCTCAGGGAAAAAACCAAACGTGTAGCTATTGAAGTAATTCTGCGAACCACAGGTCGGCGCGTAGGCGTTGGCATAGCCGGTGTAGTAGCAACTGTACAAACCGCGAATTCCGCCGCCGATATTGATGAATTTTCGAACACTGCTCCAGTTGCTGTAGTACTGCAGCGTCGCCAATGCCGTTGACGAACCCATTGAATGGGCGACGATATCAACCTGTGTTTTGCCAGTGTAGGTTTTTACCTTGTCGATGAACGTTTTGAGGATGCTGTACTTGCTTGAGGAGTGGTAGTTGTATTGCGCCGACCCCTGTTCGCTGGCGCTGAGATAGGTTACGCCGAACAACTCGCAATCGTTATAGCCTCGCGCTTTCAGCTCGGCATATACCGATCGCGCTGGAGTACCGTAGCCGCTGACATACCCCGGCGGCATATCCAAGCTGATCGCGCTGTCGGCATTTCCATGGATAAAAATGACGGGAGTCTTCGTCGCGGTACACGCCCCGCCGCCAAAACCGCCATAGCCCACGCCGGGGCTAAAGGATCCGGCATACTGGGCTGGCGTGCCCTGGCATACGTATCCGTTATTGGCACCGCACGCCAGTGCGTGTGCCGCGGTCGGGACGAGGAGTGCCCCGGTGAGCGCCCAGAACAGGGAATTGATCGATGCGGCAAGGACCGGCAGCAGTCCTCGTGCAGATTTGAATATCGCGTACATGTCGAGTCTCCTCATATTTTTTTGGGTATTTGATGTGGATTCACTGTGATCCACGGTGTCATACTGTCGGCGTTGGGCACTTTATGCCCTTACGCATTTCCACTCGCGAACGGCACACACGACCTACCCGTCTTTGATTACATGATCGGATGCGATCGGATGCCAGGTTCACGTCATGGAGAAGTTCAACAGTGGCTGCCATTTGATTAATTCGGTCATCGTCTCCTTCGGGTTGCAGGACAGGCAACTGCGCTTTTCCGACAACCCCACACAAGTGACTGTATGCCGTTATGCAACACGAATCCACTCTCCGAGCAGACAGGAATCAGGCACGGGTGCAGTACACAAAACTCGGCGCAGGTGAATATTCCGGGCCCACGTGACCGGACGATGGACGCGGGGACCTCGGCGACGGGGGATCAGCTCGGGGGCTTGAGAAGCAAGCCTAGATCGCGTGCTTTGTCGATGGCATGCGCCCGGTTACGCACGTCGAGTTTGATGAAAATTTGTTCTACGTGATATTTGACGTTGAGTTCCGTCATGGCCAAAATAATGGCTATTTCCCAATTGGTTTTTCGTTCGTGCATCCAGTAGAGGATTTCCCGCTGACGTTGGCTGAGCGGTTTTTTCGTCGAGCCCAACTTCTTGGGGGACTCTTCCAGCGTGGTCAGCACGCGCATGAGCGCGTGGTGGAGGTGGGGCACCAGAATCCGGAGCAGGAAGGCTTGGTTCGGACCGACTTCGCACGTCAAGCGTGAAAACACGAAATAGCTGGTGAAACTGCCTGTGATGTCGAGCACTCCGTGCCCGATCGTGTTGCGCAGATCGTGCTGATTAAACAAACGCAGCCATTCTGGTGGCACAGAGGCTTCGTCCCGATTGGTTTGGAAAAACACGGGCTCTTGCGTTTCCCGCCATCTCTTGCCCAGCGGACCGTCCACGCGTCCGTCAGATGACTGCATGCCCACAAAATAGTCAAGCGGGTAATCGTGATTCAACATCTTGTTGATGTAGTGTCCTTGTCGCGTCACGCCGGCGATGCCGCAGACCATGATTTCGTGCGGCAAAATCTCCACGACAGATTCTTTGATGACTTGAGAAAATCCGGCGGCGTTGAACACATCGGCGCATTGCAGGATGACGTGCATCAACCGCTTTTCGACTCCGTCATTTCGTTGTTCGATCGTCATGTTCAATGGGGCCAGCGGTATCCTGCATAGCGCATATGAGGCGCACTGTTATCGGCACATGGCAGGCGCGAAACGCCAGCGCCCGTTCATCCATCTCAATATAGCGCAATATTGCCCGGCCTCTTAACTGGAGCCCTGTCCAACAACGTATGAGCCTGAACGGCGGCTGCATTTCCACCCAGAAATGCGCCTGAATCCGGTTTTTGACTGTTGACCTGGTGGCTTGATCATCCGAGGATGGTGATCAACATACGGATAAGCCTTTCAACCACCACAAAGTCAGTATCGCACCTTTGATCGGTCACCAACCCACGTAATAACCCTCGTGATTCTCACTACAGCGTGATCCCTGGGCGAGCCACCACCAAAATTTGCCTGACAACAGGGTCATTTGCGGTGGACCGTGCAGACTTACCCCGCAGCGCAAAAAAATGGCGCTTTGCACAGTCACCAACTGATGCGCTGATCGAACTCAAAGTCGGGTGCGGGTTGCGCTGCCACATCCCAGTCTGGATCGATTTGCGCCCCGTCACCTATCTGCGCATCACCACAGTCCTCCCACAGCGGTGGCCCGCGTGCCGGAGATATGTGCGGCGGCTGCGAATCGACACCGATGTGATCGAGGATCTTCTCTATCTGCGTGCCCTCAGTAATAAAGGCGATCAGGCGCATCTGGCCACCACACAGCGGCCACAGCAGCGGAAAAACCTCGTAGATGCGAGCGATCAACACCGCCCACAGTTAATGCGCCGGTGAGCGTTTGGACGGTGCAGGTTCGGGCGGGAGTGGCATTGCATGGCCCAGCGGTGCCAGCCCAGGCGAGCCCGCGCCCGAGATGGCTGGCTCGATCTGCACCACGACTTGCATGACGGGTGTAGCCAGCGCCGACACCGCAGCCCTCAGCGGTGAGTTCGGAGTCAGCACACCAAAGTAGCGGTGCCGGTGGATGCGAGGAGGTGGCACCAGGGCGGAGATGCGCTCTATCAGCTCCAGCGGCGTGAGGTGCATCTCGTCAGCCTTGGCGCCACGTTTGTCACTGGCGGGCTCGCTGTGTGTAAGCCCGCGGCGAACTCATCTTGAACCGAGATTGTCCATTAGGTTTATTTGCGTTTGTCGTGCAAGTTAACGGTCTCACCGGCGTTAGCCAAAAGCCCCTCAAACCAAGGCCTTCGCTTACGCAGAAGACGTGAGGGCTGAGCTGAGGGCAAACGCCGAAGCCGCCATTGCCGCAGGGGTGTTTGGCGTGCCTGCTTTTGAGGTGGCTGGTAAAGTGTTCTGGGGGCTTGAGGCCCTGCCCATATTGCGCCAATATCTTGTCAGCAATCCGTGGTTTCAGGACCCGCAATGGGACGCTGTGCAGCAGGTGCCGCTTGGAGTGCCCAAGCGTTGACAAGGGGTTCGTGAAAACGTTGCCGACAAACAGTCGGCAGTTCGTCAGCCGGTTGATCGCTTACTGCAGGGTTCCTATCGCAGTCGCAACGAATTCGTCTGCCTTGTTTTCGGACCGCATGCCTGCAACGACCTGACGAAAAGTCTGAATTTTGGCAATCAGCTCTTCTTTGGTTTTGCATTTTTCCAGCTGCAGCGCTAGGGGCTCGCACGCCGGACCGAGCAAGTCTTCCAGGACGCGTGTTGCCCGTCGGATATCCGGCCGGATGTCAACGGGTTTTACCGGCACTGCAGTCGGTCGCATGGCAGGTTTTGGTATCTGAGGTGCGATGAATTCAACAAATCCCAATGCATGGAGCGCATCGAGGAGGTCAATCGTTTCTTGAAGGTTTGTACATACCTGAGACAAGGTTTGTAATGGCTTTACACCATCTGCCGTGATGAGCAGAATCCGTTGCCGAGCCGAGAGGGCCTTGTCCCTCGTTTGAATCGCTTTGACGCCGGCTTCGGTCTTTTTTGCAATATCGGTTGGATTCACGTCGTTGAAGTGTTGGGGTTGGACACACAGCTGATATCAGAAGGAGCCCTGTTACCAGTTTGCCCTCAACTTCCATATCATCGCACCAATCTGGACCCAGCGGAAAAGTGATTTGGTCTGGCTGGAATTGTATAAGACACGGTACAAACACAGGATACTGAGTGGTGTCTAGTAGACAGTCAACTTAATTCACGTTGATGCAGATCGGGATAAACCCAGGCCATCTTCGAGCGGGCCTTAGGCAAGTTGAATTGCCACTGGACGGGTTTCGCCAGGGCACTCCTGTGAGCGCAGATCGCATCGAGTTCACGTTGCAGTTGCTCTTTATCGGCGATCCGTTTCTTGAAGACCGTCCGCCCCAAAACGGCAAACTCCAGCTCGGCGATGTTCAGCCATGAACCACGCTTGGGTGTGTGCCTGACCTCTATTTCCGGCTCTGTTGAAATTTGAGTGGGTAATCTCTGACCGTTTTGATCGACACTGAATAATCCATGAGTGCCAAACTGTTTGAATCCGCGCTGGGAATCACCGATCTGTGGTTCATTGCCTCTGTGAAGTTTGACGAGGCAGCCAAGACACTGACGATCTTGATTGACTTCAACGCGGGGAGTCGCTTTGAGGTGTCTGGATTTGATGGTGCTCATGGTTCGCATGACACGGTCACCAAGACCTTTCGCGACCTGAACTTTTTTCAGCACGAATGCCATCTTCAAGTGCATACACCGGGCGTGA
>JBIIVW010000296.1:0-4094 GCA_044339205.1 Rhodoferax sp. | reverse complement strand
ACCGGCAGCTGGGACGCCATGGCCAGCGTGCGCGCGGCGCAGTTACCGCAGGTGCTGGCCGAAGTGCAGGCTGTACTGGCTTGGGCCGAGTCCAGCAGCCCGGGGCCGCGTGGGCCGCTTGATGAGGGCGGCATCTGGGACACCGATCAGCAGGTCCAGACGGATGGCGAGTGGGTCACCGTGACACTGACCTTCGCCGGGCCAGTGGCTTGGGGCGAGGCCCTGATGGCCCGGTGCATGCCGGGTGATTTCATTGATTAAAAATAATAGCATTTAAGGCAATGGATACGCCGGCTAGCATGAATTTTTATTCAAAATCTCCTCGTTTCGCCTCTGGAAGCCCCCAATCTCGCGTTGGCCAATCCCCTCAGGCCACCAGCGCGCGCGGATCGGTTGTCAACAGCAGTTGCACCAGCGATTTCAGATGGGTTTGCAGCGACTCAAATCCCGCATGCGTCTGCAGCGTGTCTTCACTCATGTACAGCTTGCGGTTGATCTCCACTTGCAGGCTGTGGCGATGCTGCAGCGGCGAGCTGTGCCGGCGCACCAACTCCACGCCTTTGTAGGGGTGGTTGTAGGCCACGCTGTAGCCCAATTGCCGCAGGTGATCGCACACCAGACGGGCCAGCGGTTCGCTGGACGTGGTGCCGTCGCGGTTGCCGATGACAAAGTCGGCGTGGGCCTCGCCCGGAAACTCGGTGGCATGGCTGGCCGCAATCGCCGGCATGGAATGGCAGTTGATGTGGATGCTGTAGCCGTGGCGCTGGTGCGCGCCGTCGATCGTCTGCGCCACAGCTGCGTGGTAGGGCACCCAGCAGCGCACTATCCGCGCCTGAACTTCAGCCACGCTGAGCTGACGGTCGTAGATCGGGTGGCCGTCGTCGGTGGTGCGCCAGATCAGGCCCTTGCCGAGCCGTACCTTGCTCATTACCTTGGGGTCGGTTGACACGGCTCCCGGCCAAGCCGAGTCGATCAGGCTGGTGTCGATCTCCGTGGTGTCCCGGTTGGCATCGAGGTAGCTGCGCGGAAAGTGAGCCTCCACCCAGCCCGCACCCAGCCCGTGAGCAAAGTCATACAGCTTTTCAACGTGGGTGTCCTCGGCGCGGCGCAGGGTCTGCAGATCACACGCATAGGCAAAGTCCGGTGGGTAATCGGTTCCGCTGTGCGGTGAATCCAGCACCAGGGCTGTGGTGCCTGGCAAATAGCGGACGAGTGAAGGGGTCATCATGGGCTTGATTGTGGGCTAGGCGCACTCATTCGATGCTGATTTTTGCGAACTTGGCGATGCGTTGCATCTTCTCGATCTCCCGCTTGATCCGGGCGGTGCGGGCCGGCATGGGCTTGGCGCTGGTGCCGCACTGTCTGGTGCAGGATGACATCGCGGCTGGTCTGGTCTCCACACCGCTGGACGACGGCTACAAGCCTGAATGTGGTGACCCGCCCGGTCGTTAGACATCATTCAGCGCGATTGAAGCAAAATGCAACCCCTGTTCAAGGATGTCAAAACGCTATGAAATATGTAGATATAAAGTCATTTTTTACGCCGGCTACAGCCACATTTAGCACTAAATTATTGGTTGTTGTGTTGCTTGGCTTGCTGGCGCCTGTGCTGCATGCGGGCTCCATGCAAGCCATCTCTCACTTTGAAATTGACCAGACCGAGGTCACGATTGGCGAGTTTCGACGCTTTGTCAGCGCCACCGGGATTCGTACCCTGGCCGAGCAGCGCGGTGGTGGTCAAACCTATGAGGGCGGGTGGCAACAACGCACCGGCTGGGTATGGCACTCGCCCTACGGCACGTCCGGCGCGGACCAGGAGCCGGCGACTCACACCACGTACCCCGAGGCGCAGGCCTTTTGCCGTTGGGCCGGCAAGCGTCTGCCCACGGTAGCCGAATGGACCGAGGCCGCTTATACCGAACGCCGAAATCCGGCGCCACCCGGTTGGCAAATTGGCCAAACCTATCCTTATCCCACCGGCTTGATGCCCAGCGGAGCCAATTGCCTGGGCGACTGCGCCACCCAAGCCAAGCCCGTGACCCATGTGGTCAGCAGCCGGGGGCGCGGGCACGTGCTGGCGGGCAGCACGCAGGCGGGCGTGAACGGCTTGTTTGACATGGGTGGCAACGTCTGGGAATGGGCTGATGCCGGCCCTGGCCCCGAGCAAGCCACCTTGGGTGGGTCCTGGTGGTACGGTGCAAGCGCCATGCACCGCGATCACCGGGCCAGCAAACCCGTTGACAGCGCGGTGGTCTACATCGGATTTCGGTGCGCCCGAACTCGCTGAGTTCTGCGAACGCAAGCTGCAGCCAGGCCCTAACGCGAGCCAGCGGCAAAGCGCTGGGTGAAATCGGTCATGCGGGAGCGGTTCTTGCCAAAGTCGTAGGTCCCCAGAAGTGACTTGGAGCGGTAGGCAATTTGCCCCATCTGCCCATCCACCACAAAGTCCACCTGGTCCTTGAAGCCGAGCGTTGTGGTGAAGATGACTTCCAGTGACAGCGGGCCACTGTTTACCACTTTGGCCTCGGGGTAGGTTGCCAGCGTGGCCCGCAGCAGGGCCATGCCCTGGGCGGGGTCGCCCGCGTAACGCAGGGGCAACAGGCCGCTGCCGCTGAGCGAGTTGACGCAGTTGGTCGTTTGCGGGCAGCTCAGGTCTTTGGGTGCAGGCGTGGGGGACACGCCAGGCGTTTGTGCAGAGACGCTGCCCAGCCAGCAGGCTGCGGCCAGCAGGGCGGTGGTGCAGGAGGCGCGTGGGTAATGCATGGTTTGTTTCTCCAAGGGTTGTAGCGCAGGGTCATGGCACACGCCACTCGGTGCGCTCGGGGGTGAGAAGGGCACGGCGGTGGCCGGAACGCGCCAGTTCAAGCCAGTCCATGACGTCCACCTGTGCCATCAAGATAGCCATGTTGTGATGTTTGTTCGGGGCGCTGTTTTGCAGATGCAGCGGTGAGCCTGGCGCGGTGGCCGACAGGTAGTCCCCAGCCGCCGCCGACTGACTGACCCGAGCCCAGGCGGCATCGAGCAAGGGTCCGGTGGTGTCGACCCGCACGCGGGTGGACACGCGAAGTTGCCAACTCAGGCGCTTGCTCCAGAACACCAGCGCACTTTGCGGTGCAGCCTGCAGTTCCGCCACTTTGGGGCTGCGGCTGTCGGTATAAAAGGTGAGCTGGCGGGTGACGGTGTCTACTTCGCGCAGCACCACGGTGCGGGCTTGCGGGATGCCTTGTGCGTCAACACTGGTCATGACGGGCGTTCGCCAGTCGTGATGCCGGTCATGGGCGGCACGCTGCAGTTCCATCCAGATCCGACGGTACAGGTCCTCATCCGAAGGGGTGTCGAGGGGGGGGGTGCTCATGGTTGGGGTCAAAGTGGCCATTCTGGCCGGGCAAGAAACAGGTGCTGATTGAGCCATAAAACCGGCGCACAGGTGCCGGCGAGGGATTTGGCGATGCGGGCGGGCCAGGTGGCATTCTTCTGGCACGATGGAGCCCATGCAAAACCTTCCTCGCTCCCTCAATCTGGCTGGTGCCACCAATTTTCGTGATCTGGGCGGCTACGCCGGCCTGGACGGACGCACGCTTCGCTGGCGTAAACTGTTTCGCTCGGACCATCTGGCGGCCCTGACCCCCCAGGACTTGGCCACCCTGTCGGGCCTGGCGGTGACTCGGGCGTTTGACTTCAGGGGCGCGGCCGAGCGCGCGGCTGTGCCTTATGACTTGCCGGGCGTGCTCTCGCATTCGCTGGCGATCGAACCCACCGTCCTGATGCGCATGAAAGAGCGGCTGGAGCTGGGCCAGCCTCTGACCGCGCAGGACACGGTGGGCTTGATGCAGGAAACTTACCGCGCGTTTGTGAGTGACAACTCGCCACGCTTTGCCGAGTTGTTTGGGCACCTGCTGGAGAGTGATGCGCCGCTGGTCTTTCATTGCACTGCCGGCAAGGACCGAACCGGTTTCGCCGCAGCCTTGATCCTGCAGGCCCTGGGTGTGCCGCGTCAGGTGGTGATGCAGGACTACTTGCTGACCAATGCCTTGTTTGTCATGCCGCACTCGCCCCCTGCACTGGCTCCCAAAGAGGTGCTGGATGTGCTGTGG
>JBIIVW010000295.1:0-4096 GCA_044339205.1 Rhodoferax sp. | reverse complement strand
AACTCACGTCGAGTTGTACGAAGCCCTGCTGCGCCTGCATGCCCGGCGCATTCGCCAGCTGTATGGCTTGGTGGAAGACCTCAACACCTTGCCCCTGCGGGCCCGTTTGGCCAAGCAGCTGCTGCACCTGGTTCGAAGCTATGGCGTCCCGTCACTGAGCGATGGACGCGAGATGCGCATCGGACTTCAGCTGGCCCAGGAAGAACTGGCCCAGTTGCTTGGCGCGTCCCGCCAGCGGGTCAATCAGGAGCTGAAATCCATGGAGCGCGAGGATGTCATTCGCATCGAGCCGGGTGGCCTGGTCATTCGCAACCGCGAAGCCTTGATGCAGATCATTGATTCAGACAACTAGAAGCACGGAACATCACCACCATGAGCGATTTTGATCACTTTGTAGGGACGCGGCCCGTCTCGGACAAGCAAGCTTTCGATATCGAGGCCTTGTCCGCCTGGCTCACGACGCACCTTCCTGGCTTCGCAGGACCCTTGAGCTTGGAATCATTCAAAGGCGGCCAGTCCAACCCGACCTACAAGCTCAACACGCCGTCGCAGAGCTATGTGATGCGTGCCAAGCCAGGCCCGGTGGCCAAGTTGTTGCCCTCGGCCCACGCAATTGAGCGCGAGTTCGCGGTCATGAGTGGCTTGCAAGGCACGGATGTGCCGGTGCCCCGCATGTTCTGTCTGTGTGAAGATGAAGCCGTCATTGGCCAGGCCTTCTACATCATGGAATTCATGCCTGGGCGAATTTTGTGGGACCAGACCTTGCCGGGCATGAGTACCGAGGAACGCGGCGCAGTTTACAAAGAGATGAACCGCGTGATCTCAGCCTTGCATACGGTCAATTTCGCCGACCGGGGCCTCGCCGGTTACGGCAAGCCAGGCAACTATTTTGACCGCCAGATCAGCCGCTGGAGCAAGCAATATGCCGCCTCCGCCGATGGCGCTGGCCCGATGTCCCAGCCAATCGATGAGATGGAAAAGCTCATGGCGTGGTTGCCCCAGCACATTCCGGCCATGGCCCGCGCGGAGCACATGGTCAGCATCGTGCATGGCGACTACCGGCTGGACAACCTGATGTTTCACCCCACCGAGCCGCGCATCATTGCGGTGCTCGACTGGGAGCTGTCCACGCTGGGGCACCCGCTGGCTGATTTCAGCTATCACTGCATGGCGTGGCACATCCCACCGGGCGCGTTTCGCGGCATTGGTGGATTGGACGTTGCCAGCCTGGGCATCCCCACTGAGGCCGAATACATCCAGCTTTATTGCGAACGCACGGGGTTGACCACGCCTGAGGCGCTCACAACAGACTGGAACTTCTACCTCGCCTACAACCTGTTTCGTCTCGCCGCCATTCTTCAGGGCATTGCCAAACGAGTGGAATCTGGCACCGCTGCCAGCGCGCAAGCTGTCAGTTCAGCTGCAGGCGCGAGGCCACTGGCCCAAATGGCCTGGAAATTCGCTCAACAGGCCTGAGCCCCTCACCGCACCATTTTCACACTGAAAACAACTGGAGATTCCCCATGGACTTTGACTACTCGCCCAAAACAAAAGACTTACAAAGCAGGCTGCGGTCGTTCATGACCGAACACATTTACCCGTCCGAAGGCGCCTACCACGCCGAGATCGCAGCTAACACCGCAGCCGGCAAACGCTGGACGCCGCTGCAGACCATTGAAAACCTCAAGCCCAAAGCCCAGGCAGCAGGCTTGTGGAATCTTTTCTTGCCCGTCGACAGCGCGGCCGCCTCGGGCTACACCGGAGCCGGACTCACCAACCAGGAATATGCACCGTTGGCAGAAATCATGGGCGAGGTCATGTGGTCAAGCGAAGTGTTCAACTGCTCTGCGCCAGATACCGGCAACATGGAAACCATAGCACGGTACGGGTCTGAAGAAAACAAGGCCCGCTGGCTCAAGCCGCTGCTGGAAGGCAAGATCCGCTCCGCCTTTGCCATGACTGAGCCCGACGTGGCCTCAAGCGATGCCACCAACATCGAAACCCGGATCGAGCGCGATGGCGATGACTATGTGATCAATGGCCGCAAGTGGTGGACCTCCGGGGCAGGTGACCCCCGCTGTGCCATCTACATCACCATGGGCAAGACCAACCCTGACGCACCACGCCACTCGCAACAAAGCATGGTGCTGGTACCCGCCGAAACTGCGGGCATCACCGTGGTGCGCGCCCTCAATGTCATGGGTTATGACGATGCGCCGCACGGCCACATGGAAGTTCTATTTGAGAACGTCAGGGTCCCTGTGGGCAACATCTTGCTGGGCGAAGGCCGGGGATTCGAGATCGCTCAGGGACGCCTTGGACCAGGGCGCATTCACCACTGCATGCGATTGATTGGATTGGCTGAACGTGCCCTGGAACTGATGTGCCGACGAGCTTCATCCCGCGTCGCATTTGGCAAAACGGTCGCATCTCAAACCGTGACGCAAGAACGTATCGCCGAGGCACGCTGCAAGATCGACATGGCCCGCCTCCTTACACTCAAAGCGGCATGGATGATGGACGTGGGTGGCAACAAATTTGCCAAAAACGAGATCGCCATGATCAAAGTGGTGGCACCCAGCATGGCCTGCCAGGTGATCGACTGGGCCATGCAGGTCCATGGCGGTGGAGGCATGTGCGATGACTTTCCCTTGGCCTACAGCTACGCCAACGCTCGGACTCTGCGGTTTGCCGATGGTCCCGACGAAGTGCACCGCAACTCCATTGCCAAAATGGAACTGGGGAAATACGCTGCAAACCCCAAACCCGTTGAAATGCCAATCACCCGCGGTTGCTAGCTTGACCAAGAGCATCAGTCAGTCCTGACTGATGCTCCTGATATAAATACAAAAACCCTTATAACGTGCCGGGTACAGACCGTTTAGGTCAATAAAGCCAAATAGTCAGCGGCTGCAATCGACAAACGCTACGCGCCTGAAATGTCTACACCGTGCAGGAAGACTGGTTGACGCGGGTTGGTGGTCTACGAATGTCGAGAGACGCTTCATCCCAGTTCAGACAGGGCGGTCAAGCATTCCTCACCAAGGGGTTTGCGGCAAACCTGACCACAGTTCATGCAGGTCAGGGAAACGCCATTTGGCTGGGTCTTCGCGGCTGACGATTTTCTCCTTGTTCTCAGGGCGAGACAAATCAATGATTTGCGGCAGGATCCGAAGGTTTGACTTGGTCGAAAAAAATACTTTGACGCTCGGTGTGGTGAGCATCTTGGAAGTCTGCTCCACCACCACGCCAATTCGTCCAGAAGATAGCTGTACCAGAGAGCCGACCGGATAAATTCCCATGCTCTTGACAAACGCCTGAAAAACCTGAGGATCAAAATGGCCGTTAGCCCACTCAGCCATCTTGCGGAGTGATTCGGCAGGGTCCCAGCCGGCTTTGTAAGGTCTGTTGGATGTGATGGCATCGTAAACGTCACAAACTGCGCCCATCTTGGCGAACAAGCTGATTTCAGGGCCTTTCAAGCCAGAAGGATAGCCAGAGCCGTCGGTTTTTTCATGGTGGTGCAGGCAGACATCCAGGACTATCGGGTCTATGTTGACTCCACCCAATAGCATCTTGTGGCCCTCGACAGGATGGCTTTTGATAACGGTGAACTCTTCGTCAGTGAGCTTGCCCGGCTTGTTGAGCACTTCAATAGGCATCACAGCCTTGCCCAGGTCGTGCAACAAGCCAGCCAAGCCCGCAGACCTCACCTGAGCCTCATCCAAGCCCAGTTGCTTGGCCAGAGCGACCATCATGGCGCAGACGGCCACAGAATGCATGTAGGTATAGTCGTCCGCAGTTTTGAGACGCGCCAGGCTGATAAGTGCTCCTGGGTTGCGGGATACAGAATCCGATATTTCCTCGACCAACAGCCTAGCTCCACCAACATCGACCGTATTGCCCATGCGGGCTTCCTCAAACATGGACACTACAGCCTGCTTGGACTGCCTCACGATCTTTGTGGCGCGCGCTATTTCTTTCGAAGCTGCAACGGGGACAATTTGACGCGTACTGTCAGCCACATTTCGCCGATCAACCTCAACCTGCTGCTCCGACTCAGCTTCCAGGACCGCGGACTCTCCACCCGCGATAT
>JBIIVW010000006.1:0-42713 GCA_044339205.1 Rhodoferax sp. | reverse complement strand
GTTTTGGTGCCGGGTGGAGATGGGTTCATGCTCATTTTTCACCGCGAGGTGTACCTGTAGTGTTGATCTGCCATGTTGGAGTCTCTGTTGAGTGCCTCCAGCCATTCGTAGGACGTGGGTAAAGCATGTGTTTCCAAATCGGCCAGGGTGACTTGCATTTGGTCAATGTTCTCAAGCACACCACTAAGCACCTGTGAAACGCGGTCTTGGAACTGCAAGGCGACAAGCTGCTTTTCGACTTCTCGTCGCACCACGATGCCATGCTTTCGCATGCCCTCAGCAGAGTCGCCAAGCTTGCTTACGTGACCGAGGACATGCTCTACCAGATCACCGGACAGCGTTACGGCTTCTTTGTCCTTGATGGTGCTTTCTTCCGCAGTGGTCAGGGTCGTGTTCATGATGTTCACGATTTTCCCCACGCGCTCGGCAATCTTTTTTCCGGTTTCCGCAGAACGCTGAGACAGCATGCGAACTTCCGCGGCGACAACTGCGAAGCCGCGTCCTGATTCACCGGCGCGGGCCGCCTCAATGGCGGCATTCAGTGCCAGTAAATTGGTTTGCGCTGCGATGCTGCGTACCTCGAATGCCATTGTCTGTAAATCAAGCGTTTCCTTGGACAGGCTGCGAAGGTTGTCCAGCAAGATGTCCTTGCCTGCTATTACCACGGTCAAGGCAAGCACTACAGGTTCGAGTTCGCGTTCGCAGAGGTTGAGCAGTCCGATGGAGTTGTTCTCTTTATCGGCACCTTCGCTGAGGCCGCTGATGCCAGCCAGGTCATACTGCTCGAGGACCGATGAGAAGCTGGTTGTGAGCTGCACGATGCCTTTTTCGGTTTGTGTCTTGACCAAGTCCACGTGGAATTGCCAAACGGGGAGCACATCCTGCAGCAGTAAAGTAAGTTCCTGTCGTGATGAGGCGAGGTCATCCGCAATGGCTACCGCTTGCGCGAGCTGCGCTC
The DNA here is from genome assembly GCA_044339205.1 of Rhodoferax sp. Lineage (GTDB taxonomy): Bacteria > Pseudomonadota > Gammaproteobacteria > Burkholderiales > Burkholderiaceae_C > Rhodoferax. The sequence goes on along the minus strand of JBIIVW010000006.1, from coordinate 41,755 downwards.
TGGTGTCTCGCCATTGCTTCAGCAGCCACCACACGCTGGCACCAGCGAGTAACGCAACGCCTCCCAGTGACCCCCACTGCACCCAGCGCCCGGTTGCGATCATTGGGAGTGCCGCGATGAGCAAGATCGCGCCGGTAAGAGGCAACCACAGCCACGTCGAAGTGCCTTTGTCGTTCTCAGTTATTAGAGACAGAGTGATCATGGATTTTTCGTCTTTGATTCATGATTTGGCGAGTACCGCATGTCGCCCTGTTATGTGAATAATTTTTGCTCAGTCAAGCGCATTTCCGGCCCTGTGCCTGACGAGATCGAATCTTTATCATTCCGTAATGAAGTGAGCTTAGGCGTGAGATCGCCTGCCCACTACCTGAATACCGGTAGTTCAACTATCTGCATGCCGGTACTTCTACAGGCAGGATTGGAATTTATTGGATGCCGGAAAAGGCGCGCAGATCGCGTAGGTCTGGCCTCAAGCGCGTAGCGAGACGTTGAGACGCATCTTGCTGTCGAGGCTTGCTCGGAAAAGAAAAAGATGATTGCGGTTGGGTTGGCTTGTCGATGGAAGCCCGGCGCGTGACGCGAGGAAGTCTCGCACTACCTGTGTCCTGAATTGCTTTTAATCCACCATTACTTGGCGTCTTGATCTTCACGCTCGTCATTGATCACATAACGAGTCAGCTCAGCCACACTGTGGCGGTCAAGCTTTCGCATGATGTTGCGGCGATGGACCTCCACCGTGGATGTCGCAATGAGCAACATGGTGGCGATCTTGTTTGATGTGTGGCCTTCGGCTACCAGTTGCAGCACCTGCCGTTCCCGACTCCCAAGGACGACTGAGGATCGAACTCGACCATTGCGGTTCAGCATTTCTCCCGTCACCGCTCCTGCCACATCCGGGCAGAGGTAGGTTCTCCCCCTGAGAACGGCCCGTATGGCATTCAGTAGCTCGGTGCCTGCTTCTACCTTGGTGACGTAGGCGTTGGCTCCAGCGTTGAACATGTCAAGTACATGGCGCTGGTCCGTGTACGCGGACAGGGCGACCACTTTCACCAGAGGCCATTCCCGGCGCAAGGAACGCGTAACTTCAATGCCGTTCATGCCTGGCATGCTGATATCCATGCAAACAATGTGGGGCGCAGTTTCCCGGGTCATTGGAAGGACCTGCAAGCCGTCCCCAGTCTGGGCTACGACCTCCAGATCGGCTTGGCTTTGCAGCAAATGGCAGAGCGCCTCTCTGAACATTTGGTGGTCATCAGCAAGCAGAATGCGAATCTTCATGGTGCTTCTTGCATCCCTTGGGTCAAATGTCAAAAAAATGCGGGAGCCGCAGGCCAGACGGGATTTTAAGCTTGATTGCTGCTGTTGCCTACGCCACAAGGCGTATTCCCGCTTTCTTCCATCTTGCCTAAAGTTACTCCATCGTAGAGCAAAGCTTGGCTACACCAGCAGGCCCCGCACAGCGAATCGAGTTTTCTTTTACTTTGAAAGGTTGCACATGCATAGCTTGAATTCACGCCGTTTCACACTCAAGGCGATCACCGCTGCCGTCGCCTTGACGGGCATCTCAATCCTGCCGGCATTGGCTGCTGACACCATCAAGGTGGGCATTTTGCACAGCCTCTCTGGCACCATGGCCATCTCCGAGACGGTGTTGAAAGACACGGTGCTGATGGCGATTGATGAGATCAATGCCAAGGGTGGCCTGCTGGGCAAGAAGCTGGAGCCGGTCATTGTCGACCCCGCTTCCAATTGGCCTTTGTTTGCTGAAAAAACGCGGCAGTTGCTCACGCAAGACAAGGTGGATGTGATTTTTGGTTGCTGGACATCGGTGTCACGCAAGTCGGCTTTGCCGGTGCTTGAAGAGCTCAACGGCTTGTTGTTTTACCCCGTGCAATACGAAGGTGAAGAACTGTCCAAAAATGTGTTTTACACAGGTGCTGCGCCCAACCAGCAAGCCATTCCCGCTGTGGATTACCTGATGAGTAAAGACGGCGGCGGCGCCAAGCGCTGGGTTCTTTTGGGTACCGACTATGTGTACCCTCGCACCACCAATAAAATTTTGCGCGCCTACCTCAAGAGCAAGGGCGTGAAAGACACCGACATCGACGAAAAATACACCCCGTTTGGTCATTCGGATTACCAGACCATCGTGGCGGACATCAAGAAGTTCTCTGCAGGCGGCAAGACGGCAGTGGTCTCGACCATCAATGGTGACTCCAACGTGCCCTTCTACAAAGAGTTGGGTAACGCCGGCCTGAAGGCCAAAGACGTGCCCGTCGTCGCCTTCTCCGTAGGTGAAGAAGAGCTGCGCGGTGTCGACACCAAGCCGCTGGTGGGCCACCTGGCTGCCTGGAACTATTTCCAGTCCATCAAGAACCCCACCAACGACGAGTTCATCAAGAAGTGGTCTGCCTACGCCAAAGCCAAGAAGATTCCTGGCCACATGGACAAGCCGCTCACCAACGATCCGATGGAAGCCACTTACATCGGCATCAACATGTGGAAGCAGGCCGTTGAAAAAGCCAAGACCACAGATGTGAACAAAGTCATTGCGGCCATGGCCGGCCAGACCTTCAAGGCGCCCAGCGGCATTGTGAGCAAGATGGATGAGAAAAACCACCACCTGCACAAGAGCGTGTTCATTGGCGAGATCAAGGCCGATGGCCAGTTCAACGTGGTGTGGAAAACGCCAGGCCCGGTCAAGGCCAAGCCATGGAGCCCGTACATCGAAGGCAATGCATCCAAGCCGGATGAGCCTGCCAAGAAGTAAGCACACCGGTTCTTACAAGGGCCAGCAAGCCAAAAGGGGATGTCCCCTTTTGGCTTGTCATTGATTTCAAATTACCTATTGAGAGTCTGTCAATGCTTAGCCAATTGATTCGATTGACAGCATTTTTAACCTGTTTCCTGGCCTTGCCTTCCGTTGCCCTGACGGTTGAGGAGGCCAATGCAATGGCTGCTGGAGATACCGACGCCCGGATTGAGGCCATTGCCAAAGCCATGCCCACGGCTGACGACAAGACCGCTGCTTTTTTGCAGGCTCTGTCGGATGATTCGGTAAAGCTGCTGCAGGGCAGAGCTTTCATTGCCCGCGATGACCGCGCGCTGGACCCGGTGACCCACGCCGAATTCACGGTCCCAGTCGACGCAGAAGACGTCATCAACAACAATCGCATGCGCGGCGAACTGGATTCCGCGTTGGCAGCGCTCAAGCTGTTTTCAAAAGACGATGCCGTGCGCCTGGCCGCAGCGGGTCAGTTGCAACGTGACGCGGACGAGTCCAAGCTGCCCCTCATCGAGAAGGCGCTGGCCAAAGAACAAAATGCCGACATAAAAGCACTGCTGGGCATGGTGCGCGCGGCAGCCCTGTTGGGAAGCACCGACAAATCCAAGCGCCTGGAGGCAGCGGCCTTGTTGGGCGCCAGCACCCAGGCCAGCACCAAGACGGTGTTGCTCGCCCGCCTTAGTATCGAGCCGGAACCGGATGTGAAAGCCGCGCTCCAAAAATCCTTGCGCGAGGTGGAGGCGTCGCTGGCTTGGGGCGATCGGCTGGGCGCTATTTTCAGCGGCATCAGCCTGGGCAGCATCTTGCTGCTGGTGGCACTGGGCCTGGCCATCACCTATGGGCTCATGGGGGTCATCAACATGGCCCACGGGGAGCTGATGATGATTGGTGCCTATGCCACCTACGTGGTGCAGGGTCTGTTTCAAAAGTTTCTACCCGGTGCCTTTGACTGGTATTTGCTGGCGGCCTTGCCCGTGGCTTTCATGGCGTCGGCCTTGATGGGTGCGGCGATGGAACGCACGGTGATTCGCTATTTGTATGGCCGCCCCCTTGAGACGCTGTTGGCCACTTGGGGCATTAGCCTGATGTTGATGCAACTGGTGCGCACCTTGTTTGGTGCGCAAAACGTGGGTGTCGAAAATCCGGTCTGGATGAGCGGCGGCGTGCAGGTGCTGGGTAATCTCTCACTGCCCTACAACCGGTTGGTCATCATCGGGTTTGCGTTGGCCGTGTTGGGGGGTGTGGCGTTTTTGATCAGCAAGACACGGCTGGGGCTGTTTGTGCGCGGCGTGACCCAAAACCGCTCCATGGCGTCCTGCATGGGGGTGAATACGGCGCGCATCGACACTTATGCCTTTGCGCTGGGCTCTGGCATTGCCGGGCTGGCCGGCTGCGCGCTGAGCCAGGTAGGCAATGTAGGGCCCGACTTGGGGCAGGGCTACATCGTCGATTCTTTCCTGGTGGTGGTGCTTGGGGGCGTAGGCCAATTGGCCGGCACGGTCTACGCCGCACTGGGGCTGGGCATATTGAATAAATTTCTTGAGGGCTGGGCTGGTGCGGTGCTGGCCAAGATCGCGGTGCTGGTCTTCATCATCATCTTCATCCAGAAGCGCCCGCAAGGCATCTTCGCCATGAAGGGCCGCTCGGCAGAGGCTTGAAACCATGACAACACAATCCATTGAACTCCCCGCTCGCACACCGCTATTGACTCGCGCCGGGTGGAGCACCTTCATCGTCGCCTTGCTGGTGGTCTGCGCCGTGGCACCCATCCTGAATTTGATGGTGCCACAGGGCAGCATTTTTCACCTGAGTGACTACGCCGTGGGCTTGATCGGCAAGATCATGTGCTACGCCATTTGTGCGCTGGCGATGGACTTGATCTGGGGTTATACCGGCATCCTGAGTCTGGGTCATGGCCTGTTTTTTGCACTGGGTGGCTACGTCATGGGCATGTACCTGATGCGCCAGATTGGGCAGGACGGCAACTACAAAAGTAACTTGCCGGATTTCATGGTGTTTTTGGACTGGAAAGAGCTGCCCTGGCATTGGGCGCTGAGCGATAGTTTTATAGCGACCCTGTTCATGGTGGTGGCGATACCCGGACTGGTGGCCTTTGTGTTCGGTTACTTCGCGTTTCGCTCGCGGATCAAAGGGGTGTACTTTTCCATCATCACCCAGGCGCTCACGTTTGCCGCCATGCTGCTGTTTTTCCGCAATGAAACCGGATTTGGTGGCAATAACGGGTTCACTGACTTCAAGCGGATTTTGAGCATTCCGATTGCGACCCCCAGCACCCGCATGACGCTGTTTGTCTTGACCGGTGTGACGCTGCTGGCCTGCTTCTTGTTAGCCCGCTGGTTGATCAACAGCAAGTTTGGCCGGGTGCTGCAGGCGGTGCGGGATGCAGAGACGCGGGTGATGTTTTCGGGCTACAACCCCATGGGCTACAAGCTCACCATCTGGACCATCTCAGCCATGATGTGTGGCGTGGCCGGTGCCTTGTATGTGCCGCAAATCGGCATCATCAACCCCAGCGAGATGAGTCCAGCCAATTCGATTGAGATCGCCATTTGGGCCGCTGTGGGAGGGCGGGCATCGCTGATCGGGCCGATTGTGGGCGCCTTTATTGTGAACGGCGCCAAGAGCTGGCTGACCGTGGCCTACCCCGAGTATTGGTTGTACTTTTTGGGTGCGCTGTTCATTGGCGTCACCTTGTTTTTACCGCAAGGGATTGTCGGGTTGGTCAAAAAATTGAAGGGGGCCAAGGCATGACGCCCGATCTGCTCGAAGAAGGCGCGCGCCGGCGCGAGGCGCTGCCCAAGACGGAACTAGCTGGTCAGACAGAATCCGGCGGCCGTGAGGCGGGCTTTTCGAGGCTGGCCACGCCAGGCGAGGTGGATGTGACCCACGGCCGAATCTTGTACCTTGAGGATGTGAACGTGAGCTTTGATGGTTTCAAGGCGATCAATAACCTCTCTCTGGACATTGCGCCAGGTGAGTTGCGTTGCATCATCGGGCCCAACGGGGCGGGCAAGACTACCATGATGGACATCATCACGGGCAAGACCCGGCCAGATTCAGGCACCGTGTTCTTTGGCAGCACGATTGACTTGCTGCGCTACAAGGAATCCGAGATTGCGCAGTTGGGTATTGGCCGCAAGTTCCAGAAACCCACTGTCTTTGAGGAGCTGACTGTTTTCGAGAATCTGGAGCTCGCGCTCAAGACCAACAAGGCTGTTCGCTCATCTCTTTTCTTTCGGCTTGATTCCACGCAGAGCGACCGGTTGGCGGAGGTCTTGCACAACATTCACCTGGCGGACAGTGTGTCGCGCCAGGCAGGCAATTTAAGTCATGGTCAAAAGCAGTGGCTGGAGATTGGAATGCTCCTGATGCAAGACCCCAAGCTTCTCTTGCTGGATGAACCCGTTGCAGGGATGACCGACCAGGAGACAGAGCGCACAGCCGAGCTGTTTTTGTCGCTCAAGGGCAAGCACTCCCTGATGGTGGTGGAGCATGACATGAGCTTCATCAACACCATCTCCGACATCGTGACGGTGTTGTGTGACGGGTCGGTGCTCGCGCAGGGCACGCTCGCGCAAGTGCAGGCGGATGAGCGGGTGATTGAGGTCTATTTGGGACGCTGATGATGAGTATGCTGAACGTTACCCATATCAACCAATACTATGGTGGCTCCCACATCCTGCGCGACGTGAGCCTGCAGGCGAATCTGGGTCAGGTGACGGTGATTCTGGGGCGCAACGGGGTGGGCAAGACCACCTTGCTCAAGAGCTTGATGGGATTGGTGCCCATCAAGACCGGCACAATCGAATTTGATGGCAAGGCCATACAAAACTTCACACCGTACGAGCGCGCGCAAGCCGGTATTGGCTTTGTGCCGCAGGGTCGGGAGATTTTTTCACGCCTGACGGTAGAAGAAAATCTGCGTATGGGCCTGGCGTACAAGCCGGCTGGAATGCCGATTCCACCAGAACTGTTCGAGTTATTCCCGGTGTTGAAGCAAATGCTGAACCGCCGTGGTGGAGACTTGTCCGGCGGACAACAGCAGCAGTTGGCGATTGCCCGGGCACTGGCTGCCGGCCCCAAGCTGTTGATTCTGGACGAGCCAACCGAGGGCATTCAGCCCAGCATCATCAAGGATATTGGCCGAGTCATTCGAATGCTGGCCGACAGGGGGACCATGGCCATCGTGCTGGTAGAGCAGTATTACGATTTTGCGCAGGAGCTGGCCAATGACTATTTGGTGATGGAGCGCGGTTCGGTGCTGGCCCGTGGCGAGGGTGCCAATATGGAAAAGGATGGCGTGCGTCAACTGGTCTCTATTTAGCGGGCCATGCCTCCTTTGGGCCCGGCATTAATCCCTGTTTCAGGCCAGGGCTGCTTTTGCTGCCGAGGAGGTCCCCGTGCGTAAGGTCAACCCACCGGCTTGACGCTTTTGTTCGCCGAGGGAAGGTTTTGAGGTGAGGGTGGAAAAGCGGGTGCGCAGCCCTTGGACAGCTGCGTTGAGTTCACCGGCATCTGCGATCTTGTCCGCGTAGCGGTTGAGCACCAGGAAGGCCGTCTCGATTAGCTTGGCGTTCAGCGTGGATTTACCGTGTTGTAGCAGTTCCTCTGCTGCGGCACGGGGATTGCCGCCCATGCTGAGTGATATGGCGTGCTCCGAAAATTTCAGAATTTGGGTGTGCGCGGTTTTGACCCGTTCGGCATAGGGTGCGTGCACGCCTGCGGCGCCTGCCAGCAAGCCCGCCATGGCGCGGTTGGTGCAAAATCTGAGCCCAACCGTGTCCACTACCGATTCCACTTCATCGAGTTGAATGGCCTTGTTGGCGAGTTGCGCCATCAAGGCGACCAGGTTGGAGGCTGATTCAAAGTCAAACTCGGGCAACTTGCTTGTCTTGATCAGGGCACGCACGGCGTCCAGGGCCTTTGCAAACTGGTGTTCCTGGATGGATAAAAGTGCGTCCACCGTTTTGGCCAGACGCGCATGGCGCTGGCTGTCCGGGTTTCGCTCAATCAAACGGGCAAAGTCGTCGCGGCAGCGCTGCACGCCTTTGCGATCGCCACTCTCAAGGCGCGCAAACGCCAGCAGGACCAAGGTCTGGCAGTCGAACATTTTGGAATCCAGGCCGAGCCGGGTGGTGCGGTCCAGTATCTTTTCGGCCTCTATCCGATCCCCCGAGAAATAAGTCATCATGCCGAGGTTTTGCAGCCGGCTGATGGAGGCCGGCGTGAGCTCGCTGGCCATTTTGTAGGTCGCCATGGCTTGGTCGAATTTGCCCAGTTCAAAATGGGCACGCCCCATGACATCGTAAGCATCGGCGTAGGTGGGGTCTTCCCGCACCAGGTTTTCCAGTGTACTGACTGCGGCGGCCGTTTGGCCTGCATCCAGCAAGGACCTGGCCACACCCAGCTTGGCCCAGGGAAGGGTTTTTGCGGCCACGACGGCTTCGTACAAAACCTGGGCCTCGACATGCTTGCCGACACGCAGCAGCAATTCCGCACCCACCCGTGCTGCATACAACCAGAATTTGCCTTTGGTTTCAAAGCGATGCAGACAGAGTCCAGCGGCTTTTTCAAAATCCTCCGCCTCAATGGCTGCAAAAATCTCTTGCAACGACACCTTGCGGATGCGCGCCTGGCGCAGCCTCTCTCCCAACTGAGTGCCTTTGTGGGGTTTGAGCAAGTACCCGTCCAGGGCTGATTCTGCTGCTTCGGCCACCTTGGCGTAGGTGGCCTCAGCGGTCACCATGATGAAAACGGTTGAAAACGGCAGGAGCTGGTTACGGCGCAGGTCGTCCAAGAGATCTTGCCCCGTGGTGGTTTCTCCCTGAAAATGTTGCTCGCACAGCACCACGTCAAAGCTGCGGTACTCCAGTTGGCGCCTTGCATCCGCCAGCCGGGAGCACTGCACGATGCTGCCCATGCCGAAATCGCGCAACTGAGACACCAATATGGAGCGCGAGGTTGGGTTGGCGTCCACCACCAATGCCATTGAAGTCGACAAGTCGTCTTCAAGCCTTGTCATGATAGCGTCCTCCTTCAACGCGTCGAGGAGAACGTTCACTGGGTTTTATTGGCTTAGTTTTCACACCAAAATACTAGCACTAGGTTGACCAGATACGGGGGGGGGGGTGCGAAATATGCCAAAAATGCTGACGCCAGGCGGTCCATACCGCTCGCAGCAAGTGCATGGCCGGCTCCACCACAGGGGCCAGAACCCGAACCACCACCACTTGTCCGTTCGGACTGGTGGCCCCTGCGGTGGCCTTCAGGCTGTGAGATGCAGTGATGCTGCGAGCCACATCAAGCGCGATGTCTCGACGCCCCCGTTCAAGTTTGCTTCCTGCCACAAAAAAAAGGGACGCCAGACAGCGCTGCCCTGCCAACCCCAAAGGGCTGTCCATCAAACGGTGGTCCGCAGCGTTGATGCGCCCGCGCTCCAGCCAGACGCCCGGCACTTCAATGTGTTGCAGGAAAGTACCAGAGTGAAACGGTTGATTGGCCAGTGGCAAGCCCAGGGCCGTCACGTCCCAGCCCATCATTTCGGCGCCTGGCGCCAGATTGATCGTCAGGTGGTTCTCGGCTTGGCAATTGTTGTAACAAATCGCCTCAAGCGGGAGCCATTCAAGGCGGGACTTCGACGTCAAACTGAGGGTGCTTCGCTGGACTGCGAGTTCTCCCTCCGAGCGGTAAAAGCGTGTTGCCCCGGGGGTGGTGATCAAGCCATGAGCGTTGTCGCCCGCTGTTACCGTAATGTCAAGTGTGTCACCACCCACCAACCCGCCCGGAGGGTGGACGAGGACGTTGTGACACACCGCATCGCCTTCGGGATACAGACTTTGCAGTATGCGCAAAGGGCCTGTGTGTTCGTGGCGAGCCACGGTCCGCTCGCCCTCGCGACAGTAATTCAGGTTCAGGCTGGCATGCCAGGTCATTCTCCCTGCGTCCCGCGGTGAGCCCAGCCCGTGGTGTGCTTCTCAAGCGCGCTGAACAACTCATACATCACCATGGCCATGGCTCCCACCACTACCAGCCCGGCAAACGCCAGCCCCATCTGCATGGCCGAGCCCGCCGAGATGAGCAGATAACCAATGCCTTCGTTGGCAGCCGTCATTTCCGAGACCGTGGTACCCACGAAGGCCAGTGTGATGGCAACTTTGAGCGAGCCATAGAAATACGGCATGGAGCGCGGCAGGCCGACCTTGATCAACACATCCCACCGTTTGGCGCCCAGCACGCGCAGCACATCTTCCAGCTCCGGCTCCAGCGTGGCCAGCCCGGTGGCGATGTTCACCATGATGGGAAAGAAGCTGATGAGAAACGCGGTCAATATCGCCGGGCCTGCGCCAATGCCGAACCACACCACCAAAATAGGCACAAAGGCCGCTTTGGGCAAGGCGTTGAAGGCGGTCATCAAGGGGTACACGGCGGCATAAGCCAGGCGTGAGCTGCCAATCAAAAAGCCCAGCATCACCCCTACCACAATGGCGATGCCAAAGCCCACCATCGTGACCCAATAAGTGCGCCAGGCATGGCCGGCAATGATTTCCTTGTATTCCCAGAACTGGTTCCAGATGCGCCAAGGGCTCGGAAAGATGAACTCCGATACAGCAAAGGCCGAGCACACGATTTGCCAGATCAGCAAGACCGCCACCAGCAGAATCCAGGGCGACCAAATTTCAACTTGTTTTTTGTTCATGGTGGTGACCTAAGGGGTAACAGCCGCGCCGGTTTTCCGGATGGCGCCAATGTGGCTGCGCAACTCATGCACGATGTCGGTGAACTCCTTGGTGTAGGTCACTTCCAGGTCGCGTGGTCGTGGCAGGTCGATTTCTTTTCGGACCACAAAGCGGCCCGGGCTCTTGCTCATGACATACACCGTGTCTGCCAGAAAGACCGATTCACGCAGATCGTGCGTGACCAGAATGACGTTGAACCGCTGCTCGGTCCAGAGGTCACGCAGGATGCACCAGAGTTCCTCACGCGTAAATGCATCGAGTGCGCCAAAGGGCTCATCCAACAGCAGCATCTTGGGCTCGTGAATCAGGGCGCGGCAAATGCTGGCGCGCTGTTGCATGCCGCCCGAGAGTTGCCAGGGGAACTTGTCCTCATAGCCACCCAAACCCACCTTTTGCAAGAGCTTGCGAGCACGTTCTTCATATTCCTTGCGCTTGGCCTTGAAGTTGCTGCGGTAGGGCTCCACAATTTCAAGGGGCAGCAGTACGTTGTCCACCGTGGTGCGCCACGGCAGCAGGGACGGTGCCTGAAAGGCCATGCCCGAGATTTTCAGCGGCCCGGTAACGGGCTGCTGGTCAATCAGGATCTTGCCCATCGACGGCATTTTCAGGCCGGTGGTGAGCTTCATGAAGGTGGATTTTCCACAGCCCGAGGGCCCGACGATGGCGATGAATTCGCCTTGTTTGACCTTCAGATCAATGGCTTCGACGGCAAAGTGGTTTTGCTTGAGCAATTCTTCGCTGTAGGCGAGCCAGACGTCCGAGAAGTCTACAAACCAGGGAGAAGCAGAATCTTGCATAATTTGTAAGAAGCCGGCCTCTAGCCGGCGTGTTTAAATGGTTTACTTACTAAAATTAATAGCAATAACAACAGCTTACTTTTTGGGCAGGATGTTGAGTTCCGCCTTGCTGGGCAGCAGCGTGCCGTTCCACACTGCGTCCGGGTTCACGCGGGTTTTGGTGTTGAAAGCGTCTGACACCTGGGACGCCATCAATGACAGGCGGGGGCCGTTGATTTCGCCAAAGCCTTCAGCGCGGGCGTTGGGGCTGTTGATGACGGTGTCAATCGCGAGTTGCAGGCGCCGGGTCTCCAGGGCCACGTTGATGATGCCGTCGCGGGCTTTCACGTGGGCAATGGCGGCAGCGGGGTCGGCAATGGTGTCTTTGGCGCCCTTGGCAAACGCGACCAGAAACGCTTTCACGGCAGCCGGGTTCTCCTTGATCATCTTGGGCGAGGCAATGATGACGTTGCCGTACAGCTTGACGCCGTTGGCAGGGTAGGGCAGCACGGTCACGTCTTCGGCCTTGATACCACGTGCCTCCAGATTCAGGAGCGAGGTGAAGGTGAAGCCTGTAATGGCGTCCACATCGCCGCGCACCAGCATGGTTTCACGGAGCGGCGGGTCCATGGCGGTCCACTGCACGCCGGTGATGTTGTTGGCCTTGGCGAAAATCGGGAATGCGCGGCGACCGGCATCAAATACAGGTGCGCCGAGCTTCTTGCCATTGAGATCGGCCACGGTTTTGATGCCTGATTTTTTGAGGGCCATGACCGAGGCGGGTGTGTCGTTGTAGACCATCATCACGGCCACGGGCTTGTTGGGGGCGTCAGGGTTGTTGGCGTGGAATTCCATGAGCGCGGCCAGGTCGGCAAAGCCCATGTCGTACGCGCCGGAGGCCACGCGCGTGACTGTGCCGCCGGAGCCATTGCCCGCATCGACCACCACGTCGAGCTTGGCGTCCTTGAAGTAGCCCTTGGCCGCAGGGGTCAGAAACAGGGCGGCAGGTCCCTCAAAGCGCCAGTCGAGTTGGAATTTGATGGGGGTGTTCTGCGCGTGGGCCGCACCCATGGCGGCGGTGGCGGCCAGGGCGGTGGCCAATTTCAAAAATAGACGTTTGGTCATGGTGAGTCTCCGTTAGAAATAAGAGTTGATTTGAACGCCAAAAATTGATGCAATAAATATGCCAAAGAGTCTTTTGGAGGGGCTCCTGAGCATGATTCCAAACGCCTAGCGGGTATCTGCACCCTGCGTGGCGTTGGCCACGGCCAGCGCGGTCATGTTGACGATGCGGCGCACCGTGGCGGCCGGTGTCAGCACATGGACCGAAGCTGCTGCACCCAGCAAGATGGGCCCCACAGTCACCCCTTGGCCGCCTGTGACCTTGAGCACATTGAACAGGATGTTGGCAGCGTCCAGGTTGGGGCAAATCAGCAGGTTCGCCTCGCCCTGGAGTCTGCTGTCCATCAGGGCAGCGTGGCGCACGTCTTCAGACAGCGCGGCGTCGCCCTGCAGTTCGCCTTCAGACGCCACGTCGGGCGCCATCTGGCAAAAAAGCTCATGAGCGGTGCGCATTTTGATAGCAGACTTGCGTTTGGACGAGCCGTACATCGAGTGCGACAAAAACGCCACCTTGGGTGGCAAGCCAAAGCGCTTGACCTCGTCGGCGGCCATCACGGCGATGCTGGCCAGTTGGGCCGCGTCGGGGTCTTCGTTAACAAAGGTGTCGGCAATGAAGAGGGTGCGTGATTCCAGCATCAAGGCGTTCAGGGTGGCCAGGCTGGAGGCGCCTTTTTTCAGGCCAATGATGTCTTGTACATGCTCCAGGTGGGTGTCAAATCGCCCCACCAGGCCGCACAGCATGGCGTCTGCGTCGCCCAGCTTGAGCATCAGCGCGGCAATGGTGGTGTTGGAGCGGCGAACGGCCGCTTTGGCCGCTTCCACCGACACGCCCCGGCGGCCCATGAGCTGGTGGTAGTTTTCCCAGTACTGGCGAAAGCGGGGATCATCCTCGGGGTTGCAGCATTCCACATCGACACCCAGCCGAATGCGCAGGCCCGCCTTGAGAATGCGCGCTTCAATCACCGCTGGCCGGCCAATCAGAATGGGGTGGGCCAGGCCGTCGTCCACGGCCATTTGGGCGGCGCGCAACACGCGTTCATCTTCGCCCTCGGCATAGGCCACGCGCTTGCTGGCTTTGGCCACCGCTTTGGCAGCCGAGAACACCGGGCGCATGAACATGCCGGTTTGGTAGACAAAGCGCGACAACTGCTCCCGGTAGGCGTCCATATCGGTGATGGGGCGCGTGGCCACGCCCGAGTCGGCTGCAGCTTGGGCCACAGCAGGCGCAATGCGCAGAATCAGGCGCGAGTCAAACGGGGTGGGAATCAGGTAGTCCGAGCCAAACACCAGTTCTTTACCGGCGTAGGCGGTGGCGACCTCTTCGCTGATGTCGGCCTTGGCGAGGTCGGCAATCTGTCGCACGCAGGCCAGCTTCATGGCCTCGGTGATCTTGGTCGCGCCGCAGTCCAGCGCGCCCCGGAAGATGTAGGGAAAGCACAGGACGTTGTTGACCTGATTGGGGTAGTCACTGCGCCCGGTGGCAATGATGCAGTCGGGCCTCACGGCCTTGGCCAGTTCGGGCCGAATTTCGGGCTCCGGGTTGGCCAGGGCCAGGATGATGGGCTTTGCCGCCATGGTGATCACCATGTCTTGTGTCAACACGCCGGCTGCCGAGCAGCCCAGGAACACATCGGCGCCATTGACCACATCAGCCAGAGTGCGCAGCTCACTGGTCTGGGCAAACCGCGCCTTGGATTCATCAAAACCACCGGCGCGCCCCTCAAAAATCAGGCCTTTGGAGTCACACACAAATACGTTTTCGCGCCTCACGCCCAGGTCCACCATCACGTCCAGGCAGGCCAGGGCTGCAGCACCGGCGCCGGAAACGGCCACACGCACGTCTTCAATGCGCTTGCCCACCAGCTCCAGCCCGTTCAGGAGGGCGGCACTGGAGATGATGGCCGTGCCATGCTGGTCGTCATGAAACACCGGGATGTTCATGCGTTCGCGCAGCTTCTTCTCTATATAGAAGCACTCGGGCGCCTTGATGTCTTCCAGGTTGATGCCGCCCAGCGTGGGCTCCATGGCGGCGATCATGTCCACCAGTTTGTCGGGGTCGGTCTCTGCCAACTCAATGTCAAACACGTCAATGCCGGCAAATTTCTTGAACAGGCAGCCTTTTCCCTCCATCACGGGTTTGGCCGCGAGGGGGCCGATATTGCCCAGGCCCAGCACGGCGGTGCCGTTGGTGATGACGCCCACCAGGTTGCCGCGCGAAGTGTATTCAGCGGCCAGTGAAGGGTCAGCCTCAATGTCCAGGCAGGGATAGGCCACGCCGGGAGAATAAGCCAGTGAGAGATCGCGCTGGTTGGACAACGGTTTGGTCGGGGTGACAGAAATCTTGCCGCGCCGGGGGCTGCGGTGGTAGTCGCGTGCGGCATCGCGCAGGGCGCTCTCAGCGGGGGAGAGTTCTTTGGTCATGTTTTCTCTTTCATTGTTTTCCAAAAGACAAAGGCTACCGCATTGGGTAGCCTTTTCGTGTTGGTGTTTATGCCTAGCTGTTAGTGGGCATCGGCCTGTTTGGCGGCTGCAATGGCTTCGCTATCGTCCCCGTTGGCGCCATTGAAGAACATGTTGAGCAGCACGGCACTGATGGATGCCAGCAAAATGCCGGACTCAATCAGCGGGTGCAGGCCGTGCGGCATCCACTGCTTGAAGTTGGGCGCAATCAGCGGAATCATGCCTACGCCGATGGATACGGCCACGATGAACAAATTGTTGCGGTTGGTCTTGTAGTCCACACCGCCCAGAATACGGATGCCGGTGGCGGCCACCATGCCGAACATCACCAGACCCGCGCCGCCCAGCACAAAGGTGGGCAAAGACTCCACCAGCGCTGCCATTTTGGGCAGCAGGCCCAGCACGATCAGAATCCCGCCGCCGGCCACGCACACAAAGCGGCTTTTGACGCCGGTAACGCCAACCAAGCCCACGTTTTGGGAGTAACTGGTGTACGGAAAGGTGTTGAAGATGCCACCAATCAAGGTGCCCAGACCGTCGGTGCGCAGGCCGGCAGTCAGTGCTTTGCGGTCAATCTTGCGGTCGGTCATGTCGGCTAACGCCAGAAACATGCCGGTGGACTCGATCATCACCACAATCATCACCAGCGTCATGGTGGCAATCAGGATGGGATCAAAAATCGGGGTGGCAATCTCGAACGGCAGCACCAGGTCAAACCAGCCCGCCTTGCCGACTTTCTCAAACGTCATCATGCCGGCCGCCGTGGCAATCACGCCGCCAATGATGATGCCGAGCAGCACCGAAATATTGGACACAAAGCCTTTTGCGAACTTGGCGATCAGCAAAATCGACACCAGCACCACAGCGGCAATACCGATGTGCGAGAGCTGGGCGTATTTCGGGTTGGGCACGCTGCCCACAATGTTCATGCCCTGAGGCACGGCTGGCAAAGCGCCAGCGGTAGTAGCTTGCTTGGCAGCGTCCAGCCAGGCCAGGTGGTCAGGGTTGGGCACGCTGGGTGCGGTGGGGCCGAAGGGGTTGCCAAAAATCCAGTTGATGCCGATGCGCATCAGGCTGATGCCAATCACCGCAATGATGGTGCCCGTGACCACTGGCGGAAAGAATCGCAGCATGCGGCTCACAATTGGCGCAATCAGAATCGAGATCACCCCGGCGCCAATGATGGCACCAAAGATCAGCCCGGCCCCCTGCACGCCCGGGTTGCTGTTGGCCATAGCCACCATCGGGGCGACCGAGGCAAAGGTCACGCCCATCATCACCGGCAGCTTGATGCCAAACCACTGGGTAGCGCCCAGCGACTGAATCAGCGTGACGAGGCCGCAGCAAAAAAGGTCGGCTGAGATCAGCATGGCAACCTGTTCCGGGCTGAGCTTGAGCGCCCGACCCACAATCAGAGGCACGGCCACGGCACCGGCGTACATCACCAGCACATGTTGCAGGCCCAGGGCCGCGAGGCGACCTGTGGGCAAATGTTGGTCCACGGGGTGGACAGTGGAATCGGTCATTAAAAGTCTCCTGAGGCTTTGGCTATGGTGGTGTTGGAAAAAACAGCAGATCAACTCGAAGCACAATTTGTGATCTAGTCTGTACGCCAAACTGTATACACTTTATTGGGTTCACGAATGAGGGAAAACCCGGAAGTGCGGGTGGGCGGTGTGTTTGGATTGAGGATGCGGTGGGGGTGTGCAGCCCCCCAGGCATGCTGCCTTGTTGATTTGGCTGGGGGCTTTGGTGAGCGTGTCTGGAGCAGGCTACAGCCCGCGCTGCGAGCCGCCGTGCATCGGAGCCGGCGGGCTGCAGCAGCGATGGAGTTCTTAAGGCGTTTCTCTGAACTCCGAAAAGTCAGTTACAAAGGCAGCGTGTCAAACGCTTCGTAGGTCTTCTTGAGCCAGTGCTTTACGCGCTGTCGTTCCAGCATGCCCAGTGCATCAGGTTCAGCCCGGTTGTTGATGGCGGCCCAAAAGCTGGCGTTTTGGCGGTCCATCTTGCGCATGCTGGCCTCATGCAATTGCGCCAGCGTGATCACGCGGGCACCCAAGGTCAGCGCTTTTTCGAGGGCCGCCGACTCTTCCAGTTGCGAAAAATCAGCACCACGCCCCTGGTTCTTGACCACAATGTAACTAGGGCCCTCGCCGAACGTGTTGACCAGCCGCCCCAGCAGATCTACCGAATCTTTGCCGGCATCGGCCACATGCCAGAAATTGACGGTGACGCCCATCTCTTCCAGCACGGTGAATACATCGGAATCCTTGATCCAGCGCGTCAGCGGCGTTGCTGTTTGCGCCGCCAGATCAACAATGACGTTGCGGGACTGGCCGTCAGCTCCGACTTGCTCGAACGCGCTGGCAATCAGGTCCAGGCCTTCAAAGTTGTCCACAATCACGGGCGAGGCAAAGTCGCTGTAAAAGCGGGTGAACGAGGTGTGTGAGCGGTCGGTGTCAAAACCAATAAACGGCCGCTCTTTGTCAATGAAATACTGGGCCAATACCCGTGAGACGACGGATTTTCCGACGCCGCCCTTTTCGCCACCAATGAAATTAAGAGAAGTCATATTTTTGAGAAATGAAGGAGTAATTGCTGGAGATGACTGTAACAAGCCCCAAAGGCTGTCACCGAGAGCAAAGCAAGAAATAGGCTCAAAAAGCTATCTTCAGACAGGTTCTTTCACCAAAAATTTCTTTGAATCAACGCCATGACTCGGTCCCTTGTAGGCCGGTTCAGCCACTGGCTGGACCTGACCGACCTGGCCATTCCCCTGAAGAGAGCGCCAAGCCAGCCAATCACTCAGCGCCCTCGCAATCTTTTTGAATTGTTGCGCTGGCCCTGGAAGCCGTTTACAGACACATGTTGGTGCGACCCGCAATAGCCCCACAACGCATTGAAGAACTGTCTGATTTTTTTACAGTGCGGCCCCGGTGGGGTTGATGGTTGTCACCAAGAACTCATTCAAGTTATTGATTTAATTGGGTTTTATTGAATTTTCTTTGACTTGGCACGTTCTCTGCAGTGTGAGGCCGGTCAGCAATGACGTCCCCCTAACCTCTGGAGAATCATCATGAAATTTTGGAAGAAAGCAAGCATTGTGCTGGGCCTTGGTTTGGCGTTGCAGGGCACCGCCCAAGCAGGACCGTTAGTCACCACTTGGCAGTATGTGTTCGACAGCAACTGGTTATCGGCCTTGCCCAGTCCTGGCGTGACCATCAGCCCCGACAATCACACGCTCAGTTGGGGTACCTCTACCGGTTTTGGCCAGAGCCAACTGTCGATTATCTTGCCAACGGTCAGCACCTCGGTGGTGACCAATGGCGCGGCGGCCAACGGCAGTGAGTTACGGCATAGCAACCAACCCATCACCGGAGTTAGTCTGAGTTCGGCGGTGCTGAATTCCCAAATTCAATTCTCGCCGTTGTTGCCGACCCCCGGATCTCCCCTTGCTCCGGCTTTCTCTATCAACTCCAACATCAGGTTCAGCGAGACAACGAACAGCGGGGCCTGCCTGATCAATCCATTTTTGTCGCAATGCCCCGACATTTTTGTGTTGGAAGCCATCGTACCCCAGACCGTGTCGTTCAACTACGATGGCAACAACTACGCCATTGACATCTTTCCTTCGCTGACGGAGGGGGTGCAGCCATTGGGATCCACGGTTTGCGGGGCATTGGGCGAGCCACTTGACTGCGTCGGATTCTCTACCGAGGAAGGCCTGACCACGCCCCTGCAACTCGCATTCACCGTCACCGGCACCGCCAGCCCCATACCAGAGCCTGGCTCCCTGGCTTTGCTCGGCTTGGGCTTAGTGGGGCTGGTCGCAGCACGTCGACGTCAACAGGCTTGAGTTCATCTCATGTACGCCTAATTGGACCTGAGTCCGTTAACGGCTAGTGGCGTTTCCACTAGCCGTTTTTTTACGTGCACCCAGTAGGGGCGCTCCTGGAGGTGCAAGTCCTCCCAATTCCCCTAGACCAGCAAATCACTCAACGTCCGCGCAATCACCTTGGTAGCGCGACGCAAGTCATCCAGGACGAGGTTCTCGTCCGCACGCTTGGCGTTGGACTCCAGCACGGTGCGCGGACCTGCGCCGTAAATCACGCCGGGAATGCCCGCTTCACAGAACAGTCGCACATCGGTGTACAGCGGTGTGCCCAGCGCAGGGATGTCTTCACCAAACACGGTTTTTCCGTGCTTTTGGATCGCATCCACCAGGGGCTGGTTGCCTGCCAAGGGCTTCATGGCGTTCGCCAGTAGCATGCGCTTGACTTCGACCGTGACACCCGGCTGCTCGGCGGCCGTGCGGGCGATGATCTCGCGCAGAGTGGCTTCGACCACGGCCGGGTTTTCTTCCGGGATCATGCGCCGGTCCAGCTTGAAGGTCACGCGCCCGGGGATGACATTGGTGTTGGTGCCACCTTCGATCATGCCGATGTTCAGGTAGGGGTGGGTGATACCTTCCACGTTAGACGTGATCTGCTTGTAGAGCGTGTTTTGCGCGTACAGGGCATTCAAAATTTTGACTGCCGCCTGCAAGGCGTCCACACCTGAGTCGGGAATGGCGGCATGCGCCATCTTGCCGTGCACGGTGACTTCCATTTGCAGACAGCCGTTGTGCGCAGTGATCACTTGATAGCTAAAGCCGGCGGCAATCATCAGGTCGGGGTGGATGATTTTCTTCTGCAGCAACCAGCCCGGCCCCACCTCGCCACCAAATTCTTCGTCGTAGGTGAACAGCAATTGCACGCTTCCCGCTGCGGGCTTGGCCACGGCTTCCAGCGCTCGCACGGCAAAGGCGTAGGTAGAGAAGTCGCACTTGCTCACTGCGGCGGCGCGGCCGTAAATTTTGCCGTCTTCAATCTCGCCGCCATAGGGTTTTTTGGTCCAGCCTTCACCGGGCGGCACCACGTCGCCGTGGGCGTTGAGCAGCACGGTTTTGCCGGGACCATAGGCGCGGGTGACCAGCAGGTTGGTGATGCTTTGCAGGCCGGCTGCGTGCACCTCGGCTTCGGGCACGGCATATTTCTCGGCGCTCAATCCCATCTCAGCCAGCAACGCTGCTGCGCGCTCGGCGTGGGGCGTGTTGTTACCGGGGGGCGTGTCAGTGGGGACGCGGATCAGTTCTTGAAGGAAGGCGACTTGCTCGTCAAAGTGGGCGTCGATCCAGGCGTCAAGTTGTTCGTAGGGTGTCATTGGGTCGGGCTTTCAGGACAGTTGGTCAAAGTCGGTGGCCAGTTGCTCCACCAGGTTGATGAAGGCCTCAACGGCCAGTTGCATGTCGTCGCTGGTGGTGCTCTCCAGCGGGTTGTGGCTGATGCCCGAGTTCTGGCCGCGCACAAACAGCATGGCCTGCGGCATCACCTCGTGTAATTTCATCGCGTCGTGACCGGCGCCGCTGGGCATGCGATACACAGGTACGCCCAAGGTGCTGACGGCTTGCTCCCAGCGGTGTTGCCAGGGCAGTGCACTCGGTGCGGCAGCAGCTCGCATGGTTTCTTCCAGCGTGCAATGCACCCGGCGGCGTTCGCAGATGTCGGTGATCGCCTGGAGGACGTCACGCACCAAGGCGTCACGCTGGACATCGGTCGGTGCGCGCAGATCCAGCGAGAACTGGCAGCGGCCAGGCACCACGTTGATGGAGCCATTGGGTACCTGCAGTTGGCCTACGGTGCCCACAGAGTCACCATCCTGCGCGGCACGTTTTTCTACCGCCAGCATCAGTTCGGCCACGGCGCAGGCTGCGTCCGAGCGCCTGTCCATGGGCGTGGTGCCCGCATGGCAGGCGGTGCCAATCACCTCGCCCAGCATGCGCACGCTGCCGTTGATGGAGGTCACCACGCCCAGTGGCAAGTCCAGTTCGTTAAGCACCGGCCCTTGTTCAATGTGCACTTCCACAAAGCCCAGGTACTGGTCTGGGTAGCGCAGCAAGCCCGGAATGTCTGCAGGGTTCAGGCCAGCGTGGGCCATGGCGTCACGCATGGTGATGCCATCGGCATCTTTCTGGTCCAGCCAGGCGGCGTTGAATTGGCCAATGAGCGCACCCGAGCCCAAAAAGGTGGCCTTGTAGCGCTGGCCTTCTTCTTCGGCAAAACCTATCACCTCGAGGTGAAAAGGCAGGCGCTTGTTCTGGCGTTTGAGTTCCCGCACGCAGGCCATGGGCACAAAAATGCCCAGGCGCCCGTCGTATTTGCCACCATTGCGCACGGTGTCAAAGTGCGAGCCCGTCATCAGGGTTTGCGCCTCAACGTTGCTGGAAAGGTAGCGCCCAACCACGTTGCCTACGGCATCAATATGCACCTCGTCAAAGCCGACGTCCAACATTTTTGCCTTCAGGTGCGCAGCGCAAGCCCGGTGCGCGTCCGTTAAATAGGTGACGGTGAGTTGACCTTTTTCCTTGTAACCCGGGTCGCTGAATTGCGCCAGGTCTTCGTGCCAGTCCCACACCTCGTTGCCCAAGGTGGGTGTGACGCCAAACTTGTCGTTGAGGCGAATTTCGGCAATGCGGTGAATGTTGCGCAGGCACTCAAGGCGCTCAAAGTCAGGGTGACCGTGCAGGCGGCGCTCAAAGGTCTCGATGATGTGCTGACGACTCAAACCGGTGCCACGCGCACCGCGCACGGCCAGGATGAACGGGAATCCGAACTTCGCGTTGTAGTCGGTGTTGAGTTGCTGCAGTTGCGCAAATTCCTCCGCGCTGCATTGCGTCAAGCCGGCCTTGCTTTGCTCATGGGTGGACTCGGCTGTGAGTGACTGGCTCACCATGGCCTTGCCCGCCAATTCGGGGTGGGCGCGAATCAACGACAGTTGGGGGTCGATGCCCGCTTGCGCGACGATGCGTGCCATCGCGTGTTTGAGATGCGCCAAAGATTGAAACGGCCGCTGCGTCAGGGCCTGCTCGGCAATCCAGGGCGAGTGCTCGTACAGGCCGTCCAGCAATTGCAGCGCCTCGGGGGCGGTCGCCGCGTTGAGTTGGTCAAGGGTCATCATGGGTCGGTTTACTCAGAAAAAGGATGGGTGGCTTTCCAGTGGCGGGCAATGTCCAGGCGGCGGCAGACCCACACCCGGTCATGCTGCTGGATGTGGTCGAGAAGACGCTGCAGCGCGGTGATGCGCCCGGGGCGTCCCAGCAGGCGGCAGTGCATGCCGATGCTCATCATCTTGGGTGCCTCGTCGCCCTCGGCATACAACACATCAAAGGTGTCCTTGAGGTACTGAAAAAATGGGTCGGCGTGAGAGTAGCCTTGGGGCAAGGCAAAGCGCATGTCATTGCAGTCCAGCGTGTAGGGCACGATGAGTTGGGGCACGACGTCGCCGTTGGTCTTTTTGACTTTCATCCAGAACGGCAGGTCGTCGCCGTAGTAATCGCTGTCGTACTCAAACCCGCCATAGTCGGCCACCAGTCGGCGTGTGTTGGGGCTGTCGCGCCCGGTGTACCAGCCCAAAGCGCGCTCGCCGGTCATGCGGGTGATGATCTCCATCCCTAGGCGCAAGTGCTCGCGCTCGGTGGCTTCGTCAATGTGTTGGTAGTGAATCCAGCGCCAGCCATGGCAGGCAATCTCGTGCCCCAGTGCCTTGAAGGCCTGCACCAGCTCCGGGTGGCGCTCCAGCGCCATGCCCACGCCAAATACCGTGAGCGGCAGTTGGCGCTTCTCAAATTCCCGCAAGATGCGCCAAACGCCCGAGCGCGAGCCGTATTCGTAAATGCCCTCCATGCTGATGTGGCGCTCTGGAAAGCTGGGCGGGTTGAACATTTCGCTCAAAAACTGCTCAGACCCCGCGTCGCCGTGCAGCACGCTGTTTTCTCCACCTTCTTCATAGTTCAAGACAAACTGCACCGCCACCCGGGCCTGATTGGGCCATTGGGCATGGGGCGGTTTGGGGCCGTAGCCGATGAGGTCACGCGGGTAGTCTTGGGTGCTGTCGTAGTTTTTCATGAGTCAACTCAGGTGGGGGTCAGGACAAGGCCATCGAGATGTCGTTGGTCGGGAGCTTGCGATCAAAGGTCAGGTTGGCCTCCACATGCTCCAGGTGCTCGTCCATCAGCCGGAGCGCCAATGCCTCATCTTTGGTGGCCAAGGCCTGCACGATGGCCGCATGCTCTTCGTTGGAGTGCTCGGCCGCTGTGGCGGACTGGTACATCAGCGTGATCAGCGAGCAGCGCGAAATCAGGTCACCCAGCATTTGGGCCAGCACATCGTTGCCCATCAGTTCGGCCATGCGCACATGAAAGTCGCCCAGCAACTCCGTTCGCCCTGACACATCTTCCCGCAGTACAGCTGACTTCTCCATGGCCACATGGTGCTTGAGCGACTTGATCATGGCGGGTGTGACCCCCTTGATGAAGGCCCGCGTCATCTCGGCCTCCAGCATGCGCCGCACGGCAAACACCTGCTTGGCCTCATTGACTGATGGCGTGGCCACAAATGCACCGCGCGCGGGCTCCATGCGGATGAGTCCGTTTTGGGACAATTGGAACAAAGCCTGGCGCACCAATGTGCGCGACACGCCGAAATGATCAGCCACCTTTTGCTCCGCCAATTTGGTGCCTGGGTGCAGTCGGTGCTCCACGATGGCCTTGGTGAGGGCGTCCACAATGAAGCCAGTGGTGGAGCTCGAATTGGCGGCAGGGGGTTGAATTTCCATCACAGGATGATAGCCCTAAATCCAAAAAGTGTATACACTTTCAGTCCTCCGGCGATAATTTTTGAGTGCCGGCTCGCATCTTGAAGGACACGCCATGGGCTTGAGTACGCACGTTTTGGACACCATGCATGGCACACCAGCCGTTGGTATGCAGGTGGCGCTTTACACTACGCAGGGCGAAAACGCCACGCTGGTCAAGCAGTTTGTGTTGAACCAGGATGGCCGCAACCCTGACGGCCTGCTGTACGACAACGCCAGCCTGGTATGCGGCACTTATCGGTTGGTGTTTGATGTGGCAGCGTATTTCAAGGCTCGCGGCGTGGTGCTGCCCGAGCCGAACTTCTTGAACAAGGTGAGCCTGGATTTCGGTATTGCGCACGCCGACCAGCATTACCACGTGCCGTTGCTGGTGAGCCCCTGGAGTTATTCCACATACCGCGGGTCGTGAAACATCCAACATCCGGCGATCAGTTGGGGACAGAGCTGGCTCACTGCGTGTAGCTGCGGTCTGTCCCGCAAAGTATCACAACTGCCCCTCAGTCAACGTATCCAGCTGGAACAGCCCGCTTTTGTGCCACAGCCAGGTGTCGGTGTAGGTCACTCGTCCCATGCGCACGGGGGCGGGGTAGGGGGCGGCGAGTCGCACGGTTTTCTCGATCTCGGCCATCACTTCGGGCGCGTGATTGGGCGCTCGCATCCAGCTGGTGGATGAGACACGGCCCCGCCCATCCACCTCAACCTGTAGCACGCCAATGGCGTAGAGCAGGGGCGGCATCTTGCCTTTGTAAATACGATCTTTGTTCTTGCCATACAAATGGCTCGCAGCATCTCGCCGGTAGTCTTTGGGATTCGCCGCTTGTGAGACGTTGGCCAATGGCTCCGGCTTGGCGGGCGGGCGTGGCGGCGGCAGCGGTGCAGGGGGTGTTGGCGGTGGTGTCGGCATCGGTGTGGGCGGTGGTGGAGGGGGTGGCGAGCTGCAGCCGGCCATGAGGGCGGCAACGCTGCTGGCGGTGACAGCCAGCAAGGTCCGGCGGCGCTGAATATTTGGGGTCACAGAACGTCTCCTGAATAGACCAGTTTTTTAGTGTTTTGATATCTCGCAAGCTTGAATGCATTGCAGGGGCATACTTTGCCCGAAATCCAGCGCGGTTTCTTTTTTTTATATCGCTCAAGAAAGTAATGGTTTGTGACTTTGAACGCCCAATTTTTTGCTCGCCTGGCCTCTGAACCTGCTGTGTTGGTGAGTGTGCAAGCGTCCCGCGGCTCGGTGCCGCGTGAGGCCGGGACCTGGATGGCCGTTTTTGCCACTGGCTTTGTGGGCACCATAGGCGGCGGTCACCTTGAGTTTCAGGCAATCGCCCACGCCCGCCAAGCATTGAACGGTGACCCCTGTATCTCCCCAGTGCGCTACGCCCTCGGCCCCAGCTTGGGGCAGTGCTGTGGAGGCGAGGTGCATCTGCAGTTTGAGCGAGTGAATGCGGCCGATCTGGGCGCTCTGAAAGAGCGTCTGCAGACTGTGAGAACACCTGTGGCGCTGTTTGGTGGCGGTCATGTGGGTCGTGCGCTCATTGACGTGCTGGCCAACTTGCCCTTGCGCATCACCTGGGTGGACAGCCGTGACGAGATTTTTCCATTCCCTTTGCCTGAGCATGTGGTGTGCGAGCATTCGGAACCCGTGCAGGCGGCCGTGCGGGATCTGGTGCCGGGGAGCAGGGTGCTTATCATGAGCTTCAGCCACGCCGAAGACCTGGAGGTGGTGGCAAGTTGCCTGACGCGCCAGCGTCTGCAGGCAGACCTGCCTTTTATCGGCCTGATTGGCAGCCGCACCAAGTGGGCGACCTTCAGGCACCGGCTGGAGGTGCGGGGGTTCACGCCACAAGAACTCGCCCAGGTGACCTGCCCGATTGGCATCCCCGGCATTCGGGGTAAGGTGCCCGAGGTGATTGCAGTAGCAGTTGCGGCCCAAATATTGCTCAGCTTGTCTGCAGATACTCAGGGTTAATACGGGTATGCACGTTTGAAGTGCATGCCACAACGGTACAAAAACTGTATACACTTTGCATCGTAGTCGCAGCGGAGCGAGGTTTCCTGGATTCAGAGAGACCTGTGTTCGCGACCCATTTTCTGCTTACAGCGCCCGCAGTGGTGAGCAGTCTTCAAACTATTGGGACTTATGGAAAGCTACTACCTCGACTGGGCCAACCTGCTGTTGCGCTGGGTTCACGTCATCACCGCCATCGCCTGGATTGGCTCCTCGTTTTACTTTGTGTTTCTGGACAGCAGCCTCACGCCACCGGTCGATGACGACCTCAAAAAGCAGGGCGTGAGCGGCGAGTTGTGGGCCGTGCACGGTGGCGGGTTTTATCACCCGGTCAAGTTTGCTGTGTCGCCACCCAAGCTGCCCAGCCATTTGCACTGGTTTTATTGGGAGAGTTACAGCACCTGGCTATCGGGTTTTGCCTTGTTCACGGTGTCGTACCTGTGGAGTGCCAGCACCTACCTCATTGATAAATCGCTCATGGACTGGGCCCCTTCCACGGCCATTGCGGCAGCGCTATCGTTTTTGGTGGTGTTCTGGCTGCTGTACGACATGATTTGCAGGGTGTTCGGACAGCGCAAGAACGGCGATGCCATCGTCGGCGCCCTGGTGTTTGGCCTGGTGTGCATTGCGTCTTATCTGGCTTGCCATTTGTTTGCTGGGCGTGCCGCCTTCTTGCTGGTAGGCGCCATGTTGGCTACCAGCATGAGTGCCAGCGTGTTCTTCTGGATCATTCCCGGGCAAAGAAAAGTGGTCGCGGCCATCAAGGCGGGCCAGCCGGTAGACCCCATTCACGGCAAACGCGGCAAGCAGCGCAGCGTGCACAACACTTATTTCACGCTGCCGGTGCTGTTTGCCATGCTCAGTGGCCACTACAGCTTCACCTACAGCCACCCGCAAAATTGGCTGGTGCTGATTTTGATGATGTTTGCCGGTGCGGCCATTCGCCAGTTTTTTGTCATGCGCCATGGTTACAAGCTCGGACGCAATGGCAATCCCATTGGCTACGCGGTGGCGGGCGTGGTGGCAATCATTGCAGTCATCGTCTGGCTCAAGCCCGCTCCCCAGCCTGCAGTGGCCTCTGGTGCTACTAATTCAGTAGCTACTGATGCAATCAATACGCCGGCTGGAGGCCAAAATGGCTTTAAATTGGTCCAAAACACCCTGGAACAGCACTGCTACCAGTGCCATGGTGCCCAAGTGCAGATGAAAAATGTGCGTCTTGACTCGCCTCAAAGTGTCAAGCAACACGCCCAAAACATTTACCAGCAAGTGGTGGTCGCCAAAGCCATGCCCATGAACAATGCCACCGGCATGACGGACGCCGAGCGTCAGCGGATCAAGCAGTGGTTTGAGGCAGGCGCCAGCGTGGAGTGAACCGCCAGGCGTACACGGGGTAAGCCCGCGCGGGCTCACCCCATTTGGTAGTCAGCCAGTTGGGGTTTCTTCACGGCCTGCACGTATTCCTTGGTGAAGCCGGGAAAAAGTGCCACGATGCGCCCGTTGTCCATGCGGTACCAGCTGCGGCACTGGCTCCACACCGAGCCCGCCAGCCGGGACTGCAGGCCCTGGTTGTAGGCGCTCATGACCTCCGGGCGCACCGCGATCCATTTGTGTCCACTCTGGCGCACCGCCTGCATGCAGCCAATGGCGTGGTCCACCTCGGGTTCGATGTACAAGAGCGTGGACGTGTGGCCTGTGGCGGTATTGGGCCCCAGCATCAAAAACAGGTTGGGAAAGCCCGCCACGGTGATGCCGTGGTAGGCCTCGGGGCCTTGCGCCCAGGCCTCGGACAGCGTGCGCCCGCCCAAGCCCGTGACCGTAAGGCTGGACAGCAGATGCACTGCATCAAACCCCGTAGCGCACACTAGGACATCCACCGCTCGCTCACGCCCATCCGTGGTGACGATGCCGGTCTCGGTGATGCGCGCAATGCCGTCGGTGACCAGCTCCACGTTCGGCTGGCTGAATGCGGGGTAAAAGTCGTTGGAATAAATGATGCGTTTGCACCCCAGTGGATAGGGCGGCGTGAGGTGCTGGCGCAAATTAACGTTGGGCACCTGGCG
Source organism: Rhodoferax sp. (assembly GCA_044339205.1). Classification (GTDB taxonomy): domain Bacteria; phylum Pseudomonadota; class Gammaproteobacteria; order Burkholderiales; family Burkholderiaceae_C; genus Rhodoferax. The sequence goes on along the minus strand of JBIIVW010000006.1, from coordinate 14,099 downwards.
CTGCCGGTGGGCAGCAGCTGTTTTGAGCATGCCCTTGCGGGCCAGCGTGCCTTCTTCAAAACCGCGCCGGCCCCACTCCAAGACCTGCACCCAAGCCCACCGTGTAGCTGTTGCATACGGCGCAAACTGGGCCAACCGGCGGTCCAGCGCGTTGTAAGGTCGGTCAATGCGCGGCAATACCCAGTTGGCCGTACGTTGAAATACATGCAATTGCCCAGCCTGGATGGCAATGGGAGGCACAAGCTGTGAGGCGGTCGAGCCTGTGCCAATGACCGCCACGCGCTGGCCTTGCAGGGCGCAACTGGCGTCCCAGCGTGCAGAGTGCAGCCGCCGGCCCTTGAAGCTGTCCAGGCCGGGAATGTCGGGCCAGCGCAGTTGGTTCAGCGGCCCGGTACTGCACACAAAGAAGCGCGCCTTGAGTGTGCTGCCGTCTTCGGTGGCAAAGCGCCACTGGCCGTTTGCCTCCTCAAAATGGGCGTGCGTCAACCGTGTGTTGAAGCGTATGCGGGCCAGCAAGCCGTGGCGCTCGGCCAGTACCTGCATGTACGCCTGGATTTCGGGTGCCGCAGGAAAGCGGCGCTTCCACTCGGGGTTGGGCGCAAACGAAAACGAATACGCTGGCGCGGGCACGTCTACATGGGCGCCGGGGTAAGTGTTGTCCCACCAGGTGCCGCCCAGCCCGGGTTGCTTTTCAAGAATCACAAAACGTTGGATGCCCGCACGCTGTAACTGGATGGCCATACACAGACCCGACATCCCGGCGCCCAAAATCACTACCTCGTGCTCGCTGGCGCCCGCTACCGGGCGTGCCAGTTGCGCGTGCGCGAAGCTGGCCAGCCGTGCGATGGCCTCGTCTGCGCTCCTGAGGATGCCGCCCTGCAACTGGAATACGTGCCAGCGGCCTTGAGTGATCTCGCAGCGCGACACCCCACCTGCGGCCTGCAGCGCCGCGTGCAGCGCCAGGGCCTGGTCGTGCAGCAGCTCGTCGGTGCCAGCCTGAATCAGCGTGGGCGGCAGGCCACGGAGGTCGCCGCGCAGGGGTGAAATACCTGGCTCGGTGTCAGGCCAGTGACCCCGGTAGAAGTGGGTGCAGGCCTGGGCCCACGCCACGCTGAGCATGGCCTCGCCCGGTACGGGTTGGGGAGGTGGGTTGGGCATCACCACATCACCCAACGGGGAGAGCAGCAGCAGCGCGGTTGGGGCCGGCTTGCCCGCGTCGCGCAGGGCCATGGCCGTGGCCAGCGCCAGTCCGCCACCGGCCGAGTCGCCCGCCAGAATCACCGGGCCAGTCAAGCGCAGGGCGTCAAAGGCGGCCAGTGCATCCTGCAGCGCAGCGGGGTAGGGGTGCTCGGGGGCCAGCCGGTAGTCCAGCGAAAAAACCGGCAAACCTGTTGCCAGGGTGAGCCGGGCCGTGAGCGAGCGGTGGGTCACCGGCGAGCCAATGCAATAGGCGCCGCCGTGCAAATACAGCACGGTGCCCAGGTGGGGGTCGGGGTCTTGTTCGCTCTGTGATGGGCTTGTAGGGCGTCGGCGCAGCCATTCGCCTGCCACACCCCCCATTTGACCCGGTGTGATGGCGACTGACCGGGGCACGGGCAGCGAGATGCGGGCCATGAAAGTCAGCCAGCGGCGCTGGAACGCGATCGACCAGCGCGGCGAAAACACTGGCTTGATGAACAGTTGCAGGGCCCAGCGCTGCAGTGCGGCCAGTACCGCCTCAAGAATTCCCCGGGGGGTGTAGACGGTCATGGCAGTGGTTCCGGTTTAGTCGACTCGGGCGCCGGTGGCCTTCACCAGCCCCTGGTATTTGGTCCGCTCACTGGCCATGAGGGCGCCAAAGGCCTCCGGGGTGGTGGGCACGGGCTCAGCCAGCAGGGTGGCAAAGCGGGTCTTGGTCTCGGGGGCATTCAGGGCCGCCACAAAGGCCTGGTTGAGCCGTGCAATCACGTCTTTGGGTGTGGCTGCCGGTGCCACCAGACCCCACCAGGTGTCAATGGCAAATCCTTTGAGGGTGTCGGCCACCGGCGGTGTGCCGGGCAGGGCATTCACACCGCTCAATGTAGTGACGGCAATCGCCTTGAGCTTGCCGGAGCGGATGTTGGGCGCAGCGGTGGCCAGGTTGTCAAAGTTGAAGTCGACGTGGCCGCTGAGCAAGGCCAATTGCGCCGGGTTGCCGCCGTTATACGGAATGTGGACGGCAAAAATACCAGCTTCTTTCTTGAACATCTCGCCCGCCAAGTGGCCCGCGCTGCCGTTGCCGCCGCTGCCGTAGTTGAGCTTGGCCGGGTTGGCTTTGGCATAGGCAATCAGGTCGCTCACGGTGTTGATCTTGAGGCGGGCCGAGGTCTCGGCGTTCATCACCAGCGCGTTGGGCACCCGCACCATCTGGGTGATGGGCGCAAAGTCAGTGGCGGCGTCAAAGGGCATCTTGGCATAGAGCCAGGGGTTGACAGCATGGGTGGCGGTGGCGGCAATGCCGATGGTCAGGCCGTCCGGCGCAGCCTTGGCCACGGCATCGGCACCGATGTTGCCGCCCGCACCGGGCTTGTTTTCCACAATCACCGTGCCCAGCGTGTCCTTGACCCGCTCGGCCAGGGCACGCGCGGTCACGTCGATTGGTCCGCCTGCGGCGTAGGGCACGATCAGGCGAATCGGCTTGCCTTGCGCCTGGGCCAGAGAAGCCGTGGCCGCTGTCACCACGGTGAGGGCAGTTAGAAGAAGGGTTTTGTAACGCATGGTGGCAACTTTCAAAGAACAATCAAAGCGAAGACGCCGCCCGGGCCTTGTCGGCTTCGGTGGTGAAGGAGTCGGCAAAAAACTCATCGGAGGGCAGTCCTGCCGTCCCTGTGAAATCGGCCCGCGCCGAATCCACCACGATGGGCGCGCCGCAGGCATACACCTGGTGTCCGCTCAAGTCTGCAAAATCCTGCAGCACCGCTAGGTGCACAAACCCGGTGCGCCCGGTCCAGGCGTCCTCGGGCAGCGCATCGGACACCACCGGCACATAGCTCAGGTTAGGCATCTCGGCAACCCGGGCCTTGACCCAGGCGTCCATGTACAAGTCGGCCGGGCGCCGCCCGCCCCAGTACAAGGTGGCCGGACGGGTAATGCCCTTGAACTGCATATGTTCAATCAAGGCCTTGATGGGCGCAAACCCGGTACCAGAAGCCACCAGCACCAGGGGCTTGGCACTGTCTTCCCGCAAATAGAAGCTGCCATAAGGCCCCTCTATGCGCAGGATTTCTTTCTCTTTCATGCTGCCAAACACATGGTCGGTGAATTTGCCGCCGGGCATGTGGCGAATGTGCAACTCCAGCGCACCGCCGCCCGCCGCTACCGTGTGGGGGGCATTGGCCATGGAGTAACTGCGCCGCACGCCGTCACGCAGCAAGAACTCCACATACTGGCCCGCGTGAAAAGCAAAGGCCTCGTTCGCGGGCAATTGCAGCACCAGGCGCATCACATCATGGCTCATCTTCTCCAGTACGGTGACCCGGCTGGGCATTTTCTTGATGGGTAGCGCGCCTTCGGCTGTGACCTGGCGCGACTCCAGCACCACATCGCTTTGCGGCACGCCGCAGCAGGTGAGCACAAAGCCGTTGGCTTCTTCCTCGTCGCTCAGGGCTTTGCTCTGGTGTGGGCCGTGGACGACGGTGCCCTGGAGCTTCCTGCATTTGCAGGAACCGCAGGCCCCGTCTTTGCAGCCGTAGGGCATGGCAATGCCGGCCCGGATGCCTGCCATCAGAATTGCTTCGCCGGCCTGGGTCGTGAAGGCGCGGCCGCTGGGCTGCACAGTAATCTGGAATCCGGGGGTTGCGGTGTCGCTGGGCGTCATGTTGTCTGTATCCTTGGGCGTTGCATCGTATAAATGGTTCCCGATTTTGCCCTCAATCCAAAGCCCCCACCCCATTTTGTATGCCACCCGGCCCGGTGCCTTGCCCGCGCGTTTTCGGCGCGCCCGTGTCCTGATCGTCGGCTGTGGTGATGTGGGCCTGCGGGTGGCCCGGATGCTCCCCAGCCGCTTGGGTCTAATGGCCCTGACCTCGTCGCCCGAGCGCACCGTTGAATTGCGCGCCCACGGCATCACCCCCTTGCTGGGCAACCTGGATGCCCCGCTGACCCTGCGCCGCCTCGCGGGTCTGGCCACTCAGGTGGTGCATTTGGCCCCCCCACCCGGTGAAGGCTGGGGCGATCCCCGCACCCGGGCCTTGACCCGGGCCTTGTGCCTGCGAGGCCTCCCCCAGGCACTGGTCTATGGTTCGACCAGTGGCGTGTATGGTGACTGCCAGGGAGGTTTTGCTATAGAAACAAGAGCGGTAAATGCAGATACTCCCCGGGCCAGAAGGCGAATTGATGCTGAATCATCCATTCGCTTCTTTGGCCGTCTGACCGGGGTGCGCAGCAGCGTGTTGCGCATTCCCGGCATTTACGCGCCAGACCGGGTGGGCGGCACGCCACAGGCTCGCCTGCTCAAGGGCACGCCGGTATTGCAGGCGTCAGATGACGTCTACACCAACCATATCCATGCCGATGACCTGGCCCGCGCCTGCATCGCGGCGCTGTGGCGCGGCCAGCCCCGGCGGGTTTACAACGTCAATGACGACACCTGTCTCAAGATGGGCGATTACTTCGATCTGGCAGCTGATCTGTATGGTTTGCCCCGCCCGCCCCGCGTGCCTCGTAGCTCGGCCCGGGAGCATTTGTCTCTGATGGTGTTGAGCTTCATGAGTGAGTCGCGCCGTATGGACAACACGCGCTTGAAGCAGGAACTGCGCCTCAAATTGCATCACCCCACCGTGGCGACCGGCCTGCTGGCGGCCCCGGCGGGCTTCAGCAGCTAAAATTCACCCCCACCTTCCCCGATCCGATCGCTATCGGAGCCCAACCCTGCGCTGGCATCCAGACTGAGCTTTTGGCTCCGGCACTTGTAAAAATCTGTCACGTATGACGCGATCCTCGACGCGTACCCATTTCCCTAGCTCACGGCTCATCCGCATTCTGTCCGACCTGGCCCTTCTGGAGGCGGCCGAGCCGGGCGCTGCCTTTGCGGAAAAGCTAGGCCTTTGGGTGGATTATTCGGATGCGATTGCTTTGTCCACCGCGCTGAAGCCAAGTGCCGAAAGCCGGGCAGGTGCGCGACATGGGGACGCCTCTGCGTCGGGGATTGTCGCCAGTGACCAATTGGCTCGTCTGCGCACCGGCTTTGTGGAGTCGATCACTCAAATTGACTCCGTTCAGGCGGGCAGAGCGCGGATCGAACGGCCCGTTGTGGACTTTGAGTTACCCGTCAAGGTCTCCATCGCTTTTGACCCCTATCGCCGATACTACGGCGCCCACCAGCGCGAGATGGATTCAAACATTCGCACCTTGAGGGCGGGCGTGAGGGAGGTGTTGACGAGGGCATCAATGACGCTCAGAAACTTGGCCGCACTGGATGCCGCACTCGAAAAGGTCTTGTGTGAGCGCGAGGGCAAGCTGCTCTCCACGGTGCCGCTCCTTTTAAGAAAGCGTTTTGAGCACTTGCTCAAGGTCCATCAGCAAACGCTCATTGCCAACCGCCAAGCCGATGATCCCGATACCTGGATGAAGCCGGGTGGCTGGCTGGCGCGGTTTTTCCATGAACTTCAAACGGTGTTGATTGCTGAACTCGATGTCCGCCTGCAACCCACGGTGGGGCTCATTGAAGCACTCCAAAACGAGAAAACATGACACACATGAACAGATATTTTTTCACAGGCACTTTTTTGTCGGGTGCGATTGCACTCGTTTGGGTGGGTGCCGGCTTCATGGGCTCCAACCTGCTGGCCTTGGGGGTCACGGCGGTCATGGCTGTTGTGTACATCTTTGGCGCATGGGAGTTGCGCCAGTTTCGCCGTGCCACCTTGAGCCTGTCCGAGGCACTGGCCGCGATTCCCGCGCACCTCCCCAGCCTGGGTGCCTGGCTTAACAGCGTGCATCCGTCCTTGCGCAATGCGGTGCGCGTGCGCATCGAGGGCGAGCGCATCGGCTTGCCCGGACCCGCACTCACGCCCTATTTGGTGGGCTTGCTGGTGATGCTGGGCATGCTGGGCACATTTTTGGGCATGGTCGTTACCCTCAATGGTGCCGTTTTCGTCTTGGAGGGAACCACTGATCTGCAGGCCATGCGCTCGGCTTTCTCGGTGCCGATCAAGGGCTTGGGGCTGGCGTTTGGTACGTCCGTGGCCGGGGTAGCCTCCTCCGCGATGCTGGGCCTGATGTCGGCGATCAGCCGGCGTGAAAGGATGCTTGCAGCGCAAGAGCTCGATACCCATATGGCGACCGCACTGCGCGGCTTTTCACTGGCCCATCAGCGTGCGGAGACCTTCAAGGCCATGCAGTCGCAAGCCCAGGCCTTGCCTGAGGTGGTTGAAAAAATGCAGGCCATGATGGTGCAAATGGATCGCATGAGCCAGCAGTTGAACGACCGACTGCTCAGCAACCAGGAGAGTTTTCATAGCGACGTAAAAGGCGTGTACACCGAACTGGCCTCGTCCGTCGATCAATCCCTGCGCAACAGCCTGACCCAAAGCGCGCAGGTGGCTGCTGACGGCATCAAGCCGCTGGTTGAGGCCGCCATGACAGGTATTGCGGCAGAGGCGACGCTGATGCACGGTCGAATGGTCGACGCGGCGCAACTGCAGCTTGAAGGCTTGTCTGCCAGGTTTGACACCACGGTGGCCACTGTGGCGCGCACCTGGACAGCAGTGCTCTTCCAGCACGAGCAGGCGAGTGCCAGCATGGTCAGTGGTGTGGGCCAAACGCTGGTGGCCTTTGCGGACACCTTCGAGCAACGCTCGGCCTCGCTCGTGAACGAGGTGAATCAGGCTAACGTTACTTTGCAGGCAGACCAAGCCTTGGCAGACCGCCAGCGCCTGGAGGCCTGGACAAGCTCGATGCAAGCCACGGCCGCCACGCTCAAGCAGGCCTGGCAGCAAGCGGGCGAGCAGGCGCACGCCCAGCAGACATTGATCTGCAGCACACTGACCCAAACCGCGCAGGACATCACCGACAACGCACGAAGCAGTGCCAACTCGACACTGGGTGACATCACCCGACTGATGGCGTCCTCCGAGGAGTTGATTCGCTCCCGCATGGCGTCTGAGGCAGACTGGCTGCAACAAAACGGCCAACGCATGGACCAGCTCGCCACCTTGTTGCGCGGGGAACTCGGTGCGCTCAGGGAAGATGAAGCCCTGCGTGGGGCCGCAGCGGTTGACCGGCTGGGCGAGTTACAGACGGCGCTGACCCGTCACCTGACCACGCTGGGCACTGCGCTGGAAGATCCGATCACGCGGCTCATCCAAACCGCCTCCGAGGCGCCACGCGCTGCAGCCGAGGTCATTGGCCAACTTCGCCAGCAAATATCGAGCAGTGTCTCGCGCGACAACGAGCTGCTTGAAGAGCGCAGCCGTATCCTGGACACCCTCAATGCATTGCTTGATTCCATCAACCATGCGTCCGTGGAGCAGCGCGCTGTGATCGACTCCCTGGTGGCTTCGTCGGCCGTGGCACTGCAGCAAGCCGGCAATCAGTTCTCGGACAACGTGGGTCTGGAAGCGGCCAAACTCGCGGACATTGCGACCCATGTCACCAGCAGCGCGGTGGATGTGTCAAGCTTGAGTGACGCCTTCGGATTTGCGGTCAACTCCTTCAATGACGCCAATGAGAAGCTGATCTCCAACCTGGAGCGCATTGAAGGTGCACTGGATAAGTCGATGGTGAGAAGCGATGAGCAGCTCGCCTATTACGTCGCACAGGCACGTGAAATTATTGACCTCAGCACCTTGTCCCAAAAAGAAATTATTGAAGAACTCCGCCAGCTTGCGGGCAGGCAAGCGCTGCTTGTCGAAGAGGCCAGCTGATGGAAGACACGGACGCAGGGATTGAGCAGACAGCACCCGTCTGGGCTGTTTTTGGTGATTTGATGTCAGGTCTGCTGGGGGCTTTTGTTTTGCTCCTGGTGGGGGTTCTGGTGGTTCAGTTTGAGTTGGCCACGCATCTGGAAGTTGAAGTCAAAAAGCGCCAGATGGAAGAGCAGCGTCGTATCACCCTGGAGGCCGCGTTGGCGATTCCGCTGGCTACCGGACGAATCACTTTGAACAATGGCCGCATTGGCATCAGTGGCCGCGTCTTGTTTTCATTGAACTCCGACCAATTGCAACCTGAAGGCCGGCAGCTCTTGAGTAGTTTGGTCACCCCGCTGCGAGCGTATTTGACAGCGCGCGATGAACTGCTGATGGTGAGCGGCTTTACCGATGATCGGTCGATTCGGGGTGGCAATCACCGTTTTGAAGACAACTGGGAGCTGTCAGCCCAGCGCGCATTGACGGTGACGCGTGCCTTGATAGATGAAGGCATGCCCTCCAACATGGTCTTTGCAGCCGCTTTTGGTGCCGAGCAGCCGATCACCCCGAACACCGATGAGGCCGCTCGGGCTCAAAACAGGCGGGTTGAAATGGCGCCTGTGCCCAAAACCGGCCCTTCGAAGACTGCCGCGCCATGACCGGGGCTGAAGCCAGCCGGGTTCATCATTCGCGGGCAGATCAGTTTGTTGATTTCAGCTCTCTGTTTGAATCCCTGCGCCTGGCGGGTGCGGGGCATTTCGATGCTGTGCGACTGCATTATTTGCAGGTGCTGGCCCAGCGTGCGGTCAGTCATCCGGCCCCGGTCAAGCGTCTGCTGGATGCCAAGCTGGCGCATGCACTGGCTGCTTACAAGGATCGGTTTGAGCGAGCACAAGGCGAGACCCAGGATGCCGTTGCTCGCATCGTGCGGAACCATCCGGATGCCGCTGCTGATCTGCAGCGCTTGTTTCAGGGCGGTGATTTCAAGGCCGTGAGGCAACGCATGGCTAACCTGAAAAACAGCGCCAATCGCGTGTCTTTGGGTGATCTGACTCGCCACCTGGCCCAGCGTTCAGTGAGCGACGTGGATGCCGGCTCTGACAGCGCGACCGGCCTGGGTTCCGAGCTCCAAACCACACAATTTTTCCGAGACACCTGGTCCAAACTCAGCGTCGGCAAGCGGGTCACACAGGAACTCGATAACGCCCCAAAGAATGCCGGGCCCATCAACTCTCATATGTTGGTGCTCAGGTCACTTGCAACAATGCGAGACATCTCGCCCGACTATCTCAGCCGATTTACATCCTATGTGGATACCTTGTTGTCACTTGATCAGTGCAACAAGGAAAAGCAAGTCCTAACCAAGAAGGCCGCAAGCAGTGAAAGCGGTCAAAAACCAAAAAATCGTCGCGCCAAAGCCCTGTAAAGGCTTGGGCACCGACCATGTCAGGCGGGCCAGCCGTTGCGGGCCAGGCTTTCGTTGTCCCACGCCCGGTTACCCGTGAGTTCCTCGCCGACCCAATCCGGCAGTGTGACCAGGGTCGATTCCGAATCCATTTCCACCTCAACGGTGTACAGGCCTTCCAGACCGCCGTGGTAACGGTCCACCTCGAAGGTATGGCCCAGGTGCTCAATGAAATACCTCGTTTTCTCGAGTCCATAGGCACCAGGTTGTTTGGCCATCTCTTTGGCATCAATCACCGGGATTTCGTATTCCCATTCGGGTCGGCTCATTGTGCTCACTGGCTGACCTTTCAAGGTGAGCCACGCTTTGTCGGTCGACACCCGGACTCTCAGCAGAACGGCCCCCTTCGCCAGATAGGCCTGCAAAAAGTAACTTCCAGACCGACCTTCCAGGATCGAAGTAGATTTGAGTTTGAACTTGCGCTCGATTTCCATACCCATGGTCAAGCCCCTGAAAAAGTTGTGTGGGTGCAATCATCCCATGGCAGAACTGCGCACCCACAATGAGGGACAACCTGCCTGGGCTGACTTGGTGCGGGCGTTCGGACTGCCGCGCCTGCGCCTGCCGCATTTGGAATCCAGCGCGCGAAGGGTGTCAAGTCCGCCACATCGACGATGTACCAGTTTTTGGTAACCGGATCCCAGCGTGCGCCCAGTGCTTTGGCTTGGTCCTTATCCGCAAAAGGGGTCACTAAATTGATTCTCATGTGGCCAATTATCCTTGGGCGGCGCCCACTGGATGATGCTCGGGCGTGTAGAGCTGCAACCCTAATTGGGGTACGGTCATACTTTTATTAGGCACAGTCGGCTTATTCAGTTGATAATTGCTGCACTGCAACATTTTTATATCAAAGGTCATCACATGTTCAAGAACACCCCCTTCGAAGCCATCGCTAAAACCCTGTCGGACGCTGCGCCAAAATTCAATCCGGCCGGCATGGAAGATGCGATCAAGCCCGCGCAAGAAAACCTGAAGGCCTGGGCTGATTTGGCTCAACACCAAGCCCAAGAGGCGCAAGCCGCTATTGCTGAAACCGTCGAGTCCATCAAGGGCATCAAGGACCCACAGGCTGCTTTTGAAATCATGAAGGCATCGGCCGAAGCAGGAATGGCCATGTTTGCCAAGAACCTGAAGGACGCAACGTCCCTGAGTTTCGGTCAGTTTCACAGCACGATCGATGCGGTCGAAAAAGCGCATCCCGCACCAGAAGCTTTCGCTTCCGTGGCCAAGAACCTGAAATCAGCTGCCTCCACCGTTGAAAGCAACCTCGAAGCCGCGATGGAAAAGGGCGCAGCGGCTGTTGCGTCAGTCTCGCCTGCAGCGAAGGCAAAGAAATCCCGCTAAAAGCCAAGTCGACCCAAACAGATCAAGCTTGAGTCGTCTTCAATGGTATGATAGAGACAATGACGCGCGATGGAGCAGCCTGGTAGCTCGTTGGGCTCATAACCCAAAGGTCGTAGGTTCAAATCCTACTCGCGCAACCAAAATATTAAAGCGTTCTAGTTTTTGACTAGAACGCTTTTTTTATGGGCAATTGTTTTAAGCTATGCAGTGATCGCCGCATCTGCATAGGCGGTGAATAGTTTTCAGAAGCACAAAGAGAAAAGGCTTGCCACTTATGAAAGTAGCAAGCCTTTACTTGTAGTGGTGGGTCCTGCGGGGGTCGAACCCACGACAAACGGATTAAAAGTCCGCTGCTCTACCAACTGAGCTAAGAACCCACTTTTTAAAATGGTCGACTGAAATATTTAGTTTCAGCAAGCCTCATAGTTTAGCAGGCCTTTTCTCAACTCATGGCGTTGTGGCTGGCCATGGCAACAAAAAGTCCTGCATGGTCCAGATCGGCCAAGCCGTCATCGACACCGCCACTGTAAAGTTTTTCAAAAATTCGTGTGACCGGGGCATCAAAACCGATTTCCGCGGCCGTACTCAGCGCATTGCGTAAATCTTTCAGTTGCACGGCCATGCTTCCATGAGGCGAGAAGTCACGGTCAATCATGCGTTGTCCGTGAACTTGCAAGACGCGGCTGTCAGCAAAGCCACCGGCCATGGCCTCCTTGACCTTGGCCATGCTGGCGCCACCCTTCTCGCACATCAGCAGGGCCTCGGCTACCGCGCCAATGGTGATGCCTACGATCATCTGGTTTGCCAACTTGGCCAATTGACCAGTACCGTTGGGGCCGACGTGGGTAGCATGGCCAAAGATCTTGAAAACCGCCTGGGCGCGCTCGAACGCCGCAGACTTGCCTCCCACCATGATGGCCAGCGTGCCTTGCTCCACCCCGTGCGCTCCGCCCGACATGGGGGCGTCAAGATGGACGAGCCCGAGTTCACTCAGTCGCGCAGCATGGTCGCGCGCTTGAGCCGGTTGGGTCGATGTCATGTCGATCACGATAGCGTCAGACCGGACAGCCCGATCCAGGCCACCAGAAAATAGAACTTCTTCCACCGCCTTGCCGTCTGCCAGAACACACAATATAAATTCGGCCGATCGCACTGCCTCGGTGGCTCGGGCATGGACCACGGCGCCAAAGGGCGTTAGCCGCTCGGCTTTGTGGCGTGTCCGGTTCCAGACGTGGACCGAATGGCCCGCCTCGCACAGGCGTCTCACAATGGCGGACCCCATCGGCCCGGTGCCCAGTACTGCAATTTCCATGCTGACTCCCAAAAGCAAAAGAATACAGCGTTGCGGGCCAGTCTGGCGCCCGGGCGGGCTCGGTTTGCTGACGAAGCACTGACGGCTGGACTACCATGCGCTTAGATTTGCTCGCCACCCTTTACCGGAAACACTGAATGAAACCCAAAGACGGCCACACCCTGGACAGCCTTTACAACAACCGCGCGCTGGTACCGGATTTTGCCGATTATTTCTCGCGCTGGCAGGCGGCCTCGGCAATCGCCCGCGAGACCTTGTCGTGCGAACTTGATGTGCCCTACGGGCCTGATGCCAGCGAGATGCTGGATATCTTTAGTGCCAGTGACAAGCAGGCGAAGGCACCCGTGCTGGTGTTTTTACACGGTGGCTACTGGCGTTCCCTGGACAAAGCGGATCACTCTTTTATTGCGCCAGCGTTCACAGAAGCCGGGGCGTGCGTGGTCATGCCAAACTACGCTTTGTGTCCTGCGGTGACCATTCCCCAGATCACCCTGCAAATGGTTCAGGCCGTGGCGTGGACGTATCGGAATATTGCCGAATTCGGAGGCGATCCTCGGCGCATCACCCTGGTGGGCCACTCTGCAGGCGGTCACTTGGCGGCGATGTTGCTGACCTGTGTCTGGAAGGCTGTGGGTAAGGATTTGCCAGCCCGGTTGATTAAAAACGCCGTGTCGATTTCAGGGTTGTACGAGCTCGAATCCATTCGGCGCACGCCCTTTTTAAGGGACTCACTCAAACTCACGCCAGTTCAGGCGAAAAAGGCGAGTCCGGCATGGCTTCCTGCGCCCAAGGTGACTGGTGGGCGAGGGGTGTTGTGCAGCGTGGCCGGGGGCGAGGAGAGTGCCGCATTCATGGAGCACAACGCCTTGATCCAGCAGGCCTGGGGTCACAAGGCGGTGCCCGTGGCCGAGGTGCTGCCGGGCCTCAACCACTTCAGCATTCTGGAAGCGCTCATTCAGCCGGGTCATCGGCTGAATGAGTTGACCCGTGCTGCCTTGTTCGACTAGCGAGCCAGCGTCCAGGACGGGACCCTACATCAGCAGGTGTTCTCCTGCGTTGTCGCCACCCAGGGTGACATAGTTCACCTTGCGGATGTCCATTAGCTTTTTTCCACCGGAGTAGCTGATGGAGCTCTGGATGTCTTGCTCCATTTCGATCATGGTCTCCAGCAGCTTGCCTTTGATGGGCTCCAGAATGCGCTTGCCCTCCACGTGCTTGTATTCGCCCTTGTTGAAGTCGCTGGCCGAGCCGTAGTACTCCTTGAACAGCTTGCCATCGACTTCGACGGTCTGGCCCGGGCTTTCTTCATGGCCTGCGAGCATGGAACCAATCATGACCATGGTGGCGCCAAAGCGGACGGACTTGGCAATGTCTCCATGCTCACGGATGCCGCCGTCGGCAATGATGGGTTTCGTGGCTACACGGGCACACCACTTGAGCGCGCTTAGTTGCCACCCACCGGTACCAAACCCGGTTTTGAGCTTGGTGATGCAAACCTTGCCGGGGCCGATGCCGACCTTGGTGGCGTCCGCGCCCCAGTTTTCCAGGTCAATCACCGCCTCGGGGGTGGCCACGTTGCCGGCAATGATGAACGTGGGCGGCATTTTTTCCTTGAGGTAGCCGATCATGTTCTTCACGCTGTCGGCATGGCCGTGGGCGATGTCGATGGTCACGTACTCGGGTGTCAAGCCCAGGGCGGCCAGCTGATCCACGGTGTCGTAGTCCGGCTTTTTGACGCCAAGCGAGATGGATGCATAGAGGCCTTTGGCCTTCATGTCTTTGACAAACTGCACGTTGTCCAGGTCGAAACGGTGCATCACATAAAAGTAGCCGTTTTGAGCCAGCCAGACACAAATGGACTCGTTCACCACGGTTTTCATGTTGGCGGGGACCACCGGGATGCGAAAGCGGCGGGGGCCAAGTTCGACGCTGGCGTCGCACTCCGAGCGGCTCTCCACGCGGCATTTGCGGGGCAGCAAGAGAATATTGTCGTAATCAAAAATTTCCATGGCACAGGCTCCAAAAAGCTGTTGTTGAACAGATGAGCGCTTGGCCTGGCCGGTTCATGTCGCGCCTGAAAAATGGCAACAAAAAACCGGGCGCAAGAAGCTTG
>JBIIVW010000395.1:0-4184 GCA_044339205.1 Rhodoferax sp. | reverse complement strand
TCCTTGATGATGGTGAGCACGCGCTCTTCACGAGCGAGGATGTCGAGAAAATCGGTGATTTCAACGAGGATGCCATCGTATTCAGCTTTGATTTTATCGCGCTCGAGTCCGGTGAGCTGATAGAGACGAAGTTCAAGGATCGCGTTCACTTGGCGCTCGGAGAAAACATATTTGTCTCCCTGCACGGCGGCTTGTGAACGGAGCAGGATACCGAGTCCTTCTGCGGTTTTGGCGGAAAATTCGTAGGCGGCAAGGCGCTCACGGGCTTCGTCGCGGTTTTTGGAATCGCGAATGATCTTGATAAAATCATCGAGGTGGCCGAGCGCGAGCAGATAGGCCTCGAGCAGTTCGGCGCGCTCTTCGGCTTTACCGAGAAGATATCGGGTGCGACGGATGACGACCTCGCGGCGGTGCTCGATATAGCAATCAATCGCTTCCTTTAGGGAGAGCTGTTTGGGCCGCTTCTCGTGAATTGCCAACATGTTGACACTGAAAGACGTCTCCAGCGCGGTGAGCTTGAAGAGCTGGTTGACGACGACCTGCGGGCGCGCGTCGCGTTTCAGTTCGATCTCAATACGGGTTTCCTCATCGGAGAGGTCCCGCATACCGGAGATACCTGTTAGAATTTTCTCGTTCACCAGCTCCGCGATACGTGTCTGAAGAACGGCGCGGTTCACTCCATAAGGGACCTCGCGGATGATGATCATCGACTTGCCGTTTTCGTTTTCCTCGATCTCGACTTTCCCTCGAAGGCGCATTGAACCACGCCCTGTGCTGAAATAATCTTGAATGCCGCGGATGCCGCGGATTTCACAGGCGACAGGGAAATCCGGACCTTTGATGTATTGCATCAAGCCAGGCAGATCGATGTTTGGATCATTGATCATCGCGCAGATCCCGTCGATGACTTCGCCAAGGTTGTGCGGGGCGAGGTTCGTCGCCATGCCCACGGCGATACCGGTTCCGCCGTTGACCAGGAAATTCGGGAACGCGGAGGGCATCACCGAGGGTTCCTGAAGAGTACCGTCGTAGTTCGGAACGAAATCGACCGTATCTTTATCGAGATCATCCATCATCGCCATGCCCAGCGGGTGGAGGCGGGCCTCGGTGTAACGCATGGAAGCAGGAGCGTCGCCTTCAACCGAACCGAAGTTACCCTGTCCATCCACGATCAGCTCGCGCATGGACCATGGTTGGCCCATATTGACGAGAGTCGAGTAGATCGAGGAATCTCCGTGCGGGTGATAATTACCCATCGTCTCACCGACGATTTTCGCGCACTTCACATGGGATTTGGAAGGGGTTACGCCGAGCTGGCGCATCGCGTAAAGCACGCGGCGCTGGGAGGGTTTGAGGCCGTCACGGACGTCAGGCAATGCCCGTGAAATAATCACCGACATGGAATACTCCAAGAATGACTGGGAGAGCTCGTCTGCGACGTTGATAGGCTTGATGGAATCGTTGCTCATGGGAAAAAGAAATCTAAGGGTAAAAAAGGGAATTAGACATCGAGGTTGCGCACGTTGAGGGCGTTGTCTTCGATGAAGCGTTTACGGGGTTCGACCACATCTCCCATCAGGACATCGAACATGGTATCCGCTTCCAGCTTGTTCTCATCGTCATAACGAACGCGGAGAAACTGGCGGGTTTCCGGATCCATGGTCGTGGCGAAAAGCTGCTTGGCATTCATTTCACCGAGTCCTTTGAATCGTTTGATCTGAACTCCCTTGGCGGAAATCTCGAGAACTTTTGCGAGAATTTCAGAAACCACAAAGATCGGGGTCATGGTTTTCTTTTCTCCCTCGCCTTCAAGGATTTCGAAGATCGGCTCATCCATCGAGTAAAAGGTCTTGGTATCGATTCCCAACTCGTTGAGGCGCGCGAAGATTTTCGTGATCGCATGTGATTCGTGCAGTTCATGGAGAACGGCGCGACGTGAAGGCCCGGTGACGGCGGCAAGCTCCTCTTCGGTGAGTTGCTCGTCGAAAAGACCGAGGTCACGGTTTTCTGCGGCGTAGGTTGAAAGTGAGGATTCGTCGGCAAAATAGAGAACCGATTCCTGGTTGCCCTCACGAATGCGGACCATGTATTCTGGCAGATGGCTGTCGGCGCGACGGGCGGCGAGGTATTGCTGGAAATTTCCGCCATTGCCTTCGATCGCCTTTTGAAAACGGGACAGGGAAGAGAGACTCTCCAAAATACCTTTGAGTTCTTCTGCGGAAAACGTGCGGGATTTGTCAAACGTGCGGAGAACCACTTCACCGGCACCGAGATCGATGAGGATCTTGTTCAGCTCGTCATTGTCCTGAACATACTCGGAGCGTTTTTTCCGAGTCACCAAATACAGCGGAGGCTGGGCGATATAGAGGTAGCCTTTTTTCACAAGCTCCGGCATGTGGCGGCAGAAGAAAGTCAGCAGAAGTGTGCGGATGTGGGAGCCGTCCACATCGGCATCGGTCATGATGACGATTTTGTGATAGCGGACTTTTTCGATATTGAACGCCCCGTCCTGATCTCCCTCGCCGATGCCCGCGCCGATCGCGGTGATCATGGATTGAATCTCCTTGTTCTGCAGCGCGCGGTGGAGGCGGGCCTTCTCCACGTTGATGACTTTTCCGCGCAGGGGAAGGATCGCCTGAGTCCGTCGGTCACGGCCCTGTTTGGCGGAACCGCCGGCGGAGTCTCCTTCGACAATATAGAGCTCGGATTTCGCAGGGTCACGCTCTGAACAGTCAGCGAGTTTACCGGGCAAACCACCGCCGGAGAGGGCGGATTTACGGACGGTCTCGCGCGCCTTGCGGGCGGCTTCACGCGCACGGGCGGCGTTGACCGATTTCTCGATGATCTTGCGGGCAAGTGATGGATTTTCCTCAAAATAGGTATTCAGCCCTTCGTAAACAATCGATGAAACAACGCCTTCGATCTCGGAGTTAACCAGTTTTCCCTTTGTTTGGGAAGAGAAGCGCGGGCTGGGCATCTTCACAGAGATGACACACACGAGACCTTCGCGCACATCGTCACCGGAGAGCGCGGGATCCTTGTCTTTGAGAATCTTGTTGGTCTTGGCGTAGGCATTGATCGCGCGCGTGAGCGCGGTGCGGAATCCGGTGAGGTGCGTTCCGCCGTCGGCGTTCGGAATGCTGTTTGCGAAGCAGAGAATCTGATCGTTGTAGGAATCGTTGTATTGGAAAACCACATCGGCGAAGACGTCTTCTTTCGTCTGCTTGCCATCGTAATCGAGATCGATCTCGCGTTTGCCATTGATAATGACAGGTGACTCGTGAACGACGTTTTTGTTTTCGCAAAGCTGAGCAACAAATTCAACGATGCCGTCCTTGTAGAAAAACGAGGTCTTTTTCGCAGATTCCGGGCGCTCGTCATCCAGCTCGATGGTCAGGCCCGGGTTAAGAAACGCCAGTTCCCGAAGGCGTGTTGCGAGTCGGTCGAATTGGAAAACGATCGTATCGACGAAAATCGTGGCGTCAGGATAGAATGTGATCGCGGTGCCGGTTTTCTTGGGATCCGCTTCACCGACCACGTGCAGTTGTTCCGTGGTTTTTCCACGCTCGAAAGCAATGCGGTGGACTTTGCCATCACGGGTGATATCGGCACGGAACCAATCGGAGAGAGCGTTGACACATTTCGCGCCAACTCCGTGGAGACCGCCGGAATATTTGTATGCGCCCTGACCGAATTTTCCGCCGGCGTGGAGATTTGTTAGAACCAGCTCCACTGCGGGAATTCCGAACTTCGGATGCATGTCCACCGGGATACCGCGGCCGTTGTCGGAAATAGAAATGGATCCATCCACATGAATCGCCACTTTGATTTTGGAGCAGTAGCCGGCAAGATGTTCATCGATCGAGTTATCCAGAACTTCGAACACGCAGTGATGCAAACCGCGCTCGTCCGGATCTCCGATATACATGCCCGGGCGCTTGCGAACCGCCTCCAGACCTTCGAGTTTATCAATCTGTCCGGCATTGTATTCTTGCTCGGCTCCGACCTGCGTTTGGGCTTTTTCTGGCTCGTTGGGAATCTCTGACATAGGGCGCGCTTAGGGTCTGAAATCCACGCATAGGAAACAAGGACTTATTGCTTAAAAAAGGCTTTTTTTGCCGTTTCGTAAGCCATTGATTCCCAATGATTTAGCATATCGATTTTGGCATCGCTGAAGATTTCCC
>JBIIVW010000294.1:0-4185 GCA_044339205.1 Rhodoferax sp. | reverse complement strand
GTAAACCCAGCCCCAGCAGCACAAACGGAAACGCACTGCCGTCGTTCATGCCAGCCTCTGACGTCAATGTGAAGCGCAGTTGGTCCCGGTCGCCGGGGTGGCGGATTTGCACGTCTGTGGCCAGCACTGGGTCGGTGGGTGCCACGATGGCGCCGAGCAACACCCCAGCGCCCCAAGGCAGCCCCAGCACAAAGTGTGAGAACGCGGCCACGAGTGCCACGGTGACTGTCATGGAGACGGTGGCCAATAAAATGGGTGCGCGCCAGCGGTTCAGACTGAACGGCGCGGGCATCTTGATGCCCGCAGAAAACAGCGAGATCAGCACCGCGATTTCAGTCAGTACCTCCAGCAAGGCCGACTGTTTCAGGGGGTTGAAGTGAAACGCATCGAGCCCGCTGGGGCCCACCAGCAAACCCACTACCAGATAAACGATGGCGGTGGTGACCGGCGCACGCTTGAGGGCGGTGGTGGTCAGCCCCATCACCAGCAGCAGGCCACCGACCAGCAGAAACCATTGGGCGGTTGTCATGGCGCGCCGGTAGGCGCCTTCGCAAGGATGTCGCCCGCCGCCAGCAGGCGTGCGAACCCGGCCTCTGGCAGGGGCCTGGATAGCAGGTAGCCTTGAAATTCGTCACATCCCTGAAGACGCAAAAAATCAAATTGGGCCTGGTTTTCGACCCCTTCGGCCACCACGGTTTTGCGCAGGCTTTGGCCCAGCGAAATCACGGCGCGCGCGATCATGGCCACGTTTTCTTCGTGCTCCAGCCCGGTCACCAGCGAGCGGTCGATCTTGATGATGTCCAGCGGAAACCGCCGCAGGTAGCTCAGGGAAGAGTATCCGGTGCCAAAGTCATCCATGGCCAGGTGAACACCCAGCGCTTTGAACGCGCTGAGGATGCCCACCGCGCGCTCACCGTCCCCCAGAAACACGGTCTCCGTGATCTCCAGTTCGACCTGGCAGGCAGGCAGGTTGGCCTCCCTCAAAAGGCTGGCCACGTGATCCACGATGTCGCTGTTCAGGAACAACTTGGGCGACAGGTTCACAGCCATGCGCAGCGGCACTTCACGCTGGTGATTCCAGGCGTGCGCACAGGCAAAGGCATGGCGCAGAATAGCGGTGGTCAGCGGTCCGATCAGGCCGGTTTCTTCGGCAATGGGAATAAATTTGTCCGGGCCAATGGCGCCGAGTTCGGGGTGAAACCATCGCGCCAGCGCCTCGACCCCGACGATGCGCCTCAGGTGGTCCACCTTGGGCTGGTAGTGCACCTCGAATTCATCTCGCTCCAGCGCCGTGCGCATGGCCGACTCGATGTTCAGGCGCTCATCGGCGAGTCGATTGAGTTCGCGGGTAAAGAACTGAAAGTTGTTGCGTCCACGGTCTTTGGCGCAGTACATGGCGACATCGGCGTGCTTGAGCAGGCTCTGCGCGTCGTCGCCATCTTCCGGGTACATCGCCACGCCCAGGCTGGCTCCCACATGAAACTCCCGCCCGGCGAGGCTGACCGGGCGGCAGATCTCCTGCATCACCCGCACCAGCAAGGAAATCACCGTGCTGATCTGGTAATGGTCGTTGATGATCAACACAAACTCATCCCCTCCCAGCCGCGCCACGGTGTCCGAGCTGCGCAGGCAGTCGCTCAGGCGTACCGCCACTTCCTTGAGCAAATCGTCGCCTGCGGCGTGCCCCAGGCTGTCGTTGATGAACTTGAAGTTGTCCAGGTCAATGAACACCACCGCCAGGTAGTAGCCCATGCGGGTGGCGTGGGCCATGCCCTGCTCGATGCGGTCACCCAGCAGGGTCCGGTTGGGTAATCCGGTCAGCAAATCATGGTTTGCCTGGCGCTCCAGTTGGGCCTGATGCTGCTTTCGCTCGGTGATGTCCTGCACCGTGCCCTCGTAGCAAATGAATTCGCCCTGCGGGCCGTGCACGGTGTGGGCGTTTTCTGAAATCCAGATGCGTGTGCCATCACGACGAACCACCTCGGACTCAAAATTGAGCACCTCGTTGTGGGTTTCCATCAGACGTTGAAACACCCGGCGCTGGCTGGCCTCTACGTACAGGCGCTGGCCGAGGTCCGACAGGTCCCGCATCAGCTCTTGTGCGGTGGCGTAGCCATAAATCTTGGCCAGCGCCGGGTTGGCCGCCAAATAGTGTCCGTCTGCGGTAGTCTGGAAAATGCCCTCTGAGGCATGCTGAAAGATTTGGAGGTAGCGGGATTCGGCCTGCTCTTGCGCCAGCAACATGCCTCTTTGGGCGGTGATGTCCTCGACAAAGCCCTCAATGAAAGTTTGACCCACCTCGTCCTGCAGGCTCACGCCGCGCTCTGAAACCCATTTCTCGTGGCCCGAGCGGGTGCTGATCCGATAGCGGACTGAAAACCGCTGGCCGCTTCGGATCGCCTCGTCAATGCACTCCCTCACGACGGATCTGTCCATTTCACACGTCAGGGCCTCCCAAGTCATCAACTCGCCTTGCATCAGCTCTTGCGGGGTGTAGCCGGTGAGTTCCAGGCAACCCTGGCTGACAAAGACCATGCGCCACTGGGCGTCATTTCGACACCGGTAGGCCATGCCTTGCAGGTTGTTGACCAGCGTGTCGAGCATGCGTGCCCGCTCCAGCGTCTGCGCGTCGGTTGCAGAGGGAGAGTGTGGTTCGGTAGAGAGGAATGGCATGTCAATCGTGTGCAAAGCGCAGTCGTTACGGCTGGGTTAACCCCAGAAAATTGCCGAGCGCGGCTGTATCCATGGCGCCGTTGTGTGTCACCACGTTGCCGGTTTGCTGGTTCCTGGCCAGGATGTAGGGCACGGACTCCACCTTGAGGCTGTTGAACAACGCCGTGTTGTTTTTCAGGGCTTGTTCCAACTCGGGCGCTATGCTGGCCGAGGCAGAAATGCCACCGGTGCCCGCCAGAAGCGATTTTTCATGTTCGGTCATCAGGGCGGCCGGGTCAGCCGCAGCCAGCAAGGTGGCACCCTGAGGTCCGCTCTTGGCATTCATCAGCGTGACAGGCACCCACACAAATTTGACCTTGCCATGCAGGGGCAGGGAGGCATTCCACAGGTGGCCGCAATGCGGGCACTGCGGATCAAACAGCACATAGGCCGTGTTGGCAGCCATCATGGCGCCTACGGTAAACCCCTTGCCCTGGGCCGCCACGGCCTCAAAGGGCTGCGCTGGCAGGGCTGCCTTGGTGGCCGGGCTGGCGCTTGAGTTCGGCGCGTCCTGTTTGGAGCAGCCTGCCAGAGTCATTGCCAATGCGGCAGCCAGGGTCAGAGAGAGGTGAGCCAGGCGAGCGGTTGCGAGTTTCAAGATGAGTCCTTTTCTGAAGATACGGAGATACAGGAAGAGTTGCACAGGGCTGGGCCCCGTATTGGGTCGGCGTCTCGGCCAATTAGCCCCGGCTGGTGCCGGGCGCCAACCCCTGCAAGGTGTGAGGGCCAATGGCCGCCCGGATCAGTCGCAGGGTCGGAAAACCCACTGCAGCGGTCATGCGCCGCACCTGGCGGTTGCGCCCCTCGGAGAGGGTCAGCGCCACCCAGGAGGTGGGAATGGCCTGGCGCACCCGCACCGGAGGCTCGCGGTCCCACAGGATCGGTGGAGGCGCCATCCGCTCTGCCCGTGCCGGCCGGGTTAGTCCGTCGTTGAGTTGCACGCCCTGGCGCAGGGCTTGCAGCGCCGCTTCGCTGGGCTCACCTTCCACTTGCACCCAATAGGTCTTTTCCATCTTGTGGCGGGGGTCGGCAATGTGGGCCTGCAGTTTGCCGTCGTTGGTCAGCAGCAGCAGGCCTTCACTGTCGGCATCCAGGCGGCCGGCGACGTAAACACCCGGGATGTTGATGAAGTCGCTCAGCCCGCGCCACCGACCCTCGGGCGTGAACTGGCTCAACACCCCATAGGGTTTGTTGAACAGGACCAAGCGCGAGCCCGGGGGGCGCGCGCCGGGCGAAGGAGGGGCCGGATGATTCATCCGGCGATTATCAATTGTTCAAAATGATGTTGGCGATCAGGCCCGTGGCGATGGCAATGAGTACGTAGTCGCTGCCCACCTGCACCCATTGGTGGCCGCGCGGGGGAGGGCTCAGGCGGTAGGGTGCGTACTGTGTCACGACGTACTGGCGACTGCGGTACTCATACGGAATGTAGCCTCCGCGCCTGAATTGGGGGCCGCGGGCGTTGTAGTAATC